>LJUR01000132.1 GCA_001304105.1 Deltaproteobacteria bacterium SM23_61
GATTACGAAACGGCAACAATCGGAACCCTCGCAGTCGTCGTCGCAATCGGCACTACTGTTGTCAAGTCCCCGTCTCATGCTGGAGGACTTATCAAATACCAGCAAAACATCCGGGCGAGCCGAATCGCTGAATAGGGCGGATTCATCATCTGCGGCGAAAACCAGGGAGGCAGAGAGAAAAAGGCAGAGGAGCAAGGGAAAAGATGTGATTAATTTCTTGACCATTCCTTTATTCCTCCTTCTATTCATCGCGTCCCGAAAAATTTTATTTTTCATAAACGGCAACCCTTTCACCGATATAGGGTGGTAATATCCACGGGTCCATAGCCGATCCCGGCTTGGACCTGGATGTTGCTGTTATACCTTGTATTTTCCCCCGTCACGCTGGCCAGGTGTCTCGTCTGCCCCCATATCTCCGCTCCCCCTATGGAATAGCCCGGGTAAGGGAGGGCGGCCGGGCCGCGGGTGGGACTGGTTGGCGGTGTAATCGTATACCGCGAGGCGGGGTCGTTGTTGGGGTCAACCTGCTGGGGGCCGGTTGGCAGGGCGGCGGGATTACCGGGATCGTATTTCTGGGCCAGGGCATGAACGCCGGCCTCCGCAGCAGAGAGGGCCTTTATCTCCCCCACCGTTCTCATGCTGATCCTCGCATCCTGGGTCGTCATCGTAAAGGCCAGGATCCCTACGGCCGTAAGAACAAATAGGGCCAGTATGGACGCGACGAGGGCGAACCCCGCAGGCGGAGGCCCTGACCATCTTTTCCAACCTGACTTCTTATGGAGTAAGCGCATGGTTCCTCACGATCACGCTGGTGGAGTAGATCATCTGCCTCGGCTGGCGGGTGTTGGGATCTATTTCATCCGTTTCCACGGCCAGGGTTATATCAATCCTTCTTATGTTGGGGATATCGGACGGGTTCTTGTGGGGAAAAAGCTCGGTCTCTGGATCTTTGGCGTCATAATACCGGAATACAGCCGTCTCAGGGGCGGGATCTCCGTTGTAAATTTCCGCCGTGTCATTGATCACCCGTACAGCCCCGGAAACTCCCGTGGCCGGATCTGCCCCCAAAAAGGGTTCTGCCGCTTGGCAGTTTACCGCCCTCCGGATAAACTGGCCGCTGGGGCTGGGAAGGTACTCATACCGGATGATTTCATTGTTGTCATCGCCAATGTTGCCGCTTTCCCCGATATCCATCTGCACGGTAATGGAATTGGGGGTCGCTTCCTGGAGCCCCCTATTGTCTTGATTAACCGCCGGGGTTGAACAGGCGTCGAATTTCCGCCAGATTCCGGAACCAAAATTGGGATTAAAAGAGGCCATGCCGATCTCCGTGGCCATGACCCTCAGGGCCCCCCGAACATCCTGCTGAGCAGCCGTCTTCCTTTCAATGGCCGATGAAGACCTCTGTCCCGAGATCATGGTTAACGAAATTGCGCTCAATAGTAAGAGGCCCACGAAAACAGCGAGCAGAACCTCAATTAAAGTAAATCCCCTCGAGTTTTGGTAAGCGTCCATGATTCTCACTGCCGGTAAGATTCAGTCCTGGTTACAAGCAGACTCTCGGAAATTCCTACGGGATTGGCGGGCCAACTGACCCGCCCCGCCAGCCGGTAGGATCTGCCTCCGTCCAGGTCCGTAATGGTGGTTTGAACGTTGAAGACCGCATCTCCGGTCTTCTCCGTATCTTGCCCACTGGCCGTTATGCTATACGTGCTGCTCCAAGTTTTGGTATTCGGGTCGACGGAAATGGCGACGTTGGGGTTCATGATCCGGGCTTCATAAAACTGGAGCTCTCTTTGCAGCGTGTGCGCAGCCCTACCCAGATAATCAGCGGTCCCGGACAGTCTCCATGCCGCGGGCTGCATAGAGATCAGCCCCAATACTCCAACGATAAGGAGAAAGAGGGAAACAAGTACTTCAATGAGAGTGATGCCCTTTTCCTTGCTCGAACCATCACCCATGTGTCTCTGCATCTCCTTTTTCATCCGGGAGTTAAGTGCCCTCATCCTAGGATCCAATTCTACCTTCCCATCCTTCCGGGAAGATCTCTTCTGCAATATGTATTCCGATTTTGGAGAAAAGGCGTGTCTTTAACCCTTTAAATCGGAAGATTTTTATAAATTCTTTAAAATTAAAGGGGTTCGCGGAAGAATATGGAGGGGAAATAATCCCATAAGAGGAAAGAATGGCGAAAGGTTTTTCTCGCTCGACTGATCTAACTATAAAATAATTTAATTGCCTATAAAAATATTTTAGTCATCTTTTTGCCATTATGATATGGATGTGTCTCTGAGGAATGGATCGAATAAACGAATAAAAAAGGAAGATCCCCGGAAAGTGCCGCCGCCTCAACCGAGGAAAGTCCTCAAAAATTAAAGGGAAAGTGGGCTGTGCAGGCCTTCACAAAAAGGTGGGGAAAAACCGACCCTCCCGGCCGGGAGAGAGGGGTCTGTCGTGGGTAAAATGGTTAGATCGGCACGGTGCCGGCCCCTGCCGGGTTCAGAGCCCCCCATTTCTTGCACCGGGAGCCCCTGATCTTAAGCTCCTTCAAATACTGCCGGTAGGAGGTATCATTGAAAGGCCGGTTCTCCATGGGCTTACCTCCTCTCCAGAATGTTGAAAGTGCACCTTCCGCCCATGCCTCCCAGGTTGTGGGCCGCTCCCTTTCCTTCTTTCTTGTGTTGATCAAACCTGGTATTGTGTAGGGGATTGATTCGGTACAGAACCTCCAAGGAGCATGCGAGTTCCCCGAAAGCTTTCAGGGAATTGTTTTCTAATAGCTCATTTTTCATCGAGCCTTTCAGAGGGAAACCGGGTAGAAGGAACCGCATGGAGAAGCAGTGTATTTGACCAAAGGAACGACAGCTATGGGGGAGATTCTGTCAAGATAATTCTTCGTTTCCCCATTTTTATTCTTGACAAAATTTTTTACTTTATTCTACGATCGCCCCTGCGGAAGTCGGCACATCATCATCCCGGATTGTTTCTCGGGAAAAATTTCTCGATCCTTCGATGGTTTAAAAGGAGGAAAGTATGATAATGCAAACGTATCAGTTCAAGGCCCCCGCGTTGATTGTGAACGGTCCCGGGGCAGCCAAAGAAGTGGGGAATTTCGCCAAGGGGCTCGGAAAGAAAGCCCTGCTGGTCACCGACACCCATCTGGAGAAAGCCGGACTTCTCAAGGACATTAAGAAATGCCTGGAGGCTGCGGGCATTCCCTTCACCGTGTACGACAAGGTGGTCATGGAGCCCACTCAGGATTATGCCGAAGAGGGGGTAAAGGTTTTCAAGGAGGCCGGGGCCGATTTCCTGATCGCCGCAGGGGGAGGAAGCCCGATGGATGCGGCCAAGGCCATCGGCGCCCTGGCGACCAACGGGGGAAAGATCAGTGACTTCATGGGGGCCAACAAGATTCCCAAGCCCGGTGCCCCGCTCATCGCGATTCCTACGACCGCGGGCACGGGAAGTGAGGTGACTCCTTTCACCGTTATCACCGATACCGTCAAGGATGTGAAGATGCTCATCGCCAGTCCGAACATCCTCCCCCGGGTCGCCCTGGTAGATCCCCTGATGACCCTGCAGATGCCCCAGAGCATCACTGCCGCCACCGGCCTGGATGCTCTTACCCATGCGATCGAGGCCTACGTTTCGGTCAAAGCCCAGCCCCTGACCGACACGCTGGCCCTCCAGGCGATCCGCCTGATTTCCGGCAATCTGCGGCAGGCCTGGTCGAACGGGGATAACCTGGAGGCTCGGGGAAACATGTTGACCGGTTCTCTCCATGCCGGCCTGGCCTTTGCCAACTCTTCTGTGGCCCTGGTTCACGGGATGGCCCGGCCCATCGGGGCCTATTTCCATGTGCCTCATGGGGTTTCCAATGCGGCCCTTCTGCCCACGGTGATCGAATTCAGCATTCCCGGGAACCCGAAGAAATATGCGGATATTGCCGGGGCCATGGGGGAAATCACCGGGGGTCTTTCTCTCCTGGACGCCGCCTATCTGGCGGCTGAGGGGGCCCGCAGGCTGAATGACGACTTGAAAGTTCCCCCTCTCAGAGGGCTCGGCGTGGAGGAGAAGAAATTCAACGCCGTGGTCAAGCAGATGGCCGCCGACGCCATCGCCAGCGGAAGCCCGGGGAATAATCCCCGCAAGGCCACGGAGGAGGAGATTGTGGAGCTCTACCAAAAAGCGTACTAAAGATAGAGCCTGATGGATATCCAGACCAGGTTGGCCCTGAATATCATTTAACCGGCGAGCGATATGACAACCCTTTAGAGATCATGGCTTGTTCGGGAAGCCGAAAGAAAATGCAGAATATTTTGGGACCATACACTCGGAGGCTATCAGCGGTAGGAACAGTGATAAAAGCATCAGATGGAAATATGATTTCCTGATTTAAGGGAGCGTTTTGAGGATCAAAACCCGTGCACCCCTGGATCGGATTCTGGGCCTTTGCCGGGAGGTGTCTTTCCCGAATCCCGCCCCGTTGGGCGATCTGCTCCGGATCCTGATGGAGGAAGCGCCGGCACTGAAGCCGTACGCGGGTTTCGGTCCTCGGGATGGGCAACCGTACGGATTGCTGGTGTGGCGGGGTGGAAAGTTGCTTCCCCTTTCGGACACCATGAACCCGACGGATGAATTGGAAATGATACCCACAGGTGGGCAAAGGGGAAAGGGTTTCCTCCTGGGGCAATGGGTCCCTCGGCACGCAGGGCAGCCTGCCTGTCACTCGATCCAATCCATCCCGCTCGCTATCGGACCCTGCGCGATTCTCCTGCCCAGTATTTTTCCCTCAGCTCCCGCTTCAGCACTTTCCCGTAGGCATTCTTGGGGATGGCGTCGACGAACTCCACAGACTTGGGTTTTTTGTAGCCGGCCATGTGATCCTTGCAGAAGTTGATGATCTCCTCCTGGGTGGCTTCCTTTCCTTCCCGCAAAGCCACAAAAGCCTTGATCGCCTCCCCCCAGGTTTCATCCGGGACTCCGATCACCGCCGTTTCCAGGACTGCCGGATGCCGGAGGATCACGTCTTCGATCTCCCGGGAATAGATGTTTTCCCCCCCGCTGATGATCATGTCCTTGGCCCGGTCGAGAATGTACACATATCCCTTTTCATCCATGATTCCCAGGTCCCCGGTGTGCAGCCATCCCCCCCGGAGCGTCTCGGCGGTGGCCTTGGGGTTCCGCCAGTAGCCCTTCATCACCACCTCTCCCCGGGACACGATTTCTCCCATCTGCCCCGGCGGGAGTTCCCGGTCGTCATCGTCAAAGATCCGGACTTCCAGGTCGGTGCGGGGGATCCCCGCCGAAGTCAGGCGTTTCATTTGCTCTTCAGTCCCCTCCAGCAGATGTTCTTCCTTCCGCAGGTAGGAAATGGTCATGGGGGATTCCGCCTGCCCATAGAGCTGGACGAACACCTGCCCCCATTTCCGGACTGCCGCCTTGAGGTCCTCCACGTAGATTGGGGCGCCCCCGTAGTTGATGCATTTCATGGAACGGAGGTCATAGTTGTCGAACTCCGGCGATAGGATAAGGCGCTTGATCATGGCCGGGGCCATGAACATGTTGGTCACCTTCCTCCGCTGGATGTCCTCGAAAACCGCCTTGGGGTCGAAAGCTTTCGATTTCAGGATGACATTGGCCGCTCCCTTGGCCACGTTGGGAATGCTGTATAAGCCGCTGCCGTGACTCAGGGGGGCCGCATGCAGGGCTGCGTCCTCCGGGCCCAGGGGGCTCATGTCGGAGAAAAAGTTCATGGTCATCATCATGATGACATGGTGGGTCAGCATGGCGCCCTTGGGCTGTCCCGTGGTCCCGGAAGTGTAGAAGAGCCAGGCCAGGTCGTCCCGCTCCACGGTCACATCTTCAAACTGGGGGGATTTTCCTTCGAGAAGTTTTTCATAGGCCAGCATCCCTTCCAGGGGCTCGCTGATGCAGATGAAATGTTTGACCTTCGGCATCTCCTTCCGGAGGGCGTGCAGAGAGTCACGGAAGTCTTCCCCCACCACCAGGGCCACCGCTTCGGAGTTGTCGATGATAAAGGCGCATTCCTTCGGATGGAGGCGGAAATTGATGGGCACGGTCCCGATCCCGGCCTTGAAGCAGGCAAAGAGTGTTTCGAGAAATTCGGGGCAGTTATGCAGGAGAATGGCCACGTTTCCCCCCTTCCGGACGCCGAGGGCGGACAGGGCGTTGGCCAGTCGGTTGATTCTCTCATTCGCCTGCTGATAGGTAAGCTCATAGTCGCCGTAGGCAATGGCCAAGCGGTCGGGGAACGTTCGGGCACTCTTGGAAAATAACGTTCCGACATTCATCAGGTTTGCCTCCTTTCCTGTCTTTCCAGAAGGAATTTGAGGAAACCGGTATGATTTCGGACGCGGGAAAATTTGCCACCGGCACGGCAAAGGATCATGAAGCCCAAACCCTGCCGGGAAAACATCCCTTCCCTTTGGGGAGCTCAGGCACGAGAGGATCGATCGGGGGGATCCCCCCGGCTGGGTTATGGGTACGGGACCCACTCCTTCCAAGGGTCCCCGGGAATCGACGCCCCTTCTGAATCCCCAGCGGCCATACAAGGTCGCCGGTATTGCCAAATCGGATTTTCCCTAAGCAAACTTGCAGGTGATCCCCCCATCCACCACGAGCTGCAGGCCGGTCACATACTTGGCCTCTTCGGAGGCCAGGTAAAGGGCCGCGTAGGCCACGTCCCAGCCGTCGCCCATGTGTTTCATGGGGCACTGCTGGTTGCGGATCTCGAACATCTTCTGAATGTCCCCGCCGGCGTAAGCCTCCTTGAGGGGTTCGACGAACATGGGCGTATTCATCAGCCCCGGCAGAATCGCGTTGACCCGGATGTTCTTGGCGGCATACTGCAGGGCCACGCTCTGGGTGAGACCGAGAATCCCGGCTTTGCTGGCCGAATAGGTTACGTAGGGGATGCCGGTGTAGCGGATCCCGGCGATGGAAGAGATGTTGGTGACCACCCCGCCGCCCTGCTTTTCCATGTGGGGCAGCACGTACTTGCAGGTGAGGAACATGCTCTTCAGGTTCACCGCCATCACCTTGTCCCAGGTCTCCTCGCTGACTTCCACCGGTCCGCCCGACACCACAATGCCCACGTTGTTGTGCAGGATGTCGATGCGGCCGTAGGTCTTCAGGCAGCGGTCCACCATGGCCTTCACCTCCCCGGCCTTGGTTACGTCTACCTGCATGATCGTGCAGGCGCCGCCTTCCCTGTCGATGATTCCTTTGGTCTCTTCCGCCGCGGCCAGGTTCACGTCGATGCCGAAGACCCTCGCTCCCTCCCGGGCGAAGAGGACCGACGTTGCCTTTCCGTTTCCCCAGCCCGGGCCGACGGCCCCGACTCCGGTAACGATGGCCACTTTGTTCTTCAAGCGCTCACTCACATCCTTCCTCCTTGGAATATCGGCTTTCTCTTCCAATCACGGACCGGAAGAAGCAAGGCCGCTTGGTTCATGCCCCTTCTTTCCGAAGCTTCTGTTCGTCTCCTGGGACACCCAGCCCCTGCCGGGTTCAGGGCTTGAAGACCAGGGAGGTCTTCCGGGCCGGGCCTTCTCCCTTGGAAACAAAATCGGCCCGCAGCGGCATTCCCACTTTGATCTGGTCCGGTTTCCGGGCATCCAGCCCATTGATCCGGGAAACAGATTTGACCCCTTCTTCCAGCTCCACCACCCCCACGAGATAGGGGTTGTTCCGCCCGAACCCCTCCTGAATCATGAAAGGCGGAGCCACCGAGATGCTGGTGAAAGCCGCGAGCTTGCCCTTGCCCTTGAATTCAAACCATTCCATTTCGCTGCTGTAGCAGGAAATGCAGATCGGCCGGGGGGGCAGGGCCAGGGCCCCGCATTTCTTGCATCGGGAGCCCATGATCTTAAGTTCCTTCAGGTACTGCTCGTAGGAGGTATCATTGAAAGGCCGGTTCTCCATGGGTTTACCTCCTCTCCAGGATGTTGAAGGTACAGGTTCCGCCCGTGCCTCCCAGGTTGTGGGCCGCTCCCACCCGCAGGTTGGGATTGCGGACCTGCCTCTTGCCAGCCTCTCCCCGGAGTTGCAGCCAGACCTCGTAGAGCTGGGCGGCGCCCGTGGCCCCCACCGGATGGCCTTTGCATTTCAGGCCTCCCGAGGTGTTGATGGGCTTGGGGCCGTCGAGGCGGGTCATCCCATCAGCCACGGCCTTGTGTCCCTCCCCGGGCTTCACAAAGCCCAGGTCCTCCATGTGAACGATCTCGGCAATGGAGAAGCAGTCGTGGACTTCGGCAAACTGTATGTCCCGCGGGGTGAGGCCGGACATCTCATAGGCCTCCTTCGCCGCCGCGCGGGTGGCCTCGTAGGTGGTGAGGTCCTCCTTGGCATGGAGGCTGTACCCGCTCCCCTGGCCGATCCCCGTCACATAAACGGGCTTGTCGGTGAATTTCCGGGCCAGGTCTTCGCCCACCAGGAGGAGACAGGCGGCCCCGTCGCTGATGGGACAGCAGTCAAAGAGATGCATGGGCCAGGCCACGGAAGGATTCGCCGCCGGGTCGCTGAGGAAGTCCTTTTCATCTCTCCACTCCGGCACCGGTTCGCCTTTCTTCCGGCACCTTTCGATGCGGGCATTCATGAAATCCCGCACGCTCATGGGGAACTGGGCCTTGGGGTTCAAGGGGGCGTTGCTGTGGCTCTTGATGGTCACGTTGAAGAGCGCCTCCCGGGTGGCCCCGTACTTGGCGAAATAGGCGGTGGCCATGGCTCCGAAAACGGCGGGGAAGGTGTATCCCGTCGCCACTTCGTAAGGGCTCGCCGCCATGCCCAGCCCCTCGGCCACCTCCTCGGTGGTGCAAAGGGACATCTGTTCGAGGCCCCCCACAAGCACCATGTCGTACATCCCCGAAGCGATGGCCAGCACCCCTTCCCGAAAGGCCAGGGCGCTGGAAGCGCAGGCTCCCTCCGTCCGGGTGATCGGCTTAGGTACCTGGCCCAGGAGATCGGCGATGATCGGACCCCAGTGGGCCTGGCGCACAAAAAAGTCGTTGGTGAAATTGCCCACATAAACTGCGTCGATGTCCTTGGGATCGAATCCCTTGTCCACGGACCCGATCATTTCTTCGTAGGCCTCGGCAAAAAAATCCTTGCAGTTTCGGTCTTTGAATAGGCCCAGCTTGGCCAGCCCGCCGCCCACGACCGCAACTCCGCGGGCGAGCTTCCTTTTTCTTCCCATTGTTTCCTCCTTATTGATTGACTTTAGTCGAAATATGCTAAATTTTTGATTCGGAGAATAAAACGAAGAAACCGATCCATTTGGATTCAGCCCTGCACCCTGCTCCCTGCACCCTGCTCCCTGCCCCCTGCACCCTTCCTATGGGGGTCCCTCAGGCCTTCTCTTTCACCAGCTCGATGATCTTCTGGGCCGCCTCGCGCATGAATTTGTAGGTGAGGATGTTCATCCCGGATTCTTCCAGAATCTTCCTGCCCCGCAGGGCATCCACGATTCCCATGGCGTAGCTGTCGCAGCGGGTGATCCCTCCGAACATGTTGATGAAGATCCCTTTCACCTTGGGGTCCGAGCGGAGAAGGCCGAAGGCGTTCCGGATCATATCCTTGGTGGCTCCGGCTCCGGCGTCCAGGAAATTGGCCGGCTCTCCCCCGTAGTACTTCAGGAGGTCCAGGGTGGCCATTCCCAGGCCCGCCCCGTTCACGATGCAGCCGATGTTGCCCGCCAGGTTAATGTAACTCAGGTTCAGCCGGGAAGCCTCCACGTCCCGCGGGTCTTCCTGCTCGATATCCCGCAGGGCCATCAGTTCCGGGTGCCGGTAAAGGGCATTGTCGTCGATGTTCATCTTGGCGTCCAGGGCCACCAGTTCTCCACGGGTGGTCAGGGCCAGGGGATTGATTTCCGCCAGGGAACAGTCGCAGTCTATGAAAGACCGGACCAGAGAGCTGCTCACGGCCGCCCCCTTGCCGATCACCGGGCCCTGGAGGCCCATGTCCAGGGCCAGCTTGCGCCCCTGGAAATTGGTAAACCCGCATCCCGACTCCACCGCCACCTGGTGGACTTTCTCCGGGGCCCTCCGGCTGACCTCCTCGATCTCCACCCCGCCTTCCGAGCAGCCGATGACCACCACCTTTCCAATGGTGCGGTCGATGGTCACCCCCAGGTAAAACTCCTTTTCAATCGGAAGAGCCTCTTCCACCAGAACCCGGCTGATCGGCTTCCCCTGCGGACCGCTCTGGGGGGTTACCAGCCTGGTACCGAACATGGCCCTGGCGATTTCGCGGACTTCCGCCGGGTCTTCGGCCTTCCGGATTCCCCCGGCCTTTCCCCGGCCGCCGGCGTGGACCTGGGCCTTGACGACAAAGGGTCCCATGCCGATCCCCTGGGCCGCAGCTTCGGCATCCCGGAGGTCAAAGGAGACATGCCCCCGGGGGATCTTCACCCCGTGCCGGGAAAGAATCTCCTTGGCCTGGTATTCATGGATGTTCATCGCATCCCCTCCATCCTCCCCCGAATTAATCCCGAAGTTCGTAGGGGCGTTTCTCGTAGAGTCGGGTCTCCGACGCGAACCGCCCCTACCCGAACGACGGCCAGTTTCTCTCCCGTAGGGGCGGGTTTCAAACCTGCCCCTACAAACCCGAAACTTTCTTTAATACCTTTCCCCCACCAGCTTCTTCTTCAATTCTCCGATGGCCCAGGTGGGGTTCAGGGACTTGGGGCAGATGGTGCAGTTGAAGATGGTGTGGCAGCGCCACAGCCCGTAACGGGTGTTCAGAACCGGCACCCTCTCGGCAAACCCCTCATCCCGGGAATCAAAGACATACCGGTAGGCCTTGAGCAGCGCCGCCGGCCCGAGGAAGTCCGGGTTGGCCCAGTAGGAGGGACAGGAGGAAGTGCAGGCGGCGTGCCGGCGACCAGGTAGGGTTTCACCTTTTCCAGTTTCTGGAAGAAATCGTCCATGTCCACCGCCAGGTCCTTGATCACCTTAAAATGCCTCAAGGGCTCGATCTCGATCGTCCCGCCGCCCAGGGATTTCACCTGGGTCTCGCAGGCCAGCTTGTTGAGCCCGTTGATGGTCATGGCGCAGGACCCACAGATGCCGTGGCGGCAGGAGCGGCGGAAGGTGAGGCCGCTGTCCTGCCTCCACTTAATCTCGCACAGGACATCCAGGATATTCATCCCCTCCTGAACGTCCACCTCGTAGGTCTTGTAGTAGGGGGCCTTGTCCTCTTCGGGGTTGAAGTAGATCTTAAAGGTCTGCATCATGTTTCACTCCTTCGAATGGGTTTCCGTGATCGGTCTCACCCCCACCCCTGCCCTCCCCCATCGAGGGGGAGGGGCTTTTATACATACCCCCTCCCCTGGCGGGAGGGGGTGGGGGGAGGGGGAAAAATGGCCTAGAACTTTCTCTCCTCGGGCTTGTACCTGGTAATCACCACCGGCTTGTAATCCAGGCGGATTCCCGAATCCGTCTTCCAGGCCAGGGTGTGTTTCAGCCAGTTCACATCATCCCGTTTGGGATAATCCTTGCGGGAGTGGGCGCCACGGCTCTCGGTCCGGGCCAAGCCGCCCACCACGATGGTCTCCGCAAAATCCAGCATGTTTCCCAGTTCGATCACGTCCGTAAGATCGGTGTTGAAGAAACAGTTTCCTTTATATCCGACCGGAACTTTCTGAAACCTTTCTTCCAGGGATTTGATGATCTCCAGCTGTTTTTTCAAAAGCTTTTCTTCCCGGAAAACTCCGCAATTGACCATCATGGTCTGCTGCAGTTCGTCCCGGATGGCCGCCGGACTTTCATCCCCCTTCCGGGTTAGGAAACCTTCGATCTTGGCTCTTCCCCGCTCCAGTGCATCTTTGGGCAGAGGTGCTTTCTCTCCGCCCCCCTGGATGTACCGGACCATGGAGCGGCCGGTTCTCCTCCCGTACACGGAGCAGTCCATGGTGGAATTGCAGCCCAGGCGGTTGGCCCCGTGGTTCGACACGCAAGCGCATTCTCCGGCGGCATAGAACCCCGTTACCGGCGTGTTCTTGGGGTCCATGACCACCTGTCCGTCTACATTCGTAGGGATGCCGCCCATGGCATAATGAGCCGTGGGCAGGATGGGGACGAAATCCGTGATCGCGTCGATTCCGGCGAACTTCAGGATGAGTTCGTGAATCTGGGGGAGTTTCTCCATGATCGCCTGCTTTCCCAGGTGGCGCAAATCCAGATGGACGTACCCTTTTCCCCCGATTCCGCGGCCTTCGTTGATCTCCGTCTGGATCGACCGCGAAACTACGTCCCTCGGGGAGAGCTCCATCTTGGCCGGAGCATACTTCTCCATAAATCGTTTGCCTTCACTGTTGACGAGATAGCCGCCCTCGCCCCGGGCCCCCTCGGTCACCAGAACCCCGGAAGGATAAAGCCCGGTGGGGTGAAACTGGACGAATTCCATGTCTTCCAGCGGCAGGCCCGCCTGCAGGACGAGGGCCATCCCATCCCCGGTGTTGGAAAGGGAATTGGTATTGACTTTCCAGGCCCGGGCGTATCCTCCGGTGGCAAACATCACGGTCTTGGCGTGGAACACATGGAGTCCGCCGTTTTTCATGTCCCAGGCCACCACGCCACTGCAGACATTGTTTTCCACCAGGAGGTTGAGGATGAAGTACTCCGGGTAGAAACGCACCCCATTCTTGATGCCCTGCTCATAAAGGGTATGGAGCATGGCATGGCCGGTACGGTCGGCCGCATAGCAGGCCCGACGGACCGGGCCTTTGGCAAAGTTGCTGTAGTGCCCGCCGAAAGCGCGCTGGGCCATCTTTCCTCCTTCGGTTCGGCTGAAGGGGCATCCCAAATGCTCCAGCTCATAAGCGACTTCCACGGCTTCCCGGACCAAGATCTCCTGGGCATCCTGATCGCCGAGGTAGTCGCTTCCCCGGACGGTATCGTACAAATGCCACTCCCAGTTGTCTTCTTCCATGTTCCCCAGAGAGGCTGCAGTCCCGCCCTGGGCGGAGATGGAATGCGAGCGGGTGGGGTAGACCTTGGAAAGAACCGCGGTATCGACCGATCGACTGGACACCAGGGCGGCGTAAAGACCGGCGATCCCCGCCCCGACAATCACCACATCATGTTCATGAACCATTTGATCCTCCAGAAAAATAGCGGTCAGCGATCAGCTTTCAGCAGCCAGCGAAGGAAGCTTTAGCTGAAGGCTGACAGCTGATGGCTGATAGCTGCCTTTATGTGCCGAAAGGTACCAAAGTGACGAACCCCAGGATGAGGAAGGAGACCCCCACGATCCAGGCCACTCCGAAGAGGGTCACCCGGAGCCCGTTGCTATGGACATAGTCCTCCACCATGAGCCAGAACCCGTTCAGGATATGGTAGAGGAGCAGGATCAAGAACCCCACGTGGAAGAATTTCCAGAAGGGGCTTCCCAGGTCCACGGGGGACACCCCGAAATGGACGGCCCCTATGTGGACGACCAGGATGACGGCAATGAGAATCCCAGTGATCCGCTGGAACAGCCAGTGAAACGCACCGGAATGATGAGATGTAGGCAAGGCCATTTCTCTTCCCTCCTAAATCGCTGAAAGGCTGGCCACGAAAAGGACCAGCCCGATGACCATCATCACCCAAAAGAGCTTCTTGTGGTAGAGAGCCCCGTTTCCGAAGTCGATGAACAGCTCCCGGATTCCGTTCAGGGTGTGGTAGATCAGGAAGGCCAGGAGAACCACCACCACCGCCTTGTGGGTCAGCCAGTCGTAAATGCTCGCCAGCCCCTCCTGCTCGTACTTCATCCCGAACTGGGCCAGGATGTGGAGCAGGAGATAGATCCCCACGGCGGCCCCGGTGATACGGTGGATCAACCAGGCCATAGCCCCGGTTTGCCATTTGTATCGCATTGATTCTCTCCTTGTGAAATAGCGATCAGCTTTCAGCGGTCAGCTATCAGCTAGGGCGTTTTTGCTGAAAGCTGATGGCTGAGCGCTGATCGCTGCTTTTTTTACCTCGCGTACTGCGCCATGCCCTGCTGGTACAGGTCGTTTCCCTTGGTGTCGTTCACTACGATGGCTGGAAAATCCACCACTTCCAGCCGGTTGATGGCCTCCGGCCCGAGGTCCTCATAGGCCACGACCTGGGCCTTCTTGACAGATTTGGCCAGGAGGGCTCCCGCCCCTCCCGTGGCCGCCAAGTATACGGCCTTGTACTTCTTCATCGCCTCGATGACCTCTTTCTTGCGCATGCCCTTCCCGATCATCCCCTTGAGACCGATCTCCATCAGCCTGGGGGAATAGGCATCCATGCGCCCGCTGGTCGTGGGCCCGGCGGACCCGATCGCATGGCCGGGCTTGGCCGGGGCCGGCCCTACGTAATAGATGATCTGCCCCTTGAGGTCAACCGGAAGAGGCTTTCCCTCTTTCAATAAGTCGGTGAGTCGCTTATGGGCGGCGTCCCTTCCGGTGTAGATGACCCCGGTGATCAAAACCTTATCCCCGGCTTTCAATTTTTCCACGTCCGCGTCGGTCAGGGGAGTTTTCAGTCGAATCGGTTCGCTCATTCTTCCACCTCCTTCAGATCACGGCTTCTTGATGCCGGTGAGCGTGGCAGTTCAGGTTTACGGCCATGGGAAAGCTGGCGATATGGCAGGGAATCAGCTCCACGTTCACGGCCAGGGCGGTAATCCTTCCCCCCAGCCCCTGGGGACCGATGCCCAGGTTGTTGATCCGGGTCAAAAGCTCTTCTTCCATCGCTGCCAGCTGCGGGTCCGGGTTCTTCTTCCCCAGGGGGCGCATCAGGGCCTTTTTGGCCGTCAGGGCAACCTCTTCAAAAGTTCCCCCCACGCCCACGCCCACGACGACCGGCGGGCAGGGGTTGGAGCCGGCCTGTTTGACCCATTCCACCACCCGGTTTTTGACCCCTTCGATTCCCTCCGAGGGGCTGAGCATGACCACCGTGGACATGTTCTCCGCCCCTCCCCCTTTGGGGGCCAGGAGGATCTTGATCTTATCCCCGGGGACCAAGGACAGGTGGATGATGGCCGGGGTGTTGTCCTTGGTATTGACCCGGGTGAAAGGATGGCAGGAGGACTTGCGGAGATACCCCTCCTTGTATCCCTGCCGGACCCCTTCGTGGATCGCCTCATTGAAATCCCCCCCGACGATGTGCACCTCCTGGCCCAGCTCCACAAAGAGGACGGCCAGACCCGTATCCTGACAGATGGCCACCTGCTCTTCCCGGGCGATGCGGATATTCTCCTTGAGCTGCTGGAAGACCTCTTTCCCCACGGGGGATTCTTCTTTCTTCTCCCCCTCGTCCAGCGCCTTCAGAACATCCTCTGTCAGGTAATAGTTGGAATCGATGCACATCTTTCTCACGACTTCGGTAATTTTTTGGGCATTGACCTCGCGCATCATAACCTCCTTCCCATACTTCCCGGGGACCCGCCCCGATGTTTTCCCCGACCGGGTCCCCGTTTTTTTCTTTTCCTCTTGCCTCGAGGCCCGGAAAGCCGGTCCTCGAGTTACACCCCTACCTTGACGGTCCTCAAGTCCCGCCGGGGCCGGACAGTCGCTTCCTTATTCTTTATACCCCGCGATGATCCCCTTCTCCATCAGGATCGTTGTTTCCATCCGGGCCTTGCGGATCTTTGCCTCGGCGATCTCCATGAGTTTCTCTTTGGGCAGCTTGATCCGGGCCACTTTCTGTTCGATGGCTTTGAGGCCCACTTTCACCGCCTGCCGGGGAAAGACTTCCCACTCGTCCATCTTGGGCAGGAGATAATCCTTCTTCAGGCCCTTGTCCTCGGCGCACTTGGCCAGCTCCATCGCCGACTCGATGCACATCTCGTCGGTGATGGTTGTGGCCATGACATCCAGGGTGCCCCGAAAGATGGCCGGAAAACAGAGGGAGTTATTCACCTGGTTGGGGAAATCGGACCGGCCCGTGGCAACGACCTTGGCCCCCGCCTCTTCCGCCTCCCAGGGATAGATCTCGGGGATGGGGTTGGCACAGGCGAACATGATGGCGTCCTTGGCCATCTTCTTGACCCACTCCTTCTTGATGACGTCGGGGCCGGACTTGGCCAGCGCCACGACGGCATCCGCCCCTTCCATGGCTTCGGCAATGTTCCCCTTGCGCTGCTCGGCGTTGGTGATCTGGCAGAAGCGCAGTTTTTCCTTGTAGTCCGGGGGGATGTCCGTTCTGCCCTTGTGCAGGGTCCCCTTCGAATCCACCATGATGAGCTTGGCCGGATTTACGCCGTAGGCGAGCATAACCCGGGCGCAGGCGACGTTCGCCGCCCCGGAACCGATGAGGGTGATGCGGGCGTCTTTGATATTTTTCTTGACGATCTTGAAGGCGTTGATCAAGCCGGCCAGGGTCACCGCCGCGGTTCCCTGCTGGTCGTCGTGCCAGACGGGAATCTTGGCCTCTTTCCGCAGGGTGTCCAGGATGTGGAAGCACTTGGGCTGGGAGAGGTCCTCCAGGTTGATTCCCCCGAAGCAGGGGGAGATGAGTTTAACCGTCTTGATGATCTCCTCGGCGTCCTTCGTGTCCAGGCAGATCGGCCAGGCATCGACTCCGCCCAGGTATTTGAACAGGATGGCCTTTCCTTCCATGACCGGAATGGCCGCTTCCGGGCCGATGTCCCCCAGGCCCAGGACGCGGGTCCCGTCGGAAACGACCGCTACCATATTGGCCTTGTTGGTGTGCTCGAAGACTTTCTCCGGATGGGCCTCGATGTCCCGGCAGGCCGCCGCCACTCCCGGGGTGTACCAGATGGCGAAATCATCGAAGTCGCGCACCGCACACTTCAGGGTGGACATGATTTTCCCCTTGAAGAAGGGGTGCATCTTCAACGCGTCGGCCGACGGCTTCTTGGACTTCTCCAGCAATTGTTCCTTGGTCAGCATGTTTTCCTCCTTTTGATTTCCCTGCTGCATTCAATGCCGCAAGTGTAATATGTTTGCTCGTTTCCCCCCGTTGGCCATCGGGAGAAAGTCACCGTTCACTCAATTCCAGCAGGACCCCGTTGGTGGATTTGGGATGGATAAAGGCGATCTTCGCTCCTCCTGCACCTCTCCTCGGTTTTTCGTCGATCAGCCGGACCCCCTTTTCTTTCAGTTCTTTCAGCGCCTGCTCGATGTTGTCCACCCGCAGGGAGATGTGCTGGATTCCCTCGCCCCGGCTCTCGATGAACTTGGCAATGGCCCCGTCTGGGGCCGTGGACTCCAGGATTTCGATCTCGCTCTCTCCCACGGGGAGGAAGGCCGTGGTGGCCTTCTGCTCTTCCACCGTCTCCCGCCCTTCGATGGGCAGTCCCAGAATCGCGTTCCAGAAAGGAGCCACCTGGTCGATGGACTTCGCCGCAATCCCGATGTGGTCAATCTTCAAAATTTTCATCCTCCCCCTCCGTTCCGACCGCCGACCGCAGACCGCCGACGGCCGATCAAAAGCAACCCATCTTACGGTCCGCGGTCGGCCGTCCGCGGTCAACGGCCTGTGTTCTTCCTTTTCGGTCCGCCGTCCGCTGTCATCGGCCAGAAACAATTGCTTTCTGTTTCCAGGGATGTGCCCTTTTGTTTTACGGCTTTGGTCTTTCCTCTTTGCTCTCTGCTCTATGCTCTATGCTCTATGCTCTTTGCTCTTCAAACCTTCACCGCCGACTCGTACTCCCCGAACACGCTCCGCAGGGCGTCGCAGATCTCCCCCAGGGTGCAGTAGGCCCGGA
>LJUR01000133.1 GCA_001304105.1 Deltaproteobacteria bacterium SM23_61
CGTCACCAACACACTTATGAGGAGTTGCTGGAAGATGTCCTCCGGGAGCTGAAAGTCCCCTCGGCCCCGCAGAACAAAGTATCCCTGGTGAGACAGCTGAATGATTACCTCCACAGCCTCACCCCGGACCAAACGTTGGCCATTCTCATCGACGACGCCCAGGACCTCAGCCCGGAGATCATGGAAGAACTGCGCCTTCTGCCCACCCCGGAAACCCTCAGCGCGAAGAAACTGCAGATTGTTCTGGTCGGACAGCCGGAACTAAAAGCCAGGCTGGATTCGCCGAACCTCCGGGAACTCAGGCAGAGGGTCGAGATCATGGATGAGATCCGCCCCCTGAACGAAGGAGAATCTCGGCAGTATATTGCCCACCGGCTGGAGAAAGTCGACAGTGAGGTCAGCAAGGTATTCACCCCCGAGGCCATCGACCTGATCTGCCGGCACGCCAGGGGGAACCCCCGGACTCTCAATATTCTTTGTGACAACGCCTTTCTGGTCGGGTACGGCCTTTCCAAGAAAAAAGTTGATACCCCTATCGTGAATGAGGTACTGGAAGACCTGGATTTTGTCGAGCCGGAGGAGTTGGAGGAAAGGAGACCGAAAGAGGTGCGCAGGGTGAGGGGGGCGACGGCCGCCGGGAAAAAAGGCGTCCTCTTCCGGAAGATCGGTTTATCTCTGCTGGCCCTGCTCGGGGTGGGAGCCATCATCTTTCTGGGAAGGATATACCTGAAGGGTCCCGAGGAACCCCCCATGGCGAAGTTTCCCATCCAGCCGCCGGCCATCGTGGAAAAAGCACCCTCCCTTTCCCCGGAAGGAAAGCGCGAAAGGGTTGCCCAGGCGGTTCCCCAACCCGAGGCGGCCAAACAACCCGGGCTGCAGGAAAAACCATCCAGGCCCGTTGTGGGACCTCCGACCCAAAAAGCTCCACCGCCCTCTCCTCCGCCGGGGGTGGGGAAAAAACCTGACCTGACCAAGGCGTCGGCGGAAAAAAAGCCCCCCCCTGCGGTACCTCCAAAGAAAAAGAAGATGAAACCCGCATCGCCGGTGGCGGGAAAAACAAAACCCGCTTCCTCCCCCTCCTCCGCGGCCGTCGATCTCCGGTCCAAGGGTGAGGCCCGGATCAAAAAGACGGTCATCGTGAAAAAGGGGGAGAACATCTATACCATTGCCGCCCGGAATTATGGGGTGGCCAATACCTCGGTGGTAGACCAGATTCTGGAGGTGAATCCGCGGATCCCCAGTTCCCACAGACTCCTGGTAAACCAACGGGTGAGACTTCCCAACATTGCCGAGGAAACACTCGTCCTGGATAGCGGCGACGGGACCTATCAAGTCCGGCTGGGGACCTTCTTGAGGCCCCAGTATTCTAATTTCCTCAAGGGAGAGCCGGCCCTGCGGGGGAAGGAGATCAAGATCATCGTCCGGAAGTTGCCCGCAGGGGAGACCTGGTACCGGGCGGTGGCGGGGAAGTTCAGCACCCGGGAAGAGGGATTGAAGGTCATCCGGGACTTGAACGCAAAGGGCTTGTCTCCTTATTTCCCCAGCTTCAAGAAGAAATAGCTCATAGCTCATAGGAATTTGGTTTTAAGTTTCTGGTCTTTGCCATCAGCTATGAGCTACATTGCTATGAGCTATTTAGCTTGAGTGCTGAAATATTTTTTGAGCCTTCCGGGGAGCTTTTTGAAGGCGCCGGAGGATTTCCTGACCAGAATGGCGCTGACCTGGGCATTTCCGGTGGAGGGAATGAAATCCAGGTTCAGCACCCCATCGGAGACACTTACCGAAAAGGTAACATCCAGAGCCATATCCTTCCCAGTTACGGCATAAATATCCAGGTCATTCAAGGAAAGGTTTCCTTCCACCCAGACGTCGAAAACCCGCTGATTCCTGACCGAATGGGTACTTTCCACAAACTTGAGCGTCAAGTCATAACTCCCACTGGCAAGGGGGAGGGCATAGGAAAAGTTGCCGTACCTTTCGGACTGATACAGGACTCCGTCCCTCGTTCCCTTTATGGTCGCGTGGCTCTTTCCCGCTGCCCCTCCGAAAAAATACTGGTCCGCCCTGTACTGCACTTTGCTGCCGTCCGAATATGAGCTCCCCCCGGCATTCACGGCCAGTTCCAGGTTCGGCGATGGAGAGAGGGCCGCAAAGCTGGCGTCAATGGTATGGTTGGCGGTCACATTGGCGAACGCGTAGGAGGTCACGGCTCCGACAGAACCCCCATCCACCTTCACGTCACTCACGGTGTACCCCGAGGCCGGGGTAATGGTAAAGGTCTGGCCCGCGCCCGCCGTAACCGTCACCATCCCCTGGGGAGAAATGGTCCCGTTCGCCCCGGCCGTGGCATTGATGGTGAAGGTGGATGGGGAACTCCCCTGCTGATTCACGGTGAAAGTCTTTCCCGCCACGGTCAGGGTTCCGCTGCGGGAGGAGGAAGAAGAATTGGAGGCCACCGAAAAATAGACCCTACTGCTTCCGGAGCTGCTGCTGTTGGAGGTGACGATCACCCAGGAAACATTGCTGACTGCGGTCCAGGAACATCCCGTGCCGGTGGAAAGGCTGATCGTTCCGGCCCCCCCCGAGGAGCCAAAGGACTGGGAATCGGGAGAGATCGAGAAGGCGCATCCGCCCCCGTACACCACTTCGGAAGAAAAATCGCTTTCCGCCAAAGTGGTGTCGTAAGCGGTGGCGGCGAAATAATAGGGTATTCCATCCTGCAAATTGGAGATGGTGCAGGTCGTCGTATTGCCCACATCGAGGGAATGGCTGTAATTGCCGCTGGAGGTCCCATAGTAAACACGGTAACCCGCCAGATCCGCTTCCGGGTTGGGATCCCATTGAAGGGTTACCTGGGCGGACTGGACGGGGGTGGAGAGAAAGAAGACTAGGGTAAGAAAAAAGAAAAGGGCACAGGGTGCGGGGCCGAGGGAGTGGGGGAAAAGGCGTATTTTGAGCCGATCGGAGCGAAGAAGGGAATGGCCCCAGGGAATGAATCGGAGAGACCGGGAAACGGTGAAACGATGAAAAGAGGACGCGGAGACGCGGCGGACCGAAGATAAGGAGAAAAGACGCGTGGTCATGGGCCCAGGGCGAAACGGCCAAAGAGCGGAAATAAGAAAGCCCAGGGCACGGGGTGCGAGGGTCAGGGCCAAGAAATGAAGGAACCTTAACAGGAAGTGTAAAAAGAGAGAGGGAATGTAGGGAAAAAGGGAAAATCCCAGGGATAGGCCGTGAAAAATCACTTCGTTCCTCCTTCATCAAGCCTTCCCTGGCTTTGATGGGGTCGATGGTTCTCCTGGACTTTTCAAACTTCCCGGGCGTTCCGCTTTCAAGGCCTAAAGGTGCGTTCTGCGGGCTGCCCGGAAAGTCATGACAGGGTGGGGTAAGGCAATTCATGTGCCAATCCTTTCCCGCCGATTTCATGCCGTAATGATTTGGAATTCTTTGTTTTTTTTCATTTCGGGAAGAGAGGAGATCGATGCCTGGGTACAATATTGTCGGCTGCGAATCAAATTTGGACAAGGGGGGGGCAAAAAATTCCCAGCTTCCTTCCGGCTCCACCGGGGACAGGTGGCTTGAACGGGTTGAAGGGATTCGACTTGACAGCCACCCGCTTATTTCTTACATTGGACAAAGGGATGACCAGCCCGAATTCATCGCCCAAACCGGCATGGTTCCCTCCTGTTTCAGCAGACAATGAAATCCTGCCCATGTTTCGAATCATTCGCCGCAACGATTGACAGGGAGAACATAAAAAATGAATCACCTTCGGGAAGTGGTGGGGGGAGTCTATATCATTGGATCTCCGGAGTTGACCGCTCCGGAAGACTGCTGCGTGTACCTTCTGGACCTGGGCGAACTCGTTTTGGTCGACGCCGGTGCGGGCGGGAGCGTCCCCCTCCTGCTGGAGAATATCGATTCCCTGGGACTCGGCCACAAATCACTCGCTGCGGTGGTCGCCACCCATTGCCATATCGATCACATCGGGGGCATTCCCGAATTGCGGGAGCGGACAGGGTGTCAGGTCATCGCCCATGCGCTGGATGCCCGCCCCATGGAGAAGGGAGACCCGGTCAAGACCGCTGCGGACTGGTACAACCGGGACTTTCCCCCCACCCGGGTGGATATCAAGTTGCAGGAAGTCCGGGAAGTGCTGAAGTTTGAAAAAGGAGAAATCCTTTGCCTTCACACGCCAGGCCACACCCCGGGCTCGCTGTCCATCATTCTGGACCGGGACGGCAAGCGGGTCCTCTTCGGGCAGGATATCCACGGACCCTTCTCCGATTCCTTCGGCTCGGACCTTTCCGCCTGGAGAAAGTCCATGGGAATTTTACTGGGATTGAAGGCGGACATTCTCTGCGAAGGGCACTTCGGGGTTATCCAGCCGGAGTCCGAGGTGGAAAAGTACATCAAAAATTATCTGGAAATGTACAAGAGATAGGGTGAAGGGTGCAGGGTGCAGGGTGTAGGGTGTAGAGGACAGGGAGCAAAGAGCATGGAGAATGGAGCAAGGAGCAATCAGCAACCAGAAACAAGCAACGAGTAACCAGTAACGAGCGACGAGTAACGGGCAACTGGGAACCGGCAACGGGTTATGAGACAGAAGCCTTCGGGAATCGTAACTCTCATTACTGATTTTGGATTGAGCGGGGAGTACGTGGGGGCCCTGAAGGGGGCGATCCTCAGGGTCAATCCCCGCTGCCAGATCGTGGATATCACCCACCAGATCGACCCCCAGAATATCCTCCAGGCCTCGTTCGTTCTGCAAAAATGCTACTCCTACTATCCCCCGGGGACGGTCCACGGGGTGGTGGTCGATCCAGGGGTGGGAACGCGGCGGAGAGCCGCGGTCGTCGAAAAGGACAAATATTTCTTCGTGGGGCCGGACAATGGAGTCTTCAGCGGCCTTCTCTCTGCCGGGGGAGAAATCAGGGCCCGTGAGATCATCCGGAAGGAATATTTTTTCACTCCTTTGAGCGATACCTTTCACGGGAGGGATGTCTTTGCCCCCGTGGCCGGGCACTTATCCTTGGGCCTGGATCCCGCGAAACTCGGGCCGGGGGTTAAAAACCTGGTCAGGATTGACTTTCCCGATCCCCGCCGGGGAAAAGGACATTTGGTCGCCCGAATTCTCTGGGCGGATTCTTTTGGAAACCTGATCACCAACGTTACCCGAGATGAATATGGCCGAAAGCTGGAATCCCCTTTCCAAATCCGGGGCAAGGGGTGGATCATCGATCGCCTCTCCCGGACGTATGGGGAAGGAAAGCCAGGACAACCCCTGGCCCTCTTCGGGAGTGGGGGCCTGCTGGAGATTTCGGTGAACCTTGGAAATGCGCGGAAGACCCTGGAACTCGACCCCGGAAATTCTATAACCATTCAGTTCGGGCGGGAAAAGATATGAACAATACCCGTCGAATCCTGATCCTCGGCCTGATCCTTCTTTGGGGGCCCTTTTCTTCCCCGAATGAAGGGCCAGCCGGCATCCCCCCCGAGGAGCAGTTTGCCCAGGCTTTGCTCTCCTACCGGAATGGGGATTACGCCCCAGCCCTGAAGGCTTTCCGGCGGCTGGCGGAGGAAACGAAAGACCCCCGGTCTGCCGCCGATCTGATTTTCATGCAGGGCCAGGCCCTTCGGGGATTGCAGAATTGGCCGGAGGCCGCCCAGGCCTTCTCCCGGGCTGCGGAAATCCACCCCTTGCTCGGGGACTATGCTCTTTTTTTCCAGGGGGAGGCCCTGGAAAAGACGGGCGAAGGGGAAAAGGGCCTGGAATCCTACCAGCGCCTGATCCAGCATTATCCGCAGAGCCTGTTGGTTTCCCGGGCCCGTTTGGGGATGGCGGGGATCTATCTGCAGCGGGGCGATTACGCCCGGGCGGTCGAGACCTGTGAGCGGATTTTGCAGGGCGATCCCTGGAAAGACTCCCACGCCCAGGGGCGGTTTCTCCTGGCCCGGGCAAGGGAGGGACTCGGTCAGTGGCCCGAGGCGGCGAAGACCTACCGGGAACTCTGGTTGAAAACCCCGCTTCACGCCAATGCCCAAAATGCCCAAACCCGACTGGAGTTTTTAGTCAAAGAGAAAAAAGTACCGGAAGAAAAAATCTCCCCGGAAGCTCTTTTCACCAGGGCCCTGCAGTTCTATCAGGCCAATTCTTTCGAGGCCGCCCTGCGGGAAATGAACCAGATCCAGGGATATCCCCTGGAGAGCTATCCTTCCCATCTTGCCGGAGAACCCTGGGTGGATGACCTCTATTTTCACCGGGGAATGGGCTATTTCCGGACAAGGCAGTATTCGCAGGCCATGGGAATGTTCGATCTCCTGGTGGGCAACTCCCGGAGCGAGGGAATGGCCGAAAAGAGTCTTTTCTGGAAGTACCTGACCCAGGTCCGAAGCGGCCGAGAAGAAGAAGGGCTGAAGTCTCTTTCCCTCCTGCAGGCCGCCTATCCCCGGAGCCCGTTTCTGGCCCAGGCCCTTTATCTGAAAGGGACGATCCATGAAGATCTGGACGAACCGGAGAAGGCGTTTTCTGCCTACCAGGAAGTGGGAGAAAAGTTCCCCCAGAGCCCGTACCGTTTCGCCGCCCTTTGGAAAGCGGGATGGCTGGCGTACCGGAGAAATGACCCCCTCGCGGCCCTTCAAACATGGGATCAGCTGAAAAGAATGGACCCCCCCTCACGGTGGGTGGAAAAGGTCCTCTACTGGGGGGGCAAGGCCCTGGAGAAAAACGGTCGCCCCCGGGAAGCGGAAAAAGAATACGCCCGGCTTTCCCGGGACTTTCCCCATTCTTTTTACCGCCAATTGATGTCCCTTCGGGGGCGGGCGCCGACGGCTGGCAAGAAGCCCTTCCCGGCCCTGCAGGACCCGCCCCTCCTTCCCTTTCTGGAGATCAAGGCCCACTCTTCGGGAGCCAAGACCGTCCATCTGGAGAAAGGCCGACTTCTTACCCGGATGGCCCTCCTTCCTCTGGCCGCGGAGGAGCTGGAGGCGGCGGAGGAGGAAGGGGCGGACCTGGAAGAGATGTGGATGGAGATCTCCCGTCTGTACCGGGAAGCGGAAGAATATTACCGGTCCAACCTTTTGGTCCGGAAAAAATTCCAGCTCAAGCCCCTTTCCGGCCAGCCTTCGGAAAGAGAAAGATCTCTCTACCGGCTGGCCTATCCCGTGGGCAATTCCTCCCTGGTCGAGCGTTACGCCCAGGCCCACAACCTCGATCCCGCCCTCCTCTGCGCCCTCATTCTGGAGGAAAGCCGGTTTCACGCCCAGGCGGTTTCTCCGGCGGGGGCCCGGGGATTGATGCAGGTCATGCCGCAGACCGGCAAGCGGATCGCCCGAAAGCTCAAAATCCGCCGTTTCTCGGGGAAGCAGCTTTTTGACCCGGCGGTCAATATCCGTCTGGGGAGCTGGTATTTTGCCAGTATGCTGGAGGAATTCGGGGGGAAAGTCCATCTGGCGCTGGCGGCTTACAATGCCGGGCCCCGCGCGGTGCGGAAATGGCTGGCCGACAGGGGCTCTTCGGGGGACGATGAGTTTGTGGAGAATATCCCCTACCGGGAAACCCGCAATTACGTGATCCGGGTGATGGGCAGCGCCCAGGTCTACCGTTTCCTTTACGGGCCGCCTCCCGAGAAGACCGCCCAGCCTTAACCCGGCATAGCCGGAACCAAACAGGTTCGAGGCATCGAAAAATCCGAAATCCGAATATCGAAATCCGAAACAAATTCGAAATCCAAAAGTTCAAAAACAGCAGACCAAAAAAGACATTTGAATTTGGAACCTTTGGATTTGTCTCGAATTTTGGATTTCGTGCTTCGAATTTGGAATGGGCCCTTTCCATTGGAAGTTTTGATGCTATCTTGCGGACAGCTTAAATCTTAACAGACTAGGGGGTCTTCAGCGGAACGGCCTGTCGTTCATGACCGGCCAGGTAATTCATCGGATTGACCGAATCCCACGCCGCCCGCTTCATGGAAACCAGATGGGAAATGGAGAAGGTATGGCGCAAGATGGCGGCCGCGCCTTCCCAGCCGATCTGTGACCATGCGTACCCCGTCTTGTAGAGTTCAGTGAACTCCCGGTAAAAGTCCGGAAGCTTGAGCCTGGTGGGAAGAACGGCGTGGACGTAATCGAAGAGCTCGTAGTTGGTGGTGACCAGCTTTTCCTTGACCCGGGTAAAGAGATCGGTGCCGGGAAGGGGGGTCAGGATGGTCAGCGAGGGGGAGTAGAGCTTCCGGTCCAGGATGTACTGGCGCAGGCGGTGGAAGTCTTTCTCCTGGAAAGAGGGGTCAATGATGAAAGAGGCGATGACCTCCATCCCGTGGGCCCGGAGGATCTTCAGGGCCTCCTCGTTGGTCTGCACGGAGTTGTGCTTGTTCAGCTGCTTCAGGGCCTCCTCATCGATTTTCTCGAACCCAATGTAAACCTTCCAGAACCCGGCCTTCCTCAGGAGAGGAATGACCTCCGGGTGTTGGACGATTGCATCGCTGCGCGCCTGGAACATGAAGCGCCTCTTGATCCCGTTCTCAAGGAGAAGCTGGGCGATGCGCTTGGCCCGGGGCACGCTCAGCAGGAAGTTGTCATCGGCCAGGAAAATGTATTTCTCCGGAATCGTTTTGACTTCCTGAAGGACTCGCTCCGGGCTCTTCATCCGGCACTTGCCGTTGAAGAACTTCCAGACGCTGCAGAAATCGCAACGGTAGGGACAGCCGCGGGCCGTTTCCATGATGGAAAAAGGTTTCTGAAAACCCAGGTAGTAATTTTTGTGGTAATATCGGGTCAGGTGGCGGGCGGGCACGGGAAGTTCATCCAGGTTTTCCACCATGGGGCGCTTCGGGGTGTAAAAGGGCGCGGAGGGTTCGTTGACCACCAGGCCGGCAATGGCTTTCACCTCTCCCTGGGTCTGGTGGGCTTGGACCAGTTCCCGGAGGGCTTTTTCTCCTTCTCCCACCACCACTCCGTCGATATGGGAGCAGTAAAAATCCTCCGGGGAGAGGGAAGCATGATGCCCGCCCACGTAAACGGGAACTCGGGGATTCCATTTCTTGATCTGGGCGGCGATCTCCCGGGTCTGGTAGACGTCGATGGTGAAAGAACAGTTGATGCCGCAGAAATCCGGCTGGAAGTCCCGCAGAACTTGGGTCAAGTGGTTCTCGATCCGCAGGTCCAGGATTTTTACGGTGTGTTCAGGGATATTCGCAGCGATGGACTCCAGTCCCAGGGGCTCGACCACAGCCAGGCTGCGGAACCCCAGCCCCCGTTCCTGAGAGGGCTGCACGAGCAGAATTTTCATTTTCTCCCTCCCTCTGCGTACGGCGCGAGATAAAAAAGGTCCCTTGCAAAGCGTATGACAAGGGACCTTTTCCTACTGGCGGGGTCGACGGGATTCGAACCCGCGGCCTCCGGCGTGACAGGCCGGCGTTATAGACCAGCTTAACTACGACCCCGGTAGGCGGAACAGGGATTGAACCGAGTGAAAATGAGGTCCCTTAAGGAATTTTATTTTCTATCAGCCGGAAATTATTTGTCAAGTAAAAATTCCGCCGAAATTCCGCCGAAGGGGGGAGGTGCAATCTCCCTCAGGCGGTTTCCGCCTTGCTGGCGTAGAGGACGATAGGCTTCTGGCGGTTCTGGATCACGTCCTCGTTGATGATGCACTCGGAGATATTCCTCTGGGAGGGAAGTTCATACATGATCTCCAGCATGATCGATTCCAGGATGGACCGCAGGCCCCGGGCACCCGTCTTGCGTTTCATGGCTTCCCGGGCGATGGCCAGGAGGGCCCCGTCGGTGAAACGCAATTTCACCTTTTCGAATTCGAAGAGTTTCTGGTACTGCTTGATGAGGGCGTTCTTGGGCTCCTTGAGGATGGCAACGAGCGAGGCCTCGTCCAGGTCGTCCAGACTGGCAATCACCGGCAAGCGGCCGACGAATTCGGGGATGAACCCGAATTTCAGCAGGTCTTCGGGCTGCACCTCGGCGAGCCATTCTCCCACCCGCTTTTCCGAGCGGCTCCGGGTCTCGGCGCCGAATCCCATGGTCTTGGATCCGGTGCGCTGCTCGACGATCTTTTCCAGGCCGACAAAGGCTCCCCCGCAGATGAAGAGGATGTTCTGGGTGTTGACTTTGATGTAGTCCTGATGGGGGTGTTTGCGCCCCCCCTTGGGGGGGATGTTGGCTACCGTTCCCTCGATGATCTTGAGCAGGGCCTGCTGGACCCCCTCCCCGGAAACATCGCGGGTGATCGAGGGGCTGTCCGATTTGCGGGAGATTTTGTCGATCTCGTCGATGTACACGATCCCCCGCTGGGTCTTTTCCACGTCGAAATCCGCCGCCTGGAGGAGGCTGAGAATGATGTTTTCCACGTCCTCCCCCACGTAACCGGCTTCGGTGAGGCTGGTGGCATCGGCCATGGTGAAGGGCACCTGGAGAATGCGGGCCAGGGTCTGAGCCAGGAGGGTCTTGCCCGAGCCCGTGGGCCCGATGAGCAGGATGTTGGACTTCTGGATTTCGAGCCCATCCAGCTCCATATGGGACCCGATGCGCTTGTAGTGGTTGTGGACCGCCACGGCCAGAATCTTCTTGGCCCGTTCCTGACCGATGACGTGCTGGTCGAGGATGTCTTTGATTTCCACCGGTTTGGGGACGAAATGCTTGCGCAGGGCGGCCTCTTCCTTGTCCACCCCCTCGGCGATGATTTCATTGCACAGGGCCACGCACTCGTCGCAGATGTACACCGCCGGCCCGGCGATGAGCTTGCGGACCTCCGCCTGATTTTTCCCGCAAAAGGAGCAAAGAAGATTTCCCGTCCGCTCCTTTTCTTTTCGCTCGGTCAATCGAACCTCTCCGGTCTATCGAATCGGGGGAACCGGCTTGCGGAAGATAACTTCGTCAATCAGGCCGTATTCTTTCGCTTGGTTCCCGTCCATGAAGAAGTCCCGTTCGGAGTCCTTCTCGATCTTCTCCAGGGTCTGCCCGCTGTGGTGGGCGATAATCCGGTTGATCTCGTCCTTCATGCGCAGAATTTCCCGGGAGTGGATGGCAATGTCCGTGGCCTGCCCCTGCACTCCCCCCATGAGCTGATGGACGAGGATCCGGGAGTGGGGGAGGGCGAAACGCTTTCCCGGTTCGCCCGCGGCCAGAAGGACCGCCGCCATGCTGGCCGCCTGGCCCATGCAGAGGGTGGAGATTTTGGGCTTCACATACTGCATGGTGTCGTAGATGGCCAGACCGGCGGTCACCAGACCCCCCGGGGAATTCAGGTAAAGATGGATGTCTTTGTCCGGATCTTCCGCCTCCAGGAAGAGGAGCTGGGCAATGATCAGATTGGCCACGTAATCATCGATGGGGGTGCCGATGAAGATGATCCGGTCCTTGAGCAGGCGGGAGTAGATATCATAGGCCCGTTCGCCCCGGGACGACTGTTCCACAACCATGGGAATAAGAGTCATTTTCCTTCCTCCGGGGGGCTCCCCCCTTCCTTGATTTTCGCCCGGCCGAGGAGAAAATCGAGGGTCTTCTCCTCCCGAATCATCGCCCGCAGGTCTTCCAGGCGGTCGTTTTTCTGGTAGTAACTCTTTACCGCTTCGACCCTCTGGTTCATCTGGGCGGCCAGTTGCGCGAGCTTCTGGTCCATCTCTTCATCGTTGACGATGATCTCTTCTTTATCCGCCACCTTCTCCAGGATCAGGGTGGACCGAACCTCCTTCTCCGCCGCCGGCCTGAGGGATTCGCGGAGTTTCTGATTGTCCAGATTGGCCGTGTCCATCTTCACCCCCTGACGGGCGAGCCGCACTTCGGTCCGGGCCATGATATTTTCCACCTGCCGGTCGATGAGGCTCTGGGGAATGGCGAAGGCATGTTTTTCCCGCAGAAGATCCAAGAGCTTTTCCCGGGCGGCCTGGGTGGCCTGGACTTCCTTCTGCTCCTGCAGGTTCTTTCGGACCCGTTCCTTCAGCTCCGGCAGATCCTGGAAATCCCCCACCTCTTTGGCGAATTCGTCATCCAGGGCGGGCAAGATTTTTTCCTTCAACTCCTTTACCTGAACCCGTACAGTGATGTCTTTTCCGGCCAGTTCCTTGCGGGGATAATCGTCCGGAAGGGTGAGGGGGATTTCCCGGTTCTGACCCACGGGCAGCCCGACGAGCTTGCGGTCCAGTCCTCCTACCAGGGTCTGGGAGCCCACCTCGACCAGATGGTCCTTGACCATCCACCCTTCCAGGGGCTTCCCCCCCAGGCTTCCTTCGAAGTCGACGATTACCAGGTCCTTTTCCTGCACCGGGCGGTCCGCCTCCAGCGGCTTGATCTGGGCGTGGGTTTCCTGGAGAGCCTTGAGCCGGGATTCCACCTCTTCATCCGTGACCATGACCGCTGGCTTTTCCACCTCCAGGCCCAGATATCCCTCGACGGCGATTTCCGGTTTGACCTCCACGGTCACCGTATAGGTGAAGTCCTTGCCGGGCTCGAAAGTGCGGTCCACGACCGAGGGGGGGGCCACCGGGAAGAGGTTATTTTCCTCGACGGCTTTCCCGTAAGAATCCTCGATCAGCTTGGTGATCACCTCGTTTTCCACCTGAGACTTGTAATACCGCTCCAGGATTGAACGGGGGACTTTGCCCGGCCGAAACCCTTTCAGTTTCAAATTTCGATTCAGGGCCTTGTAAGTGGATTCCACTTCCTGGGAAACCACTTCCCGGGGAATCTCAAAAAAAATCTTCTTCTCAAAAGGGCCTGTATTTTCGATCTGCACCTTCATTCCTACCTCGACATAGTGGGGGAGTTCAATCCTGCAAGCTCGGGAACGCATTGAGAATATCAAATATAAAATTAGCAGACATTCCGCGTTTAGTCAATGATTGTAGGGGAAACAGCGGGCCTCCTTCACTTTGGGCCGAGTAGGAATACAGCGGATTGAATGTTAGGCGTTGCCCGGTCCACAAGCTTGCCTTCGGTTAGAAAAGGAAAGGGAATAAGTGAAGAGGGGCAATGGGAAAACACTCATTGTCCCCCCGGGACCGGGATGGTATGATGACCGCAAGCGAGGCGCCATGGTTCCCAGCGTGGAAGATTGTTTCCTTCTTCTCCGGAGGTACGAGGTTCCGGACAACGTGGTCGAGCACAGCCGGGTGGTCAGCCAAATCGCCCGGGCCCTCTGCCGGGAGCTCAACCGGCGGGGGGAGGGATTGGACTCGGCTTTGGTGGAGGCGGCCAGCCTCCTGCACGATATCGCCAAGGTGGCCAGTTTCCGAACCCGGGAGAATCATTCCCTGGCGGGAGCCCGCCTCCTGCGCGAACTGGGATTCCCGGAGGTCGCCGAGGTGGTGCGCCAGCACGTGGTCCTGGACCCGGGTTTGGATCCGGTAAGGCTCACGGAAGCGGCGGTGGTGAACTACGCGGACAAAAGGGTCAGGCACACGCAAATCGTTTCCCTCGCCGAAAGGTTCAAGGACCTCAAGGAACGGTACGGGAAAAGCCCGGAAGCCCAGTCCTGGCTGGGTGCCATGGAGCGGGAGAGCCTGCTGCTGGAAGACCTCATTTTCCGGAAGATAATCCTCTCGCCGGAAAGCCTGGAGAATATAACCGGAGGATGACCCTGGATTCGACCGGAGGGGAAGGGAATTCGGAGGACAAGAGGGTAGGGATAAAATAAGGTCCTTTTCTTTTTAAAATAAGGGAAAGACCCCATTTTTTATGTTTACTTTTCGATCTATCCTGTCTATAATTCTTTCCTAAACGAAAAAAGCCGAAAGGAGGCAAAAAATGAAATTAATGAAATTTTGGATGCTGCTACTCATTCCGGTTATCGTTTTCTCTATCGGCTGCGGGAAACCCTACTACGTGGGGAAACCCATCGACAAGTCCAAATTGGATCAGATCATCCCCGGCACCACCCCGGAGATGAAAGTGATTAAACTGCTCGGAAAACCCTTCAAGAGCGAGGCAGCCCCGGGCGGGATGACCAAGCACGTTTTCACCTATTACGAGGAACAACCCCGGATCTTTACGAAAAACCTGCAGATCAAGCATACCCTCGACGTCTACACCCAGGACGGGGTGGTTCAGAAATACGACCTCAAGAAAGAAGGCGTTGATTCTGTGACCGCTGCCGACCAGTAAATCGGTCAGGAGGGGGAATCCACTCCTCCAAATGAGGTAATCTCTGATCCTGTTCACGGGATATCCAGGGGAATTTTGACTCCCGGGGTATCCCGTTTTTGCTTGATCCGTTTGCCCCTGCCTTCCGCTCATTCCTGCGGGACTTTTTCGGGCTCCCGCCATCCTTGATATTTTTTTGCCTCATCCCCGGCTTTGCCGGAGAAATCCCAGAAATCGAACCTTCGGGATTCCTGGGTCCTGCTCCGGGGCAGTCTGGAAGGCATGGGTTTTCTAAACACTTTCCTGGGAGGGTTCCGTGGCAACTTATCTGATCGTGGGGAACGGAGTGGCCGGCAATTCCGCGGCGGAGACCATCCGGAGAATCGACCCGGCTGGAAAGATCCTCATGTTTTCCAGGGAGCGGTACCATTTCTACTATACCCCCGCACTCCCCGAATACCTGGCGGGAGAAAAACAGCTCAAAGATTTCACCCTCCATAACGCCCAATGGTATGAGAAAAACCGGATCGATCTGTATCTGGAGACGGAAGTGACCCGGATCGATTCCCGGGGAAAAATCGCTCAAACCCAGAAGGGGGAGGAATTCTCCTTCAATGCGCTTCTGCTGGCCTGCGGGGGAAAATCCTTTCTCCCTCCCATCCCCGGGTCCTCTTCGCCGGGGGTTTTCACCCTGCGCACCTTCGATGATGCCGGGGCCATTTTGAAAACCGCCCGGGAGGCGAAGAAGGCCGTGGTCATCGGGGGGGGGCTTCTGGGGTTGGAAGCGGGAAACGGCCTGAGGAAAAGGGGCCTGCAAGTATCGGTGGTGGAATTTTTTCCCCGCCTTTTGCCGCGGCAGACCGATCTGCCGGGAGCCGCCCTCCTGCAGCGGCAGATGGAGGAAATGGGGTTCCGCTTTTTCCTGGGCGCAAAGACTCAGGAGATCGCGGCGGGGGAGAAGGGGCTGCGGGTTCTCCTGGAAGGGGGTCAGGAGCTGGCCGCCGAGCTGGTATTGATCTCCGCCGGAGTGAGGCCGGAGATCTCCCTGGCCCAGGCCTTGGGGCTTCCGGTGGACAAGGGAATCAAGGTTGATGATCGTATGTACACGGGCCTTGATGGAATCTATGCCGCCGGGGATCCGGTGGAACACCGGGGGCGTTTCTATGGAATCTGGCCCGCCGCCATGGAGCAGGGGAGAATTGCCGGGGCCAATATGGCCGGGCAAGAACGATTGTATTCCGGGACGGTTCCCTCCAATTCCCTCAAAGTCGCGGGGATTGATCTGGTGGCTGCCGGAGAGATCGACCCCGAGGGAAAGATGGAATCCACCGTGGTCAGAGACGAGACCCGGAAGATCTACCGGAAGCTTGTGTGGCAAGAGAACTGCATCGTCGGAGCCATGCTCCTGGGGGATACAAGGGGAAAAGAGGAGATCCAAAAAGCCATTCAGTCGAAGAAAGACCTCTCTTCCCTCAAGAAGGAGCTGGCCGAAGAAAAGTTTGATTTTTCCAGGCTGAAGTAACTCTCCCAAGTAAACCTCTTGACTCTCCTCTCTTTATCTAGTAGATTTCAAAAAGGAGAATGATTCGGGGTCAGGCCCCGAGTTTTTTCTTTGGCCCGGCATTACCAGGGCATCGTGGCAAGAGAGGACATGATTATGGCGAGTCAGGAGGAGTTGAAGCGTTTGCACGTGATTCGGAAGGTTTTAGAGAGAGCGATGAAGCAGGTAAGGGCGGCAGAGGTTCTTAGCCTCAGCTGCCGGCAGGTCCGGAGGTTAGTGAAGCGAGTCAAGGGAGAGGGAGACCGGGGGATCGTCCACAGATCCCGGGGGAAGCCTTCCAACCGGAGGATCGATGAGAAGGTAAAAGCCCGGGCGATAAAATTTTACCAGGAGAGGTATAAGGGATTTGGCCCTACCCTGGCTGCGGAGAAGCTCTTAGAGGGGCAGAGGATCCAGGTGAGTGAGGAGACGCTGCGGGGGTGGTTGATCGAGTCGGGGGATTGGAAGAAGAGCCGTAAGCGGAGGGGACATCGTCAGTGGCGGGAGCGGATGGAGCATTGTGGGGAGATGGTTCAGATGGACGGTTCTCATCACGATTGGTTGGAAGGCCGGGGGCCGGCGTGTGTGTTGATGGGTTACATCGATGATGCGACGGGGCGAGGGTTTGGGAGGTTCTACGGGTATGAGGGGACCTGGCCGGCGATGGACAGTTTTCGTAGATATATCCAGAGGTATGGGATTCCTTTGAAGGTCTATCTGGATAAGCATACGACTTATAAATCGAATGGGAAGGCAAGTGTAGACGAGGAGTTAGCGGGGATCGAGCCTTTAAGTGAGTTTGAGCGAGCGTTACAGGAATTGGGGGTGGAGGTCATTCATGCCCATTCTCCCCAGGCCAAAGGGAGGGTGGAGCGGTTCTTTGGGACTTTACAGGACCGATTGGTAAAGGAGATGCGGTTACGGGGCATTGGGAGCCTGGAAGAGGCCAATTTGTTTTTAGAGGAGTATTGGCCGGGGTTCAATCGAAGATTTGCGGTGGACTCGAAGGCGAAGGGAGATCTTCATCGGTCCGTTCCTCGGGGGTTGAAGCTGGGAGATGTTCTTTGTATCCAGGGGAAGAGGGCGTTGCGGAATGATTTTACGGTTGCCTACAATCGGAGGCTCTATCAGGTTGAGGACCCCATCCGCGCTTCCGAGGTGATGGTTTATGAGGGGCTGGATGGTTCCATCCGCCTGAAGCACAAGGGGCGCCTGTTAAAGGTTCACGAGATTGCCACCCGCCCTCTGACAGAGAGGAGAGAGCCGGTTCGACCAAAACCCAAGGAAAGGTATGTTCCCCCTAGAGGACACCATTACAGAAACTTTATCTTTGGGAAGGGTAAACCCTTCACCGGATTAGACGTTCCATCTCAACCATGAAAACCGGACATTTCTACTTTGGTAAAAACCGGACATTTCTAAATTGGCTTGACACTCCCAAGTAAACCTCTTGACTCTCCTCTCTTTATCTAGTAGATTTCAAAAAGGAGAATGATTCGGGGTCAGGCCCCGAGTTTTTTCTTTGGCCCGGCATTACCAATGATTCGGGGTCAGGCCCCGAGTTTTTTCTTTGGCCCGGCATTACCCGGATGAGTGGACTCGACCGGACCCGCAGAAAGGAAGAGGGAGAAAAGGAGTGGCTTCGGAAAACAGAAAAAAGCTGGGAGAAATTTTACTCGCACAGAAATTCATCACCGAAGAACAGCTCGCTCAGGGCATCGAGAAGCAGAAGATTTCCAAGAAGAGGTTGGGGGAGATCCTAACCGAGCTGGGCTTTGTGACCGAGGAGAAACTGGGCCAGGCTTTGGCGGCTCAACTGGGGAAACTGCTGCCGGAAACCCCCTCTCCCGGGGTCCCGTCGATCGTCAAGACCAAAAAGCTGGGCGAGATCCTGCTGAACTACAATCTGATCAGCAAAGAGCAGCTGGCCAAGGCGATCGAAGAGCAGAAACGAACCAACCGGAGAATGGGGGAAGTCCTGACCGAGATGGGGTTCGTGACCGAGGAAAAGCTGGCCCGGGCCCTCTCCGCCCAGCTGGGAATCCCCTACGTGGATCTGAACACCGTAGTCGTCGAGCCGGAGGCCATCGATTCCATTCCGGAACGGCTGGCCCGCAAGAATTTGTGCCTTCCCCTGACGGTGGACCGCAAGTTTATTACCGTGTCCATGTCCGATCCCCTGGATTTCGAGGCCATCCACGATATCAGTTTTGCCACCAGCCGGGAAGTGCGGCCGGCCATCGCTCCCATCAAGGAGATCAAGGCGGCGATTCGCCGTTTCTACCATCTCTCCCAGCCCCTGGAAAAGATCCTGGGGGAGATCAAAGGGGGATCCATCGAGGTCATCGCCGACCAGGACGCCCTCGAGGAGGCGGAGACCATGGAGGAGGTGGCCAAAAAGATCGACTCCCCTCCCATCATCCGCCTGGTGAACAGCGTGATCGTCCATGCCTCCCGGAACCGGGCGAGTGATATTCATTTCGAGCCCCGGGAGAAGGATTTCCGGGTCCGGGAGAGGATCGACGGCCTGCTCATGGAGGCCTTCGAGTTCCCCAAGCTGGTCCAGGGCGCGGTGACCTCCCGCCTGAAGATCATGGCCCGGATGGACATCGCCGAAAAACATATCCCCCAGGACGGAAGGATCAAAGTCAAGGTGGAAGGCCGGGACCTGGACTTACGGGTCTCTTCCCTTCCTTCCAATTACGGGGAGAAGATCACCATTCGGCTTCTGGACTCGGCGGCCCTGATGCCGAACCTGGAAGACATGGGGGCCTCCAAAAAGGACCTCCTGCGCATGCGCTCCATCGTGGAAAAACCCCAGGGGATCGTACTCATCACCGGACCCACGGGGAGCGGAAAGACGTCCACGCTTTACGCCATGATCAATCACATCAAAACCGAAGCCATCAACATCGTGACCCTGGAAGACCCCATCGAATACGAGCTCAAGGGCGTCACCCAGGTGGGGATCAACGAAAAGACCGGCATGACCTTCGCTTACGCGCTGCGGTCCGTCCTGCGCCAGGACCCGGATGTGATCATGGTGGGGGAGATGCGGGACAGCGAAACGGCCAACATCGCCGTGGAGGCCTCTCTGACCGGCCACCTGGTCCTGTCCACCCTCCATACCAACACCGCCGTGGCGGCCATCACCCGCCTCAAGAATCTGGGGATCCCCATGTATCTGATCGGCTCCTCCCTGAATGGGGTCGTGGCCCAGCGGCTGGTGCGGAAGATCTGTGAAAGGTGCAAAGAGGCTTACGTTCCTCCGGCGGATGAAATGACCAAGATGCGCCTGAGATGGAAAGACATCTCCGGGGTGCAATTCTTCCGGGGAAAAGGGTGCCCGGCCTGCAACCACACCGGCTACAAGGGACGGATCGGGGTTTTCGAAGTTTTGAAGGTTGACCCCCCTATCCGGGAGATCATCGCCAAGGAGGGCGTCGAGGAGGCCATTCTCAAAGCCTCGGTCGAAACGGGGATGAAGTACATGAGCGATGACGGGATCGACAAGGTCAACCAGGGAATTACCACCCTCGCGGAGCTTCTCCGGGTCATCTACGTGAGGGAAGAAGAGGCCAGCATGTTGTGTCCCAACTGCGGAGAGTCGGTGCGCAAGGATTTTCCCAATTGCCCCTACTGCGGGTATGTGCTGGTGGATAAATGTCCCGACTGCGGCGAAGTGAAGGATCCCAACTGGCATTTCTGCCCTAATTGCGGAAAGAAATTTCCCTAACCGGAAGCCAGAAATAGCCCAGCCTTCCGTCCTTCCGGCCCCGGGGGGGAAAAGGAGTTTTCCCCCGTTTCCACACCACCTTCCAGGGGGCATTCATGGTTTCCTTGGATCTTTCGGATCCCAAAGCGGAGCTGCTGCGGGAAGTCCTGGTGGGTTATCTCACCGAACTGCGGATGGAGATCGCCTACAGCTCCAAGAAGGAACTCCGCAATTTTTTGAAGAAGCGGGGCGAGGAGTTGGAGGAACTCCTGCGGATCTTGGAAGAGAAGCTGGCGGAGAGCGGCAGGAACCTGATCAACATCGACCGTCTCCGCAAAGTGGATGTGCTTCAGGGCCTGACCGACTGGGAGTTGAAAGTCGTCGCCCAGTTCCTCCGGGACGAGACGGTTGCCGAGGGGGTGACGCTTTTCGAAGAAGGTCAGAAGGCCGATCGTCTCTTCATCCTGGAAGCGGGGGAAGTGATGGTCCGGCTTCCCCGGGGGGAGAGCTATTCCATCCGCACCCCGGGGAAGATCATCGGGTGGTCCTTCCTGATTCCCCCCAATCGCTACACCGCTTCGGGCCAAACCATGGTTCCCTCCAGTTTGTTAGTCATGCAGAGCCCGGACTTCTATTACCTCATCCACAAGGAACCCAGGATGGGAGTAAAGGTCATGGCCAACCTCGCCCAGGTCGTGGCCGGCCGGCTGCTTCAGTGGTCCGGTCAGCCCGGATAAACCCGGACTTTCTACCCTCCGGTCACCCGGTCCACGAAGGGGGCCGCCATGCCCGCATATTTGGTGGGGTCAGAAGCCCGTCGATCTGTTTCCCGGTCAGGTGCTTGTTTACCCTCTAATCCTTTAGGGTTATGAATATTTTATGAATAGGCGGTTTTCGTCGGAAGCTACAGGCAGCAGATATTTTAGATCCCAGGGGGTATGATGATAAAGATCTCTTCCATGGTCGGGACCCCGGATTTGAAAGCGCCCGTCCTGGCGCCCTACAGCGGCGATCTACCGGCAGCCTTCGACAAGCTGGCCAAAATGGGTTACGACGGGGTGGAATTCATGACCAAGGACCCATCGAAGTTAAACGGAGCGGCCATCCGGCGCTGGCTAGAGGATCACAACCTGGAACTCTGCCAGATCTGCACCGGGCACGTCTGGGGGGAGGATAAACTGGGTCTGGTCAACACCGATGCCACCTTGAATCCCGAGGCGATGGAACGGATGAAGGGGATCGTGGACTTTGCCGCGGCCTTTTTCAAGCCCGGGGTCCCGGTGAATATCGGCCGTTCCCGCGGACGGGGAGACCCGGAGAGGCCGGAGAAGAGCCTGGCCGCCTATGAGAAGGCGTTCCGCGAGCTGGCCGATTACGCTCTTCCCAAGCAGGTGCGCCTGACGCTGGAACCGATTACCGCCACCCTGATCAAGTTTGTCCTCACCACCCAGGACGGGGTGGAGATGTGCCGGAGGGTGGACCGCCCCAACTTCGGGCTGATGCTGGATGTGTACCACATGAACATAGAAGACGTGGACATATTCCAGAGCTTCCGCGACGCAAAAGACTACTGCTGGATGGTCCACGTTTGCGACAATAACCGCAAGTGGCCCGGAAGCGCTCACCTGGACTTCGCCAAAATCATCGCCACCCTGGACGAAATCGGCTACGACGGCTTCGTCTCCACGGAGATGCTGCCCTGGCCCGATCCGGACACCTCGGCCCGCGCCGCCATCGAGCACTTACGGCGTTTTATTCCCAGAACCGTGTAATTCGCAAAATAAAAATATCTCTCGCCCGCTTCGCTCGAGGCCGCAGAGAGCGCAGAGAAAGAAAAAATCTATTTTGGATGGAATATAAAGGAGGCTTTAACTCTGCGGCCTCTGTGGCCTCTGCGAGAGAAAAGTTTTTTGGTTTTGTTTTTAATTCTGAATTCCGGATTCGCCGTCGGAAAGGATTCTTCTGAGGGCCTGGACCGCATAGGTGGGGGATGCGTAAATTTTATTGCGTTCCTTCTGTTCTGTGAACTCCCGCCCGGGAGCGATGGAAACCTGGGTCAGGATGACGGCCTGGCATTCCTGGGCGGCTTCGGTTGCCGCCTCTCCAATGGCCCGATAGAAACCCGCCGACCGTTTCCGTCGTGGCCAGGAGGCCGATTTTTTCCGCCTTTCGAACCACCTCCTCGATCACCGGCTCATCGATCTTGACCACGGGGATTTTGAGAAAAGGGCGAAGGTCATCCACGGAAGGCGAAAGGGTAGAGCAGGTTACGAGGATGCCGTCGACCCCGGCTTCCTGGGCGGTCAGGGTCATTTGCAGGGCTTTACGGCGGGAATGGGGCGATAAACCCCCCTCTCGTCGGAAATCCTCAATCAGGGTTTCATCCAGGAGGTGAAGGATCTGGGCCTCTGGAAATCCTTCCCTGAAGGCTGCCTCCATAGGCCCGAAGACAGCCCGGGTACTGGAAACCAGCGCCACCCGAGGGGTATTTTTGGGGAGACCCGTCAGCTTGTTCATCCTATTCTTTGACCTGTTCTTACTCTACGCTCTCCGCTCTATGCTCTCTGCTCGATGCTGCCTTTATAGCACTCCCTCAATGGCAATCGCCCGGATCGGCCAGGCATCGCAGCCTTTCACCCGCACGGGCACGCCCATGAAGAAGAACCGTTCCTCCCTGAGCTGGTCCAGGTGGGCGAGCCCTTCGATCAAGGGAACTCCCCGGCTCATCAGGTCCACGTGAACTCTCATCTTGCCGAGTTCGGAGAAGTTCTCCTCGATGCTGTAGGAGAAGTCCATGGCCAGCAACTTGATTCCCGCATCGGCCAGATATTGGGCTGCCGCGTCGGTCATGGAAATCTTATCGTCATCCGTGTAAGGGGAATTTCCGATGACCACGATATCGCCCTTTTTGACCCCCTTTTGTTTGAACATCTCCGGGGTAATCTTTGCCTTGGCCGGCAGTTTGGCCAGGTTGAGGAAAACCGCCTCTCCCCACCAGGCATCCGGCGGGAAATCGGCGATGTCAGGCGCGTCTTTCCCCTCGGGGAGAGCGGGAATAAAGTGTGATGGTGCTTCGGCATGAGTTCCAATGTGGGACATGTTGTCGATGTCGTGCATGAACTCGCCGGCAAAGATCCTGAACTTGCGGATCTCCAGCCTCCGCCCCTCCTTCCCCGGCTCCAGAACCTTGTTCAGTTCCACAATTCTCCCTTTCTTCAGCACCTCCAAAATTCCCATCTCCCGTCCTTTCCGTTAATTGTTCTCAGTTTGGATTTTGAAAACCGCCTGATCATGAATATGTTATATCCTGAAACCAAAAGGGCCGACGTTCAACTCAAAAATGGATCCTGAACTCCACCCGGGAGACCGTCTTTATTGCTCTTCGAAAGGCGACCAAATATGCTGTAAGCCGAATGAAATGGTTGGAAACGCAGAAAAGGAAATTATTCCCAGGGTCGAAATTGAAATTTTTTTGTAGGGGCGATTCAGCCCTCGACCTGAGCGACTCGACTGTCTTCGACCCTGAGGCTCAGACCCCAAGGGAGCCTGTCGAGAGCCTCCAGGTCGAACGACTCGCCGAAGTCTCGGGCCGAAGGTGAATCGCCTCTCCATTTCTGGCCTGGGCTGTGTTCCGCTCCTGAGGAAGAAAGTACACTCGTCATGATTAGGATCGATGAAAGAATAATGATGATAACCGTCGTCCCGTTCGGGAAGCATCAGAGGAGAGATTCGAGCTTGTTCTTCAGCCGGTCGATTGCCAGTTTCAGATCTTTCAACCTTCTTCCCGTCTCTTCCAATTTTTCCCGCTCCGCACGCACGAAACGGGTGTAGGGGGCGATGGCCTCCTGCATATGTTCCTGGCTGTTGCGGATCTCATTCTCGAACTGGCCGCGCAAGGAATCGCTGAGCTGGGCCCGCAGGGCGGCCATCTTTTCGTTCAGCTTCGCCTTTCCCTGTCTTCGGCGGGCGGGAATGATGAAGAGGCCCACGGTGGCCATCAATCCTGCCAGGAGAACCCCGGTCACGTCGGCCGCCGCGGTCGTGGCCAGGGTGGTGACCAGAGCCCCCAGCCCGAGCGCGCCAGCTTCCAGGGCCGCCGATGCGGCCACCGCGCTCCGAGCATGGTCGGCCACGGCTTTCGCCTCCCGGTCCCGGTCGTACCCGTCCACAACCCGCCGGGCTTCCCGGGCCACCCCCTCCACCAGC
>LJUR01000134.1 GCA_001304105.1 Deltaproteobacteria bacterium SM23_61
AAAATTTGAAGGGGTCCGATCTTCACAGGCTACGAACGAGCGAACTCCCCTGCTCATCTGTGACTGGCAACCGAAACAACAACCCTCCTCTATCAGATCGGACCCCTTCAATTTATCTGGGTAATTGATGAGGTGCAATCGGGTTTCTTTTCTATTCCCGAAGATGGAGGAAGCGTGGAAAAGAAAACGGTTTTAGTCGTGGATAATGGGGAGACCATTCGCGAAACCCTAGTAAAAATTCTCGAGCGGGAAGGATACAGTGTTCTGACCGCAGAGGACGGGCAGACCGCGCTGGAGGTCCTCAGGGAAAACCGGGTCAACGTCATCCTTTCCGATGTCTGTATGCCGCGGATGGACGGGAACAAACTGCTCAGGATGGCCAAATCCATCCATCCCGATGTGGAAGTCGTTCTGATGACTGGCCATGGCAAGACGGAAATGGGACTGGAAGCTCTGCGAGCCGGGGCTTTTGATTTCATCCAGAAGCCTTTTACCAAGCTGGCCTTGAATAAAACCATCAAACAGGCGCTGGAAAAACAAGCCATGGCCGCGGAATTGCGCTTCCTCAAAGAGCGGGTTCGAGAACTGCTGGGGGAGATCATGGACCTGGTCGGTGAGCCGGCGGTCCAGCGGATGGGTTATTCCCGCACCTTACGGGCGGATTCAACCCACTGACGAACCCGCGGGGATTGGGGTTCAAGAATATCAAATCATTCCTAAAACGGGTAGCTTTTCCTCTTCGGAGTAAAGAGGGGAGAAGGACCCATATATTTTTATTTTCTCCCCGGAAGGACTCCTCTGGTGGTTGATCTCCCCGGATGCCGGGAATTCCCGGGAACCGATAGCCCCGCCGCCAAGGAAGCGAACCCCCCCAAAAGCGGAAAGTTAGGCTTGCAGAGCAAAGACAGAACGAAGATAATATAACCCTGTTTTAAAACATCTTACCGGAGGCTATTTATGGCAGAAGAGAAGAAAACCATCACCAGCATGATGGAGGAGAAGCGGACCTTTCCTCCCAGCAAGGAATTCACCTCCAAGGCCCACATCAAGAGTCTGGAAGAGTACAAGAAAATGTACACCAAGTCCATTCAGGACCCGGACGGATTCTGGGGGGAACAGGCGCAAAACTTAGAGTGGTTCAAAAAATGGGACAAGGTCCTGGATTACAGCTTCGGCGACAACCTGTACATCAAGTGGTTCCAGGGCGGGAAACTCAACGTGACCGTGAACTGCCTGGATCGGCACCTGAAGACCGCGAGGAAGAACAAAGTGGCCCTGACCTGGGAAGGGGAACCGGGGGACAGCCGCAAGTACACCTACCAGCAGCTCTACGAAGAAGTCTGCAAGTTCGCCAATGTGCTCAAGAAGAAGGGCGTGAAAAAGGGAGACCGGGTGACCATCTACATGCCCATGATCCCCGAGCTGCCCATTGCCCTCCTGGCCTGCGCGCGAATCGGGGCCATCCACAGCATCGTCTTCGGAGGGTTCAGCGCCGATGCCCTGAGGGACCGCATCCAGGATGCCAGCGCCACCGTGTTGATCACCACCGACGCCAGCTACCGCAGCGGCAAGGTCATCGGCCTGAAGAACAACGCCGACATAGCCCTGGCCAGCTCCCCCACCGTCAAGACGGTCATCGTCTACAACCGGACCAACACCAAGGTGGACATGAAGGCGGGCAGGGACTGCTGGTGGCACGAAGAAATGGCCGCCAAGGATATCAAGCCGGAATGCAAGCCCGAAGTGATGGACGCGGAGGACCCCCTTTTCATGCTCTATACCTCCGGCTCCACCGGCAAACCCAAAGGGGTTCTCCACACCCAGGCGGGATACATCCTCTACGTGATGGCCAGCTTCAAGTGGATCTTCGACTACAAGGATGAAGATGTTTTCTGGTGCACCGCCGACATCGGCTGGGTCACCGGGCACAGCTACATCGTCTACGGCCCCCTGGCCGCCGGGGCCACCAGTCTCATGTTCGAGGGGGTCCCCAACTATCCCAAGCCCGACCGCTTCTGGGAGATCGTGGAGAAATACAAGGTCAACATCTTCTACACGGCGCCCACCGCTCTGCGGGCCATGATGCGCGACGGAGACCAGTGGCCCCTGGGCCGCGACCTCTCTTCCCTCCGCCTCCTGGGGACCGTGGGAGAGCCCATCAACCCCGAAGCCTGGATGTGGTACTACAAGGTCATCGGGAAAGAGAAGTGCCCCATCGTCGATACCTGGTGGCAGACGGAAACCGGGGGAATCCTGATCACCCCCCTGCCGGGCGCGTGGCCCATCAAACCGGGTTCGGCGACCAAGCCTTTCCCCGGAGTGGATGCCGCCGTGATCCGCGAAGACGGGTCTCCGGCCAGCCCCAACGAGGGCGGATACCTGGTGATCAAGAAGCCCTGGCCGGGAATGATGCGGACCATCTACGGGCAGCATGAGCGCTTCAAGGAGACCTACTTCGTGCAGTTCCCCGGGATGTACTTCACCGGCGACGGCGCCCGGGTGGATGAAGATGGAGACTTCTGGCTCATGGGCCGGGTGGACGACGTCATCAACGTCTCCGGGCACCGGATCGGGACCGCGGAAGTGGAGAGCGCTCTGGTGAGCCATCCCGCCGTGGCCGAAGCCGCGGTCGTGGGGATGCCCCATGACATCAAGGGCCAGGGGATTTACGCTTTTGTCACCGTGAAAGCCGGACAGACCAAGTCAGATGACCTGAAGAAAACCCTGGTGACCCATGTGCGCAAGGAGATCGGCCCCATCGCCACTCCGGACAAGATCCAGTTCGCCGACGGTCTTCCCAAGACCCGGAGCGGAAAGATCATGCGGCGCATCCTGAAGAAGATCGCCGCGGGAGAGATCGGCGACCTGGGAGACACCACCACCCTGGCCGACCCGGCCGTAGTCTCGACCCTGGTTTCGGAAAGGCAGTAGTCCCCGGGATCGGCGATGGACAACCTGAAGGGAGCAGGCCTTGAATCGGAGACCTGCTCCCTTAATTCTGTCTAAGGAGGCTCATTCTCATGTCTGATCAAACCAAGGCCGCCAAGCCTCCGGCGGTCGGCAAGAACCGGGGATGGATCGTCACCTTTGCCGGAACCGGGATCAACCTGGCCCTGGGAGTCCTCTACGCCTGGTCGGTGGTTTCCAAACAGATCACCAAGGAGTGGGGATGGAATGAGACCCAGGCCGCTCTCCCTTATTCCGTGGCCATTATCGTTTTTGCCATCATGATGGTGCCGGCAGGAAGGATGCAGGATAAATACGGCCCGCGGCTGGTGGCCACCCTGGGAGGAATTCTCTGCGGGATCGGTTTCATCATCGCCAGCCTGGGGCAGTCCCTGGTGGGGGTGGTCATCGGGTTCGGAATTCTGGCCGGGGCGGGGATTGGGTGCGGCTACGCCTCGGCAACCCCCCCTGCGGTCAAATGGTTTCCCCCGGCCCGGACGGGCCTGATTGCCGGCCTGGTGGTGGCCGGCTTCGGGCTGGCCTCGGTGTATATTGCTCCTCTGGCCAACTATCTGCTCTCCGCTTCCGGGATCCAGACCACCTTCCTTACCCTGGGTATTGCTTTCCTCATCGCCGTGGTGCTTCTATCCCAACTTTTGAAAAACCCACCGGCCGGGTACAAACCGGCCGGCAACCCCGCTCCGGCAAAGGCCGGATCCGCGCTGAAAGCTGCGGTTGCGATGGCCGATTACGAATGGACGCAGATGATCCGGACTCCCCAGTTCTTCCTCCTGTGGATCATGTATGTCTTTGGCGCCGGGGCCGGTCTGATGATCATCGGCAAGCTGGCCAAGATCGTCGACCTGCAGGCCGGAATCAAGGCCGGCTTTGTCTTCGTGGCCCTGCTGGCCGTCGGAAATGCCGCCGGGAGGATCATTGCCGGGGTTCTTTCGGACAAGATCGGCCGCACCTGGACGATGTTTTCGGTCTTCGTTTTCCAGGCCATCCTCATGTTTCTCTTGCGCGGGCTGGACGCCTACGGCACACTCTTCTTGGCCTCCATGCTGATCGGCTTTAATTACGGGGCCAACCTTTCCGTCTTCCCCTCGGCGACCAAAGACTACTTCGGGCTGAAGAATTTCGGGGTTAACTACGGATTCGTTTTCACTGCCTGGGGGGTGGGGGGAATTTTGGGGCCCATGCTGAGCGGGCTGATCTTTGACAGTTATAAGAATTTCAACAACGCCTACTTGATCGCCGCCGTCTGCCTGCTTATCGCCGCCGGCCTGACTTTCGTTACCCGGCCGCCCAAGGCCAGAGCGTAACAAGAACAGGTCTCGCAGGAATAGAAAAAAACTTAACCGCAGAGGTCGCAGAGCACGCAGAGGTCAAAATTGGCCAAAAACTCGGGGCGGGATGCAGGGTGAAAAGAGGCCCTTCTTCTCAGCCTGCCCGGGAGGCCAAAACTACCAAGGACTTTCATGGAACGATCTCTGCGCTCTCGGCTTCCTCTTCGTTCATCCTCTTGTCTCGATCCCCCGAGGATCGAAAGGCAAAGAGGGTCCCTATTCATAAAATGATTTATATTTTTTGTCTTTAAAAAGAAAAAGCTCTGCGGTCTCTGCGTACTCTGCGGTTGATTTTTTGCTCCCCGGAGGGCGCAGAGACTTTTATAATTTCCTGAACAATAAAAAACCCCTTCTCGAACTTCCTCGAGAAGGGGTTTTTGGTAAGGAATCCCAGAAAATCTATTTCGCCGATTGAGCGGCAGCCGCAAGCTCGCCCGCAAAAACCGCCTTTTCCACCGGCCGGGAAACCTTTACCCTCTTCTTCAGGTCTGCCAGCCAGAAGCTCAGGTAGGCAATACCGACCATGGCCATACTGACGGCGATCACGCCCAGGATGATGGAGTAAAATTTGGCCTGTTTGGCCACCATGGGATACCCGAAAATTTCAGCGGCATATACATTGGAGGCCAAACCGATCAGGATCATGGAAACCGTCATCACGATGGTTGATTTTTTCATTTTCAGTCCCTCCTTCATCTGTGCTCCCTCTCTCTATCCCTTGCCCCCATGAACAGCAAGGGCTATGCCAGGACTCTGAAGGAGCCCATGCCTATGCCATTTCGCAAGTTAAGATTTTGATTTTATTGAATTTTATGTATATTCACTTTACTGGGCCCGGTAATATTTTAATAAGGGAATAATGGCAAAATGGCAAATGAATGATCATTCATTCGGAAAAGATTTCAATTTTGACAAACTATGCAGAAATATCACCCTATGTTTTGACAGAATGGCAATATGGGTTTGAAACCCCGCTATTCTCTATTTCTCCTTACTTTCTGAAGGCTTCTGCTTGCCCAGGGGGGAATATTCCTGAGAGTTAAAGAATTTGAGATTTTCTCCCCCCTTTGATATATTGGTTCAGGAGCCATAAAGGGTGAAATCCTTCAAAGACTGGAAAATCCGCACCAAGCTGATCGCCTTTACGATTGTCCTCGCCCTCCTGCCCATGGGGGTCGCGGCCGTGGTGTCTTTGCAGAAATTCACGGAGGACTTGAAGCAGGCCTACGAGTCGGACCTCGATCACATCGTCACCAACATTCATGCCATGTGCCGGGCTCAACAGGAGCTCCTCCAGAAGAAGCTTACCTCCGATCTGAGGATTGCCCACCGAATTTTCTACCGGAATGGGCAGCGGATCAAAATCTCGCCAGAGCGGATGGTGATATTTGATGCGGAAAATCAAATTACCAAAGAGATCACCCGCGTCGGGGTACCTTTTTGGTCGATCGGGGGGCAAGAGATCACCCGGAACAATACCCTCGTGGACCAGGTCCAGCAGATGGTGGGGGGGACCTGCACCGTTTTCCAGCGCATCCAGGAGGACCGGCTCTTGCGGATTTCGACCAATGTCTTGCGGTCCGACGGGAGCCGGGCCGTGGGAACCTACCTGCCGGCCGCCAGCGAGGTCACCCAGACCATCCTCCAGGGGAAAACCTATCGGGGGCGGGCCTTCGTGGTGAATGGCTGGTACATTACCGCCTATGAGCCGATTTTCGATGAAAACAAGAAGGTCATCGGGGCTCTTTACGTGGGAATCCCGGAGCAGAGAGCCGTGGCGTTGAAGACGGCCATCAAGTCCATCAAGATCGGCAAGACCGGCTATGCATTCATCATGGACAGCTCGGGGAGGCTGGTCGTTCACCCCGCCAAAGAAGGGGAAACGATTCTGGAGGCCAAGGATTCTACGGGATTCGAATACATCAAGGAGATGGTTCGCCGGGCTCCCCAACTGGGGGAGAAGGAAGTGGGAACCCTCCGTTACCCGTGGGCCAATGTGGAGTTGGGGGAGTCCATCCCCAGGATGAAGATCAACAAATACCTGTACTTTAGGGATTGGGATTGGATCATCGCGGCGGGCAGCTACGAAGAGGAAATCTATGAAGGGGTAGCCCGGACCAAGTTCTTCATCACCCTGGTGGCCCTCGGAACGGTGGCCCTGGCGATCCTGCTTACGGTCATGCTTTCCCGCGTCCTCACCCGGCCGCTTCAGCAGCTCACCGCGGTGACTGCCCGGATGGCCGGCGGGGACCTGACTCAAAAAGTGAAACTCAGCGGGGGCGATGAAATCGGAACCCTGGCTCAGTCCTTCAACCGAATGGCCGACCAGGTTCTCAATTACACCCGCAACCTGGAGGAGATCGTCCAAGCCCGAACCCAGGAGATTCAGGACAAGGAGGAGGAATACCGGAATCTTTCCCGTTTGCTCAACAGCGTTCTGGAGAGCTCCACCGAATATTCGATCATGGCCACGGACCCAAACGGGGTAATCCTGCAGTACAACAGCGGTTCGGAGAACCTCTTCGGGTGGAGTAAAGAGGAAGTCATCGGAAAGATGCGCATCAGCCGGACTTTCTGGAAAGACGACCGGTCGCGGGGCCTGATCCGGGTGATCTCCCGCAAGGTGGAAGAGGAAGGAAAGACCGAGTACCAGGTGGAACGGGTGCGGAAAGACGGGTCCCTTTTCACCGCCCACGCCATCGTGACCTCGCTGAAAGATCCCTCGGGGAAGACCCTGGGATTTGTGGAGATCGCCCGGGACATCACCGAGAAAATCGCCCTGGAAAAAGAGCTCTGGAAGACCAAGGACCAGCTGGAGAATATCGTCCAGAGCTCCGTGGATGCCATCGTAACGACCGATCCCAAGGGAAAGATCACCTTTGTGAACCGGGCCTTCGAGGAGATGGTGGGCAGGTCCCGGGAGGAAATCATCGGGCTCCCCATCTACCAGTTCTACCAGGACGGGATTGCCGAGGCCCGCAAGATCATGTCCATCCTGCGGGAGAAAGGAAGCCTGAAGAACCACGAGACTACAGCTCTCAAGGTAGGGGGGATCGTCCCGATCCTGACCTCGGCCTCGCTCCTCCGGGATGAGAAGGGCCAGATCATCGGGACCCTGGGCGTATTCAAGGATCTCACCGAGAAGAAGAAACTGGAAGAAGAGCTGCAGAAGACCCAGGCCCACCTCATCCAGGCGGGAAAGATGCGGGCCCTGGGCGACCTCGTGGCCGGGGTGGCCCACGAGCTGAATAACCCCTTGATGGCGGCGGATACTTTCCTGCACGTCATCCGGGAGAGAATCGGCGCGAAGGATGAGAACCAGAAAAACCTCGACCTAATCCAAAAGTGCCACGAGCGGATCGCCAAGATCATCAACCACCTCCGGGACTTCTCCCGCCAATCCAAGTTCGACTTCCGGCCCATGAATGTGACCGAGCCGGTCGAAAACGCCCTGATGATTACCGGACAGCAATTGATCAATCACGGCATCCGGATCATCAAGGAATTCCAGCCCGACCTTCCCAAGATCCGTGGGGATGCCAATCAGCTCGAGCAGGTATTCCTCAATCTTATCTCCAACGCCCGGGATGCGATGGAAAGGACGGAACGGAAGAAGGAGCTTACCATTGCCGCTTCCCTCCTCCGCCATAACGATTGGAATGATGTGGAAGTGATCGTAAAGGACACCGGGAACGGCATTCCCCAGGAAAACATCGACAAGATCTTCGAACCCTTTTTCAGCACGAAGGAAGTGGGGCAGGGAACGGGCCTGGGGCTCTCCATCTGTTACGGGATCATCGAGGCCCACGGGGGGAGGATCGAGGTGGAGAGCAAGGTCAACGAGGGGACGACTTTCCGGGTGCTCCTGCCCGTCCTGTCTTCCCACCTGGGGACGGCCTTAGAATGGATGGTGGAGGCATAACGGCAATTAAGATAAAATCCGATTTTGAGATTCCAGGGATGGAATCCATTCAACCTTTCCGAGAGGGATAAAAAGGTATGGCCAAGAAAATTCTGGTAGTGGACGATGATGACCTGGTTTTGATCGCCATCCAGGAACTCCTCACCCCTCTGGGATTTTCCGTGACCGCCGTTACGGGCGGGCAGGAGGCGCTGGAGGCGGTTTCCAGCGACCGGTTTGACCTGCTGATCCTGGATGTAAGCATGCCCGAGATAACCGGGTTCGAGGTCTGCCAGAGGGTTCGGCAGATGGAATCCTACACGGAAACTCCCGTCCTCATGCTGACCGCGCGGAGCGGGGAAGAGGATAAACAACGGGGAATGGAGGTGGGAGCCAATCTCTACCTGCCCAAACCCATTTCTCCCAAAAGACTGATTGCCCTGGTTGAAGAAGCGTTAAAATAAAGGGGGAAAAGGGGAAGAGGGGAAGGGGCGAAAGGGGTAAGGACGGAATTTTTCATTCGAAGATTTTTCTCTTTTCCCCTTTTTGCCCTTTCGCCTTTTGCCCCCCGATTTAAAGGAGGATTCAGTCCATGGAACGGGTGATGGAAAAAGCGGAGAGTTTACTGAAGGAATGGAAGGGGGATTCCTACACCTTCGGGTTTGAGGTTCTGGGGAAAACCGGGGATATTGTCGCCCGGCAGGGAAAGCGGGCTCTGGGGATCGTGGCCGATCTGGGGCAGGGCTGGATGGCGGGAACGCTGCAGACCATCACCGATTCCCTAAAGGCCGGGGGGGTGGAAACGGAAATCATTGTCGGTGCCGGGCCCAATGCCCCCCGGGAGGACGTGTACCGGCTGGCCCTTCATGTGGCCCGGACAAAGCCCGAAGTCATTCTGGCCGTGGGGGGAGGCAGTACCATAGATGCCGCCAAAGCGGCCAACGTCCTGGCGACTTTTTCCCCCCAGGAGGTAAAGAAGGCTCTTCAGGCCCCGGATGACGCGGCCGGCACCATTGACCCTTACTTTGGCGTGAGCAACGTAACCAAGGTCAAAGGGATAGCCGGCAAATCTCTCCTGCCCCTGGTGGCCGTGCAAACCGCGGCGAGTTCGGGGGCCCATCTGACCAAGTATTCCAACATCACCGATCTGGTGACGGGACAGAAGAAGCTGATCGTGGACGAAGCCATTGTCCCCCAGGCAGCGGTCTTCGATTACAAAGTTACTCTGGGGGCGCCCATGGACTTGACCCTGGA
>LJUR01000135.1 GCA_001304105.1 Deltaproteobacteria bacterium SM23_61
GGTTCCCCCGTTTACATCGCGGACGTCACCGCCAATATGAAAGCCCTCCTCGAGCGGGCCACCCTGGTATGCCGGGCAAACGGAAACGATATGTTCAGGAGAAAGCTGGGAGCGGCGGTGGTCGCCGTGCGCCGAGCCGGCGCCATCCAGGCCTTGAGCGCTCTCAACAACTTCTTCCTCATGAGCCAGATGATCGTCGTGGGATCTACCTACTGGAATGTGGGAATCGGACGGAACGTGGGAGAAGTCAAAAAAGACGTCGAAGGAGTCCAGACCATGAAAGCCCTGGGCAGCAACATGGCCTGGCTTCTGAAGAAGATCAAGGGTTGAAGCCCATTTTGCCCATCCGGGCAATGACAAGCGTCTCCGCCTGCGCCGCGTGGCTCCAGGCGGAGACGCCTTTTTTTTCAAATCCTATTTTTCCTTAAATTCCATCACTGGAGCGATGAGGATCTCCACCCGCCGGTTCAGGGCCCTGTTCTTTACGGTGTCATTGGAGGCCGCGGGCTGGTAGAAGGAACGGCCCACCGCCTCCATTCCCTTGGGGTCCAGACCGCTTTTATCCTGAAAATACCGTACCACGGTTGACGCCCGGGCGGCCGAGAGCTCCCAGTTGGAAGGAAATTTGTCCAGGTAATCCTTGTGGATGGGAACGGTGTCCGTGTGCCCGACCACCCGGACCATCTTTCCCTGGACCTTTTTGAGCCCCTCGCCGACCTTGGCCAGTACCTTTTCCCCCTGGGGGGTGAGCGTCGCCTGCCCCAGTCGGAAAAGGATCCGGTCGACGAGAGACAGGGAAAGGCCTCCCTTAAATTCCTTGATGGTGATTTCCTGCTTTTTAATCTGTTCATTCAGGCCGGCGATAAGGACTTCGCAGGCATTCTTCAGCTGGGCCTCGGAGAGCGCCGGCCCCTTCTTCTTGTACTCGGGATAGAGGATCACCCCCGCGAGGACCAAGATACCGAGCAGAACGGCCAGGATAATGATGACGGCGGTTTTCATTTTCTCCTCCCCTCTGAAGAAGTGGAATCAAAGATGAAAGCAGTCTTTCGACTCTTGGCATGAAACCTGAAAGGATATAACTTGATTAGTATAGCAGCTTGCCAGGGATGGGTTCAACTCTTAAATGACCCCTTTCCCTTTCGTCTTCCTTCTTTTCTTCGAAAAAGAGAACTTGTGGCTCGGGAAGAAGGGAGATAAAAACCGTAAGTCGCAAGGCGTAAGGCGTGAGGGTGAACATGTTCTTATCGACCTGCGCTCTCGCGACTTACGACTCGCGATTGCCTTTCTTACGGTACGCTTCGGCCAGAAGAGTCAACGGATGAGTCACCTTCAGGCCTGTTCCCTGGGCGATCTGCATGGCGCAGGAGCCGCAGCCGGTTACCACCCGGTCCACGCCGCTCTGCCTGATTTCCTCAAAAAGGGGCTTCCCAATCTCCATGGAGAGGTCGTAGTTCTGCTTCTTCATGCCGAAGGTGCCAGCCAGGCCGCAGCAACGGTCTCCGAAGGCCTGCACTTCAAGCCCCGGGATGAGTTTCAGGAGCTCGACCACTTCTTTGGAAATTCCCAGCGCCCGCAGGTGGCAGGGGTTGTGGTAGCCTACCTTCAGTTTCATTTCTCCCAAGTTGGTGTTGAGCTTTCCCTCCTGTTTCAGCTTGGAGAGAAAGCCGTGAATCTCGTGGCAGCCGGCGGCCGCCTTGGCGGCTTTTCCGGAGTTGACGATCCTGGGGTATTCCTGCTTCACCGCCAGGGCACAGCTGGGCTCGCTGAAGACCACGGGAATCCCCTTCTCCACCAGGGAGGAGATCTTTTCCAGGTTCTCCCCCACCCCTTTGAGGGCCGGCTCCAGCCCGCCCGAGGAGATACGGGCGATCCCGCAGCATTGGAAGTCAGGAATCTCCACCCCGAACCCGTTCCGCTCCAGCACCTCCACCACGGCCCGTCCTTCCCCTTCCGGGTCGTTGTAATTGGCATAGCAGCTCAGGAAATAAGCTACTTTTCCGTTTCCCTTGTCCAAGCCTTTGTGCATCTCCCGGAAAGTCCTCGGGGAGAAAGGAGGCATTTTTCTCCGGCGGTCCAGGCCGAATGCGGATTCCATCAAAGCCCGCGCGGGCCCGATGGAAAAGGCCAGGTTGACCAGGGGGGCGAGGGAGCTGCCCACCCTGCAGGCCAGATGAGTGTCGGCCAGGAACCGGTCCTTGAAAGACTGCCCTCTGTTTTTCACCTGGTGGGCCCGGGCCATGAGTGAAACCCAGGGGATGTCTACCCCGGTAGGACATTCGGTGAGGCATCGCTTGCAATTCACGCAGCCATCCATCATTTTTTTCAGTTCATCGGAGGCGAGGAAGGTGTCCGGGTCCAGGTTCCCCGAAATCAGCTCCCGCAGGAGGCTGGCTTTGGCCCGGCCCAGGTACGATTCGTCGTTCGTGGCCATGGCCAGCGGACAATAGGAGCGGCACTTTCCGCAGCCGTGGCAGGCTTCCACCTCCGCGCTTAGGATCTCCCCGTCGAATGCACTGCCGGTGGGCACATGGCGGTATTCGGCGCCGAATTTCAGGTGCTTGCCCATGAGATCGGGATCGTTTCCCACCACCCTCCCCGGGTTCAGCACATTCTGCGGGTCGAAGAGCTTTTTCAGCTCCACAAAGGCGGGGTAGAGCCTGGGGTACTGGCGCGGCACGTAGGCCGTTCGCAGGAGGCCGTCCCCGTGCTCCCCGCTGATGGTCCCCTTGAGGCGCAGCACCAGGTCGCAGTTTTCGTCGGTAATACGAACCATGCGGGCCACGTCCTCGGGATTCTTCATGTCCAGAAATACCATGACGTGAAGGTTCCCGTCCCCGGCGTGGCCGTAGATGCTGGCCTCCGCCCCGTTGCGTTTCAAAATTTCCCGCAGCCCGGCGATGTATTCGCCCAGGCGGCGGGGATGAACCGCGGCATCCTCGATGAAGGCGATGGGTTTCTTGGGCCCTTTGACCTTGTTGAGGATGGGGCCGGAGACGCTTCTCACCTTGGTGAGCATCTCCTGGTCCCTGGCGTCCCGGGCGGCCTTGAGGGAGACGGCCAGTCTTTCTTCCTGGATCAGCCGTTGCTCCAGCCGGCTTATCTTTTCCTGGAGTTCTTCCTCTGATTGCCCTTCAAACTCGACGAAGAGGGTCGCCTCGATCCCCTCCGGCAGGTACGGCTTCATCTCTGGGTACTTGCCCCGGGCCAGGTCGATGATCTGCTTCTCCATGATCTCCAGCATGGTGGGGGAGAATTTCAGGATTTCCACCGTGGCCCTCCCCACCGTGTCCAGCGTGTCGAAGTAGAAAAACGCGGTATGCGTCTTCCCCCCGGGGTCGGCCAGGCGGAGCTTGGCCTCGGTGAAGACTCCCAGCGTTCCCTCGGAGCCCACGAGAAGGGGGGTGAGGTCCAGGGAGCCGTTCTTGCGAACCTGCCAGAGGTCGTAGCCGCTGGAATTCTTCATGGTGTCGGGCTTCTCTTCCTGGAGCGCTCCCCGATATCGTCCCAGAAGGTCCAGGACGCCAGCATAAATTTTCTTCTCCAATCCATCGGTTCCGCCGGAGGACTCCAGGCCGGCCGCGTTTCGCGGCCCCGTCTGGATGACCTCCCCGCTGGAGAGGACCACCTCCAGGGACTCCACCCAATCCCGTGTCGCCCCGTATTTGATGGCATGGGGGCCGCTGGAATTGTTGGCGATCATACCGCCGAGGGCGCAGTAATCGGCGGTCGAAGGGTCGATGGGAAAGAATTTCTTCATGGGTTTCAGGACTGCGTTCAGCCTTCCCAGGATGATGCCAGGCTGCACCCACACCCATTTCTTCTCCGGATCGACCTCCAGGATCTGATTCATGTACCTCACGAAATCCAGGATGATCCCCTCCCCGATCCCCTGCCCTGCCCGGCCCGTGCCCCCGCCCCGGGCGGTCAGGGGGATTCCGTTCTGGGCCGCGTACCGAACACACTGGACCACATCTTCCTTATGCCGGGGCTGAACGATCACCATGGGCCGCAGGGAATAGATGCAGGCCCCGCTGCTGTATATGGTCCGGCTCAATTCGTCGGAGAGAACGTTTCCTTCCACGATTTTCTTCAAATCGGAAGCGATCGCTTCAACCTTCCTTTCGGCCATCATCCATCTCCTTCATCTCCTCTTCAACCCTGGCAACCTATCCTACTATTTTCACTCTGGCCCTATTAATGATCTGGGTCAGGGGAAAAAATCAAGGCTTTTTTCTCCTTCCACCATACCCTTACTGACCTCGTTAGGGTTCGGGCCAGAGGGTTTCTGGCCATAAGTCCCGCCAGCGGCGGGACGGATTGGAAGGGATTACTTTCCATCCGGAAGCTCCATTTTCCCCTCCCCCTCGATGGGGGAGGGCGAGGGTGGGGGTGATCCTCATCCTCATCCTCATCCTCATCCTCATCCCCCTCACCCCAACCGTTCGGCTGAGCTCACGGCCGAAGCCCTCCCCCGCAAGGGGAGAGGGAGGTTGCGGATGGCAGATACTATTTAAAATCCTCCCGCTTCTCTTCCCGCTTTTTTTCTCCCTCTACTTCAACCAAACAGCTGTTGCAGGGGAGAGCGCCGGCGGGAGATTTCTTATCCACCGTCAGAACGTTCACGCAGCCGCCCCGGTCCACTCCCCTGTCGTCGGGGTCATACCAGGAACCGGCCTCCAGGCTCACCACCCCGGGCATGATCCGGTCCGTCACCTTGGCCCTGCGGATCATCTGCCCCCGGTCGTTGAAAACCCTGATGCTTCCTCCCGGCCAGATTCCCCTCCTTCCCGCATCCTCAGGATTGAGCCAGAGGTCATCATCGGCAATGGCCTTGAGCCTCGGGATGTTGTCCAGGGTGGCGTTCACCCTTCCCCGGGAATGAGGGCTTACCATCTGGAGGGGGTATCGGCTCGCCAAAGGATCTCCCGGCCCTTCCCAGGGCTCGATGTATTTGGGGATGGGGGGAATCATCGGGTCATTCATCGCCGCGATTTTCCGGCTGTAGATCTCGATCTTGCCGGAGGGAGTCCGGAAAGGATGGTTGAGGGGATCTTCAATTTCTTTTTGAAAAGCCACCCAGGGTTTCCGGATCTCGTAGAAGTGGACCTTCTTCTCCTTAAACCGGGGATAATCGGGAAGCCCCGGAGTGTCGGAGAGAAATTCTTGAAGCCACTCTTCCTCGGTCTTATCGTTGTAACCCGCAAGGTTCAACCGCGAGGCCAGCTCGGAAAAGATGTCCAGGTCTGATTTCACCCCGGGGGGAGGTTCCACGGCCCTCTCCATCAGAATGTTGTAAGGCCCCCCGGTCCAGGGCTGGCCCACATCCTGCCTTTCCAGGAAATGGGCCACGGGAAGAACGATGTCGGCGAAGCGCGCCGTAGGGGTCATGAAGAGTTCATGGACAACGATCAACTCCGGCTGCTTCAGGGCCTGGACTCCTTTGTTGGTGTTCGGCCACTGGTTCAGCAGGTTGCATCCCAAAATGTAGAGGACCTTGATGTCCCCCGGAAAACCTCCTGCCTTGCCGCGAATGAGCAGGTCATACAAATCGGACACATGAACCATGGGATTTTTGCTCTCGGGAACGGGCAGGCTCTGACGCAAAATCCCCAGGGCCATCCGGTCCGTCCCTCCCGATACATGTCCTCCTACAACTCCGATGTTGGCGGTCATGGCCGCCAGGGTGGAAGCGGCCCGGTGGTACTGCTCTCCGTAAGCAGTCCGGCCCGGGGCCCATCCGGCATACAGGGCCGCGGGTTTGAGGAGGGCGTAGTCGCGGGCCAGCCGGGAAATGACCCCAGAGGGGACTCCGGTGATCCTCTCCGCCCAGCGGGGCGTCTTGGGAATTCCATCTTCCCGGCCCATGACGTAATCGCTGAATTTCTCAAAACCGGAAGTGTAGGTTTCGATGAACCGGCGGTCGTAAAGACCCTCGGAGATCATGACCTGAGCCATGGCCACGAGCAAAGCGGTATCCGTGGCCGGTCTGACGGCAATCCATTGATCCGCCAATCCCTTGCCCGTGCGGTTCAACCGGGGATCCACGCAGATGATCCGGGCTCCCTTCTTCTTGGCCTGGAGGAGATAGTAGGCCGTATCCGGCCCGAACCGGGTTTCGAGGGGGTTCCACCCCCAGAGAAGGATCAGTTTTGAATGGAGAAGATTGTCCCGGCTGTTCCGGGTGAAGAGGGTCCCGAAGGTCATCTGGGAGGAGAAGATGGCCGCCTCCATGGAGGTGTTGCCCCACCAGGTGGTGCATCCGCCGAAGAGGGAGAAGAAGCGCCGGCCGGTGCGTCCGGTGTTGTGCAGGGGGCTCATGGAGCCGAAGAAGTCCATCAGAAAAACGGATTGAGGCCCAAACCGATCTTTCACTCTTTGGAGCTCGCCGGCGATTCTTTCCAGGGCTTCTTCCCAGGAGATGGGCTCGAATTTTCCGCTGCCCCTCTCCCCCACCCTTTTCAGCGGGGATCTCAGACGGTCTTTGGCGTAGAGGACTTCGCCCTGGGCCAGGCCGCGGGCGCAGGCCTTGAGTCCGGGGCCCGGTCGAAGGTCTGTGGTGATTTTATGGACCGAACCCTCTGATACATGGACCTGGAGAAGACAGCGGGCCCCGCAATCGAAGGGACAGGTGGAGGTGAAAATTCGCCCGGGCGATCCTGAATTTTGCGGAGACCTCATGAGGGAACCTCTTTGGCCGGGCGGGATAGGTCTCTCGATTTCAACCATCGGATTCCCCGGACCCCAGCCCACAACAGAAGGAAAGGAATCCAAACCCATCGAATCTCGCTCAGGATCACTTCTTTTCCCCAGGGGCTGAAGAAGGATTTCAGTCCCAGGGGAGAGATTTTGATGGGGGCCCAGGGAAAGGAATAGCGGGTCGTATCGAAGGGCGAAAAAAGGGCAACCCCATAGGCCCTGCCGGTCAGGGCATCCAAGATGCCGTGGGAGCAGGAGAGCAGGAAAAAGAAGAGCCATAGCTTCCAGCGGGGGGAATAAGCCGGGTGATCCTCTCTGAAACCCGCCCAGACCACGGCCAAACTCAGGAGGAAGGCGAATAATAAGGAATGGGTGAACCCCCGATGCCAGAAAAGCCCCCCGTACCCGGTCCGAAAATGAAAGCTAAACACATCTATGTCGGGCAGGATAGAACAGAGGACGGCCAGGAGCCAGAAACGCGGGGGCATTTCCTTTCCGAAAAAGGTTTTTCCCCAAGGGATGGCGATGAAAGCGTGGGTGAAGGCGGAAGGCATAACCTCTCTTCGGAGCGCCCCTTCGGGGATTGAGGATCGGCCTCGGTCTTGGTTATACGTTATTGGTGAATCGTTATTCGCAAACAGAGAACCCCTTAGACAAATAAACCAAAAGAAACCGAATAACCAATAACGTATAACGTATAACGAATATCAAGGCGAAGCGAACGCTCTTCAAAGGTTATCCTATTCGGAATAAGGGGAAAAAACAACTCCCTTCGACGACCACGGTCAACCTGCCAACCCGCTCGGGAAGCGGGCTTTTTCGGCAAAAAACTCTCTTGCCGCTGGTTCCTCGATCGGGTTATATATGGGAAGGGAAAAAGGAAATGGCCTGCGCCCGGCCTGAACTGAGGCCCTTGCCTCCTGGGCGCTGCGGAAAACATTTCCTCCGGGACATGGAAGAATCTCGACGACAGCCTCTGACTGAGAAACGAATGGAGAAGATCGGAGTGGCAACCGAATACCAGGTGGGCATCGATATCGGCGGAACCTTTACGGATGTGGTGATCCTGGAGCCGGCTTCCGGCCGGCTCTCCTTGGGAAAAAGCCTGACCTCCACGGATAATCCCGCCCGGGCAGTCATCCAAGTCCTGCGGGAAATGCTGGGGCGTGATGGAATTGCCGCCCGTCAGGTGGCCAAGGCGATCCACGGCACGACCCTGGTGACCAACTTGATCATCGAACGCAAGGGAGCTTTGACCGGGCTTCTCACCTCCCGCGGTTTCCGGGACGCCCTGGAGATCGGGAGGGAGATGCGCTACGACATTTACGACATCTTCCTCGAACTGCCTCGGCCCCTGGTCCCCCGGCGGCTTCGGCTGGAAGTCGGCGAGCGGCTCAACCACCAGGGCCAAGTCCTGGTTTCTCTCACCCCGGAGGAAGCGGAACGGGCGGTCAGCCGCCTTCTGGATCTTGGCGTGGAATCGGTGGCCGTCTCCCTGCTACACTCTTTCCGCAATCCCGCCCACGAGCGGATGCTCCGTGATCTCATCCTGGCCAGGCGCCCCGGGTTTCCCGTGTCCCTCTCTTCCGAAGTATCCCCCGAGGTGCGCGAGTACGAGCGCACCTCCACCACCGTGGCCAATGCCTACGCCATGCCTGCGGTGCGCCGCTACATGGAAATTCTGGAAAAGGGCCTGGCGGAACTGGGGATGGGGGGACGGCTGTATATCATCCTTTCCAACGGAGGAATCACCTCTCCCCAGACCGCAACTCTGTATCCCCTGCGCCTGCTCGAATCCGGCCCTGCCGGGGGAGCTCTGGTCGCCGCCTGGGTCGGGGAGCAGACCGGGCAGGCCAATATTATTTCTTTCGACATGGGAGGAACCACCGCCAAGACCTGCATCATCCAGAACGGCAACCCCCTCCGGGTGAATGAATTCGAGGTGGGCCGGGTGTACCGCTTCAAAAAGGGGAGCGGTCTGCCGGTGAAAATCCCGGTCATCGAAATGATCGAGATCGGCGCGGGGGGCGGGAGCATCGCTTCCATCGGTCCCCTCGGACTCCTCAAGGTGGGACCGGAGAGCGCCGGGGCGGACCCGGGCCCGGCCTGTTACGGCCGCGGCGGCAAAGAGCCCACGGTGACCGACGCCGACCTTATCCTGGGCTATCTGGACCCCCATTTCTTCCTGGGGGGAGAAATGCAACTGGACTCCAAGCTGGCGGAAGCCGCCCTGCAAAAAAAGATCGCCGGGCCGCTCAACCTCTCCCTGGAACGGGCCGCCTGGGGGGTACACGAAGTGGTCAACGAGAACATGGCCAATGCTTCCCGGATCCATGCGGTGGAAAAGGGGATCGACCCGCGGCGCTTCTCCCTCGTGGCCTTCGGCGGCGCCGGTCCCGTGCACGCCTACCAGGTGGCCGAGAAGCTGAGGTTGGAAACCATCATCGTTCCGGCCGCGGCGGGGGTGTGCTCTGCTTTTGGCTTCCTTCTGGCACCCATGTCCTTTGACCTGAGCCGCAGCTACATCATCCGGCTGGAAGAGCTGCAGTGGGAACGCCTGAATTCCATCTACGCCGAGCTGGAGGCCAGGGGCCGCGAGCTGCTCCTGGACGCCGGCGTTCCCTTACCGGACATGCAGTTCATCCGTTCGGCGGACATGCGCTACGCGGGACAGGGCTTTGAAATCAGCGTTGTCCTCCCGGCAGGGCCGTACGGTCCGGGACAGCTGGAGGCCTTCCGCCGGGCCTTCGAAAAGGAGTACCAGGGCATCTACCAGCGCCTGTGCCCGGAAATCTCCATCGAAGGGGTGAACTGGCGGCTTGTGGCCACGGGACCCAACCCGCAGATCGGATCGGGCACCTGGTGGTCCAGGGGCGCAAGTCTCGGCGAAGCGCTGAAGGGAAAACGACGGATCTATATTCCCGGCCCGGGAAGGTACGAAGAGGCGCCGGTCTATGATCGGTACCGCCTTCCGGTGGGGGTGAAATTTGATGGCCCGGCCGTTGTGGAGGAAAGGGAGAGCACGCTGGTCATGAACGGGCCGGCAACGGCCTGGGTGGAACCGTCGGGGAGCCTGATGGTTCGACTGGTGAGAGATTGAGGCGGAGCAGCTATAATGCGGAATGTAGATTGCGGAATAGGGAAGCTGTGAAAAAATCGAACGGGGGGGAGGCAAAGGCCTCTTTCGTTGCCCGGGGAAGGGGAAATTTCCTGCTGTCAAAACCCGGCGGGAGACACATGGCCGTGAAGCAATGCCCGGACTTCCGCAGAGCGACGTGGGCAACTTGCGGAAACTCGTATAAATCCAAACAAAGGATCCTTAGGGCTTTCGTGAGTTCGATACCGAGCGGGCCACGGAGAAATAAGCGCCTGTTTTGGCGGCAGGAAATTTCCCCCTCCCCGGGCATCCCCAGGCCCCCCAATTCCCCGCTGCCTGAATTTTTTCACAGCTTCAGGGGGCGAGGGGAGATTTCTGGCAAAGTCTAAGTAAACATAACCAAACACGGA
>LJUR01000136.1 GCA_001304105.1 Deltaproteobacteria bacterium SM23_61
ACCAGGGAGGCGCTGGCCCGCAAATCCGTAGCCATGACCGGAGCCCCGGTGAGATGGGTAAGGCCCCGCACGATGGCATTCTTTCCCTCCACCCGGATATCGGCCCCCATCCGCCTCATCTCGCTTACATGCATAAACCGGTTCTCGAAAACGGTTTCGGTAATTACCGAAAGCCCGCCGGCCAGGCACATGAGGGCCATGATCTGGGCCTGCATATCGGTGGGAAACCCGGGGTACGGAAGGGTCTTCACGTCCACGGGCTTGATATTCACCGGCCCGATGACTTTCACCCCGCCACCCTCCGGGAATATCTCCAGGCCGGCTTCTTTCAGCTTGGCCACTACGGCGTGATACCGGAGGCCACCATGAAGGTCCCGGCCTCGATCCGATCGGGCATGATGGGATGCTCGATGGGACGGAGTTCCTTTACCCCGTCGATCACCATCACATCCGTCCCGGCCCCCTCGATCCTGGCCCCCATTTTTTTTAACGCCTGGGCCAGTTCCACGACCTCCGGCTCCCGGGCCGAATTCTTCAAAACCGTTCTTCCGTCCGCCAGGGAAGCCGCCATCATGATGTTTTCCGTACCGGTCACCGTGGAGATGTCGAAATAAATCTCGGCTCCCTTCAGCCGGTCGGCCGAGGCTTCCACATATCCATGTTTCAACTCCACCTTGGCCCCCATGGCTTCCAGACCCTTGAGGTGGAGGTTAATCGGCCGGGCGCCGATGGCGCATCCCCCCGGCAGGGATACCCGATCCCCCCGGCAGGGATACCCGGGCCCGTTTCCACTTGGCCACCAGGGGCCCAAGGACTAAGACTGAAGCGCGCATGGTCTTGACCAGGTTGTAGGGCGCCTCGAAAGAATGAACCCCGGAGGCGTTCAGCCTGACCCTCCCGCTATCCCCTTCCGTCTTGACCCCCATCAGGCGAAGGAGCCGGGCGATGGTCCGGATGTCGGCCAGAGCCGGAACATTTTGAAGAGTCATCGCGTCCTCTACCAGCAGCGAAGCCGCGAAGAGAGGAAGAGCGGCATTCTTGGCCCCGCTCACCGGAACCTCCCCCACCAGCCGGTATCCCCCTTCAATGATCATCTTTTCCATGGAAAGACTCCCAGAAAACGATTGGCTGACCAAAAAATCAAAGATAAAAACATAATGGGACACGGATAAACACGGATGAACACGGATAATACCCTGAAAAAAACTTAAGATGGCTAAAGATTAGCACAACTTGCGGCAAAGATTCAGCCCTATTTTCTGGTGGGGGGCGTTTCTACAATTTTTTTGATCCGTGTTTATCCGTGTTCATCCGCGTCCAATTGATATTTTTTCCGAGCTTTGAAGACGCGGTAGATGCCGCCCAGGTCTCTGGCGAAAGCGAAGGAGTCCAGGTCCGCGTTTTTTTCGGCGATCTTTAGAATCTGCGGGTCCTGCCCGGCGCCCATTTCGGCCAGGAACCAGCCGCCCGGCCGCAGATATTCATCCACCGCGGGCAGAACCCGCCGGAAGAAATCCAGCCCATCCTTGCCTCCGTCCAGGGCGGCTTTCGGTTCATAATCCCGGACTTCCGGCATGAGCGAAGCAAACTGTCCTCGCGGGATGTAAGGCGGGTTGGTCACGATCAGGTCGAAGCCATCTCCCTTTTCCACCGGGCGAAACAGATCCCCGTGCAAGAGCCGAATCCGTTCCCGGACTCCGAATCGCAGGGCATTTTCTTCGGCCACGGCAAGGGCCTTGGGGGAGAGGTCGGTGGCCACCACCGTGGCCGCGGGTAATTCTGTTGCCAGAGCGACACTGATCGCGCCGCTGCCGGTGCCGATTTCCAGGATGTGGAAATCCTTTCCTTCTGCGGGGGCCAGTATTTTCAGCGCTTCGGCCACCAGGGTTTCCGTTTCCGGGCGGGGGATCAAGACCTCCGGGGTGACCCGGAGGGGGAGGGACCAGAATTCCTTCCTCCCGAGGATGTACGCCACAGGCTCCCGGCGGAGGCGCCTCCGGATGAACTCTTTGAACCGGGTCAATTCATCGGGCTGCAGGGGCTGGTCGAAATGGGTGTATAGGCCGACCCGGTCGGTGGCCAGCGTTTCGGCCAGAAGGACCTCAGCATCGAGACGGGGAGTGGCCATCCCTTCCTTTTTAAAGCGCTCGTCGGCCCAGCGGATGAGCGCCAGGATGGTCCATACGGTCTGGGGCAAAGAATCCCCCTCACTGCCCGGATTTGAGCGCTTCGGCCTGGAAATGAGCGGTCAGGGCATCGGTCATCTCATCCAGCTCCCCCTCCAGAACGCTGTCCAGCCGGTAAAGGGTGAGATTGATGCGGTGATCGGTGATCCGGTTCTGGGGAAAGTTATACGTCCGCACCCGTTCGCTCCGGTCTCCGGACCCCACCTGGCTCTTGCGTCGCTCCGATATCTCGGTCCGCTGTTCTTCCATCAACTTGTCCAGAAGGCGCGCACGGAGAACCTTCAGCGCTTTGGCCTTGTTCTTATGCTGGGACTTTTCATCCTGACAGGTCACTACCAATCCGGTGGGAATGTGGGTCACCCGCACGGCCGAGTCCGTCGTGTTCACGCTCTGTCCTCCGGGGCCCGAGGACCGGTAGACGTCGACGCGCAAATCGTTGGGGTTGATCTCCACTTCCACTTCATCGGCCTCTGGAAGCACGGCCACGGTCACGGCGGAGGTGTGGATGCGCCCCGAGGCTTCGGTCACGGGAACCCGCTGAACCCGGTGAACGCCGCTCTCGTGCTTCAGGACGCTGTACACCCTTTTCCCTTCCACCAGGGCAATGATCTCTTTGAATCCCCCGAGGCCGGTGGGGTTTTCGCTCATCACTTCCACCCGCCATCGTTTCTTTTCCGCGTACTTGGAATACATCCGGAAAAGGGATGCGGCAAAGAGAGCCGCCTCTTCTCCGCCCGTTCCCGCGCGGATCTCCAGGAAGATATTCTTCTCGTCCCTCGGGTCCCTGGGCAGAAGGAGGATTTTGAGCTCTTCTTCGAGGCTGCCCAGGCGCTCTTTCAGCTTCTGAAGTTCGGCTTTGGCCAGGTCCCGCATCTCTTCGTCGGACTCCTGGAGCAGCTCCTGGCTCTGCTGGATCTCCTCCTTGACTCTCTTGTAGGCCTGGTAGGTCTCCACCAGCTTGGAGATTTCCCTCCGCTCCCGGGCAAGCTTCTGCATCTCCTTGGGGCTGGCCAGAGTCCCGGGATCCGCCAGGAGCTGGCCAGAGTCCCGGGATCCGCCAGGAGCTGTTCGATCTCCTGGAATCGTTCTTCCACCTGGTCTAATTTCTGAAACATAAAATTTTATCGGGACACGGATTTGCACGGATGAACACGGATAAGAAAATGAATGAAAATCAAAAAAAGTTTATTTTTACCTTTGAATCTAGTCTAATCCGTGTTTATCCGCGTTCATCCGTGTCCAATTTATTCTTTAAAGTATCGTTTTCTGGCCGGTTTCGATCCGCAGGGCTCCCTGGAGGGCCCGCAGGGCGATTTCGATCTGGTCATCAGCCGGGGGTCGGGTGGTCAGGCGCTGCAGCCAGAGGCCGGGAGCGATGATCCATTTCAGGAGGCGATGGTCGGCTTTCTTCCCGCTGAGCTTGATCATCTCGTAGGCCAGCCCGGCGATGGGAAAAAGGAGCGGAAGCTTGATCCCCACATAAATCAAGTTGGCGAGCCCCCTCCCCAAAGAGGGAAACCTGGGCAGAAAAGGAAAGATGGCGGAAAAAAGAATAATGCTGACGATGACCACAATCAGCAGGAAGGCCGTCCCACACCGCGGGTGGAGCGTGGAGTACTTGCGGGCATTGGCCACGGTCAGTTCCTCCCCAGCCTCATAGGCAAAGATACATTTATGCTCGGCCCCGTGGTACTGAAAAATCCTCCGAATGTCCTTCAGGAGCGAGATCAGGTAAATGTAACCGACTAGAAAGAGGACCTTGATCAGACCATCGATCAGATGGAAGAGAACGCTCTCCACGGCCAGCTCCCGCCCGAAGAAATCACCCAGGAATCCAGTCAGATAATGGGGAAGGACGACGAAGAAGAGGATCCCGATCCCAAAGGCCAGGGCCATGACTGAGCCGATGGCCCAATTGCTGAGCTTATCCTCCCCCTTCCCCTCTTCCAGCGCCTGGTTGGCGGAAAAAGAAAGAGCCTGGAGGCCGTTGATCAGGGTTTCGATCAAAACCACCGAACCCCGGATCAGCGGCCATTTCAGGAACTTAACCCGATTGGACAGAGACCGCCATACGTCTTCCTTCACCGCCACTTCACCGTTGGGCCTGCGCACCGCAATGGCCAGGGCGTTGGGAGCCCGCATCATGACGCCTTCGATGACGGCCTGTCCTCCCACAGCGATCTTGGACATAACCCCAAACCCGGGGAGAAGAAAACTACCTCCCCCTTTCAAAGGAGCCGGACCCAATCCCTCTCCCGGCCCATCCGACCCAAAACAAAGGATTTAACCACAGAGGTCACAGAGTACGCAGAGAGAAAAACTGGAAAATTGGAACGATGGAATATGAGAATGATGGGCACAAAATGACAATACCCAAACCCAATATTCCATTATTCCATCATTCCAGTATTCCAATTCTTTTTCTCTGCGGTCTCTGCGTGCTCGGCGGTTAAATTTTTTATCATTTCCCCTGCCCTAAAAAAGAGGGCCAAGGGATCCGGGGGCCAAGGCGGAGGATCCAGCCTTCTTCTCCCGCCTCCTTGAATCCCGGAAGCCTTGGCCCCTTCCACCGGTACGACGCCTAGGCAGACTTCTGGCTCTTCAGGCCGTATTTCCTCTGGAAACGTTCCACCCGTCCGGCCGAGTCGATCAGTTTCTGCTTCCCGGTGAAAAAGGGATGGCACTTGGAGCATATTTCCACCGAGATTTCCTTCCGGTTCGACTGGGTCCGGATCTCGTTGCCGCAGGCGCATTTGATGATCGCGGGTACAAACTTGGGATGAATATCCTTCTTCATCGAGTCCTCCATAGAAAAGCGGCCAGCTTTCAGCAATCAGCAATAATGATATTCATTATATCATAAGTCTTAGCTGACCGCTGACGGCTGACCGCTGTTTTTCTACTTGCTCATGGAATCCAGGAATTCTTTATTATCTTTCGTCCCTTTCATCTTATCCAGCAGGAATTCCATGGCATCGATGGAATTCAAGGGCTGGAGAAGCTTTCGTAAAATCCACACCCGGTTGAGTTCCATGGAGCCCAGGAGGAGCTCTTCCTTCCGGGTTCCCGACTTATTGATATCGATGGCCGGGAAGATTCTCCGGTCCGCCAGCTTGCGGTCCAGGACAATCTCCATGTTGCCCGTGCCTTTGAATTCCTCGAAGATCACCTCGTCCATCCGGCTGCCGGTGTCAATCAGGGCGGTGGCAATGATGGTCAGGCTCCCTCCCTCCTCCACGTTCCGGGCGGCGCCGAAGAAACGTTTGGGCTTGTGGAGGGCGTTGGAATCCACGCCGCCCGAGAGGATCTTACCGCTGGGAGGGATGACCGTATTGTAGGCCCGCGCCAGGCGGGTGATGCTATCCAGGAGAATAATCACGTCTTTCTGATGCTCGATCAGCCGTTTGGCTTTCTCCAGCACCATCTCGGCTACCTGGACGTGACGCTGGGCGGGTTCATCGAAGGTGGAACTGATCACCTCTCCATGGACGGAGCGCTGCATGTCCGTGACCTCTTCCGGCCTTTCGTCAATCAGCAGAACGATCAGGACCGTATCTTTGTGGTTCTCGGCCACGCTGTTGGCGATGGACTGGAGGATCATGGTCTTGCCGGCCCGCGGAGGGCTGACGATCAACCCGCGCTGACCTTTCCCGATGGGTGTCAGCAGGTCCATGACCCGCATGGATTTATTGTCCTCTCCGGGAACCTCCAGGCTGATTCGGGAATTGGGATAGAGGGGGGTGAGGTTGTCAAAGAGGATCTTCTCCCGGGCCAGGTCGGGTTCCTCGTAGTTGACCGCCTCAACCTTCAGGAGGGCGAAGTACCGCTCCCCCTCTTTGGGAGGCCGGATCTGCCCGGCGATGGTGTCCCCGGTGCGCAGGTTGAAACGGCGAATCTGGGAGGGCGAGACGTATATGTCGTCAGGACCGGGAAGGTAGTTGAAGTCGGGGGAACGGAGAAAGCCAAACCCGTCGGGCAGGGTCTCCAGAACCCCTTCGCCGTAGATCAGGCCGTTCTTCTCGGTCTGCGCCTGCAGGATGGCAAAGATGAGATCCTGTTTGCGCATCCCGCTGGACCCTTCCACATTGAGCTGCCTGGCCAGTTTGTTCAGCTCATTGATCTTCTTCTCTTTCAGCTCAACGATGTTCATTTGTACTCCTCAAAAAAAAATTGGTGATTTTAAAAAATTGCCGGCCGGTATCAGAGTGAAGCGGCGAGAGAGACTCTTCCAGGCTGATCCATTTATGGATTTCTTTTCGGGTCCTTTAACGGGGAGGGGGAAAAGTCTATGGTCTTAAAGGCCTGATCGATTTTCACACCACCGCTTTACGTTTAAACCTGCTGAATCCCAAGCTGAGCATGAGAACCTTACTCGGATTCTCAGAAAGGACTTCGCTGGATCAGATTTTAAGGCAGATTTTGGGCCAATCCCTGTGGAAGGATTTTAATGATTTATTTTAAAAACAGCCCAAACCTTTGTCAAGCACAATTTGGGGTCCTTTTAGGGGGTTATGGATTTTCCCCATCGGGGTTCCCCGGGGCCTATTCCTTCCTCAGGGCAATGAAATTCAACTGTCTCCCTCCAGTCTTATCGGCATTCCGGTAAGAATAAAAAGCATCCCCATGGCAGAAAGTACAAATTTTTAAGACCTGTATATTTTTTTCTGAAATTCCATGCCTTCCCAGAAGAGAGAGGTTGGCCCGGTAGAGGTCCAAGAGCCATTTCCCCTCTCTCCGGGGGGAGGAAATCAGGTCCCACGAGAATCCTCCGGAGAGGAATGCATTTTTGACCGGTCCATCTACCTCGTAACAGCAAGGACCGATGCAAGGCCCCAGGGCAGCCAGGATATTTGAGCTTTTGGACTGAAAAATTTCCCCCATTTTTTCCACCGCCTTACCAGCGAGTCCCCCGGCCGTTCCCCGCCAGCCCGCATGGACGATCCCGATCGCCCCCTGGATGGGATCATAGAGAAAAATCGGCAGGCAATCGGCGGTAAAGACCCCCAGGGCAACCCCTGGGGTACGGGTGAGAAGCGCATCTCCCTCCGTTTGCCAGATTTCTTCTATCCCTCGGGGGTTTCCGTTGAAATAAACGACCCTGTCTCCATGGACCTGGCGAAGGGATAAGAGGGGGAAAATCTCATTTTTCTCCCCGACCGACCTGCCCCGCCAGTCCTTGCGCGAGTTTGTTTTCCCGCCTTCCTGCCTGGTCCCAAAGCCATGGACAATTTTTCGTTCCCCCCTCCAGGCTTCTATCTGTAAGAACTTTGGCCCCGTCATCGAACCCTTTTCCTTATTCTGAATTCCGGCTGAATGCCTGTGATCACAAGCCCCCCTGCCGCCTCCGCGCTCTTTGTGTTTCATCTTTATTTCTGGACCATCTCTAAATTAGTTGATCGAATATTTCATTCAAACCTGGAATCTCCTAGCATTTCGAACATACCCGCTCTTTGGCTCTCAACGAATTTGGAGATGATCCCTACTTTTTACGCCTTTGGCATCGGTTACTTTCGGTCCAACCTTCGAAGAAGGGCGATGGCTTCTGCCAGATCCCCGGGGAGAGGGGAAGAAAACTCCAGGGTTTCTCCCGTAGCGGGGTGAACGAAGCCGAGCGTGGCCGCATGAAGTGCCTGGCGCCGCATTTTCTGAAGCCCCTGCCGGAGGGGTAAGGGATTGATGTGGGCCAGCCTCTTCCGCCCGCCGTACAGGGGATCGCCCAGGATCGGATGCCCGAGGGAAGAGAGGTGAACGCGGATTTGATGGGTCCGTCCGGTCTCCAGGCGGAACTCCGCCAGGGTAAAAGATCGGAAGCGTTCCAGGACCCTCCAGTTGGTCCGGGCTTCCCTCCCTTTGCGGGGGCGCGCCGACATCTTCTTCCGTTGGGCCGGATGCCTGCCGATAGGGGCATCCACCCGCCCCTCATCCGGCAGCAGCCCAAAGACGATTCCTTTATACTCTCTTTTCGCAGTATGCTTTTTGAACTGTTCCGAAAGGTACCGATGGGTCAGGTCGTCTTTGGCCACCACCAGAACACCGGACGTGTCCTTGTCCAGACGATGCACGATCCCCGGTCGGAGAATTCCGCCGATGCCCGCCAGGTCCGGGCAGCGATGGAGAAGGGCATTGACCAGGGTTCCTGAATCATTCCCCGCTCCCGGATGGACCACCATTCCCGCAGGCTTATCCACCACGATCAGGTGGCGGTCTTCGTAGAGAACTTTCAGGGGAATGGCCTCTGCCTGAACTTCCAACCTCTGCACCTCAGGGAGGGTGAGGGTCACCTCGTCGTTTTCCCGGAGCCTCAAGCCTGCCTTGGCTCTTCGTCCCCCCACCTGGACCTTGCCCGTTTCAATGAGCCGTTTGATCCTGGACCGGGAAAGGACCGGGTCCTTCTCGGAGAGAAAGACATCCAAACGCTTGGCGGAATCCTGGCGATCAATTCGGAAGGTGGCGATGGAATTCATTCTTTCAGGATCTGAAGACAGAGAGACAGCCGCGGCAAGAAAGAGCTTTTTTCATTTTTTTTCTCCGGGTGAGACTCCGGATTTCGTCCAATCTTTCTCCCGCTGCTTCCTCACCGGCTTTCAGGCAATCTTCGAAACGGTGAAAATCAGACCAGTGAATCCCCGCCAGCGACGGCCGGATCACGACATCCGCCCCTTTCATCTGCAATTGACTCAGGCTGCTTTGGGTAATCTCATAGCTCCGAAGAGCGATATCCAGTCCCGTGTCAAAGTCTAGAGATTCGTTGATCCCTTCGGCCACATCCACGGCAATTACCAAATCCGCTCCCATCTTGCGGAGCGGGTCGACGGGAACGCGGTCGACCCAGCCGCCGTCCACCAGGTATCGATCCTCCAGGATCACCGGGGGAAGGATGCCGGGGATGGCGCAACTGGCACTCACCGCCTTCTGCAGCGACCCTTCCTTCAACACCACTTCTTCCCCGGTCTTCAGGTCCAGGGCCACCACGGCCAGGGGAATCTTCGTTGTTTCCATGTTTACCGGGTCCAGCAAAAAACCGATGTTCTGGGTGAAATCCTCCTCAGAAATCGGGGCTTTTCGGGTCAAGGACTGGGTGTAGAAGACCCCTTTCTTGATGTAGGTGGCAAAACGGTGGAAAATTCCCTTAAAGGTGGGTTTTGCTTCCTGGTCCGGCTCGCGGAGAAAATCCGGGTTGGTTTTTTGAAACTCTTTACTCTCCAGGTAGCGCCGGAACTTATCGGCAACAAAATCACACCGGGGAGTCAGGGCATAGGCTGCACCCACCAGGGCTCCCATGGAGGTCCCGCTCATAAGATCGATGGGGATCTTTGCCCGCTCCAGGACGCAGAGGACCCCGAGATGAGCTAACCCTCTGGCACCTCCCCCTCCCAGAGCCACCCCGATCTGAAACCATCTGGCCATACTCTTTTAGAAAGCCGAATCCGGCGGCCGCGGGGATTTAGCCAGAAACCCCCAGGGTGAACCCTATCCGCGGGCAGCCCTCTCCGCAACCCGGAGTCTAACCTTGGCCCGCTCCAGGGCTTCCAGTTCCTGCGGAAAGGCGGGGTCTTTGGGGGTCAGGGTCTTGAGCTTCTCCTCCGCCCGGGCTTTCGCCGCTTGGGCCCGTTCCACATCGATGTCTCCGGCCGACTCGGCCGTATCCACCAGGACGGTGGTTCGGATCGGAGTCACCTCAGCAAATCCCCGGTTGACCGCCAGGTAATGGATCTCCTTGTCCCTTTTATAGTGGAGCTCTCCGATTCTTAGGGAGGTGAGGAGCGGAGCATGCCCCGGAAGAATATCTAAATCTCCCTGGCTCCCCGGGACGTACGCCTCTTCCACTTTGGAGCTGACCACCAGGCCGTGAGGAGTAACAACCTCAAGCAGAAAAGTCTTGTCCACGTCCGTTTCCTTCAGACCATCGCTCCCAGGCGCTTGGCCTTGGCGACGGCATCTTCAATGGGCCCTACCATGTAAAAGGCCTGCTCCGGCAGATGGTCCCATTTCCCTTCCACCAGTTCCTTGAACCCCCGGACGGTATCCTTGATCTTCACGTAAGCCCCGGGGGTCCCGGTAAACTCCTGAGCCACAAAGAAGGGCTGGGAAAGGAACCGCTGGATCTTCCGGGCCCGGGAGACGATGAGTTTGTCTTCCTCCGAAAGCTCGTCCATTCCCAGGATGGCAATGATGTCCTGGAGGTCCTTGTATTTCTGCAGAATGAACTGGACCCTGCGGGCGACGGCATAATGTTCCTCCCCGAGGATCAGGGGATCCAGGATACGGGAGGTCGAATCCAGGGGGTCCACGGCCGGGTAGATGCCCAGCTCGACGATCTGCCGGGAAAGAACGGTGGTGGCATCCAGGTGGGCAAAGGTGGTCGCCGGGGCCGGGTCGGTCAGGTCGTCAGCGGGAACGTAAATGGCTTGCACCGAGGTGATGGAACCCCGCTTCGTAGAGGTGATCCGCTCCTGGAGCTCGCCCATCTCCGTGGCCAGCGTGGGCTGGTATCCGACCGCCGAAGGCATTCGCCCCAGCAGGGCCGACACCTCCGACCCCGCCTGGGTGAAGCGGAAAATGTTGTCGATGAAGAGAAGGACGTCCTGCCCTTCCTCGTCGCGGAAATACTCGGCCGCCGTCAGAGCCGACAGCCCCACTCGGGCCCGGGCTCCGGGAGGCTCGGTCATCTGCCCGTAGATCAAGGCCGCCTTTTCCAGAACCTTGGACTGCTTCATCTCCAGCCAGAGGTCGTTCCCCTCCCGCGTCCGTTCTCCCACGCCGGCAAAGACGGAGAAGCCCCCGTGTTCCATGGCCACGTTATGAATGAGTTCCATGATGACCACCGTCTTGCCGACTCCGGCCCCCCCGAAGAGTCCGATCTTACCCCCCTTCAGGTAAGGAGCCAGGAGGTCTACGACCTTAATCCCGGTTTCAAAAGGCTCCATGGTGGTGGATTGTTCTGCAAACTCCGGGGCCGGGCGGTGGATCGGATAACTCATCTGGGTCACCACCGGGCCCATTTCATCCACCGGTTTTCCCACCACATTCAGAATCCGGCCCAGCGTTTCACGGCCCACGGGCATGGTGATCTGTTCCCCGTAATAGGTGGCTTTCATACCCCGGATCAGCCCGTCGCTCGTATCCATGGCCACGCAGCGCACCACCTCGTCCCCCAGGTGCTGGGCCACCTCCACGGTCAGGTTCTCCTCCTGGTCATCGATGCGGGGGTTGGTGATCTTGATGGCCCCGTAAATGGGGGGAAGCTCTCCACCGCTGAATTCTACGTCTACCACCGGTCCGATAACCTGGGCAATCTTTCCGACTTGGATCACAATAATCCTCCTTTATGAGCTATCAGCCATCAGCTTTCAGCGATCAGAAAAAAATCGATTTTTCTTTTAGCTGATCGCTGACCGCTTCTTTTCTATTTCAGCGCCTCGGCCCCGCTGACGATCTCGATCAGCTCCTTGGTGATGGATGCCTGCCGCGCTTTGTTGTACATAAGGGTCAGCCTATCAATCATATCGCGGGCGTTGTTGGTGGCGTTGTCCATGGCCGTCATCCGGGCCCCAAACTCGGAGGCCACCGACTCCAGAAGGGCCCGGTATATTTGTACCTCGACATACATGGGCAGGATTTTTCCCAGGATCTCCACCTCGGAGGGTTCATAGATATATTCCACGGCAGCCGGCCCCTTCGGCGTTTCCTCCCCTTCCCCGGCCCTTCTGGGGGTTACCGGAAGAATTTTCTCCAGGACGATCCGTTGTTGAATCGCCGACCGAAATTCACTGTAAAGCAGGTAAATGGCATCCACCTGCTCGGCGGTATAGGATTGGACCAGGTCCTCCCCGATGCGGGCCGCCAGGGGAAAATCGACCTTTCCAAAAAGATTGACGTATTCCCGCCGCATGACAACGTTCCGTTTTCGGAAGTAATCGCGGCCCTTGCGCCCGACGAAGGATAAGGCCAGTTCTTCGGTCCGGGCCTTTTCTTCCTGGAGGAATTTCTCCGCCCGCTGGATGAGGTTCATGTTGAAAGCCCCGCAGAGGCCCCGGTCCGAGGTAAAGACCACAACTTCCAACCGTTTCGGTTCCCTCCGGTATAGGAGCGGATGGGCATCGGGAGAGGTCCTTGCGGCCAGGCTGCTGAGAACTTCGAACATTTTGGTGGCGTACGGGCGGGTGGCCAGGATGTTCTCCTGAGCCCGCCGCAGTTTCGCCGTGGCCACCATCTTCATGGCCTTGGTGATCTGTTGGGTGGACCGAACGCTGGCGATGCGTTTTCGAATGTCCCGCAAACTTTCTTTGGGCATGGCTGTTTACTCCGCCTGAAACTTTCCTTTGAACTCCTCCAAAAGG
>LJUR01000137.1 GCA_001304105.1 Deltaproteobacteria bacterium SM23_61
CCCAGGTCGGAAAGCCCCTGGGCCACAATGTCGTAGTGCTCGGGGCCTTTTCCCAGAGCCCCTCCCGCAAACAGGGTGTATCCCAGCCGGTTTTTGCTCCTCTTCTTGAGTTCCTCGAGCATGGGAATCCAGACGGTCCTGACCTCATAACCCGTGGGTACATGCCAGGTGCTGAATCGCAGGTTGGCCTGAGCATGGGCGAAGCGATGGGGCCCGAAGCCGGCGCCCAGCAGCACCCCACCGGCAAGGGAGCCTTTCAAAAAATCCCTTCTTGAAAAACCACCGCCCATAGGAACCCCCTTTCTTTTCCCCTCCCTTTTTCTGGAACGATCCCCCCGGCTCAGGTCTTTATGGAAAGGGCCTGGACCACGATGGAAGCTGCGGCCTGAAAGCTGAGATTCTCCGTGTTGAGAACCAGGTCATAGTGGATCGGGTCTTCCCACCCGGCCTGGAAATGCCGCTTGATAAACTCGCGACTGGCGCCGTCAAACCGGGCGATCTCCTGCTCGGCAGCCTCCTCGTTCGACTGTCGTTCCTCCATGACCCGCTTCACCCGCATCTTTACCGGTGCCACCGTGAACACATGGAGGGAATGGGGGTAACCCTTCAGGATGAATTGACTCCCTCTTCCCCGGATGACCAGCGACTGGCTCCGGGCCAATTCCCGGATCACTGACTCCAGCGCCTGCAAATATCGACGATCATCCAGGGGGATTTCCCAGGCGGGCAAATAAGCCCCCTCAACCCCTGCCCCGAAGGGGATGCCCCGGTCCAAGGCTTCGGCGATCCGGCCCAGGAGACTGCTGGCAGGCATCTCCTTGGCGATGACGTCCTGTTCATTCCGCTGAAGCCTGGCGGCCACCCCGGCGATAATCTCCCGGTCCACATAGTCGGCGTGCAGAAGTTCGGCGACTCCCCTCCCGATCTCCGGCGCCCCGCTTCCCAGCTGACCTCGGATGGTTACGATCGGCATTGCTCCCCTCCTGTGGTGAGGATTCAATATTCTTACGGGTCATCCCCTGCCCGCGAAAACCGTCAGGGTTTTATCCGGATGGAAATGCTGTCGCTTCTGTTTTTACCCGGCCAGGCGGCTTTGATCCCGTGGGCTCCCACACTCAAACGGTTGGCCGTCACTCTTCTTCCCGTGCCCAGCGGACCATCGATGCTGGAATTCCAAGTCAACTCATCCGAACGATCCGCCCCCCCGGTTTCAAATGACCGGGTCACCTGGCCCTCAAATTCGATCGCCTCCCCGGAAGCGAAGGTTGAACCGGTGACCGGTTTTACGATGATCACTTTGCTGCAGCCAACGATCAAAAGCGGCAGCAAAGCCAACAGGAACAGAAAAAAATGGACCCTGATCCTACCCGGCCTCCCTTCAGAATGAATCATTCGCATTTTCCCCTCCTCTTTTTTTGCGATTATCCATGCAGGTCTTTCGGGTCGCCTCGGATAAAAAGACATCTCCGCTGGGGGATTGGGGTTTGGGTTCCCATGGAACCGTATCGCCCTCCCCCCCGGGTGGAAAGGGCCGACGTTGGTTCAAGGAAAGAGGGAGTTCCCGGATGGAAACCATCCAGATGGGAATATAGTCAATTAGGGAGAGGATGTCAAGAAAGGGAACAAACCAGGGGGCAGCGGGCGCGGTGCAGGGTGCATGATGAAGGGAAATCGCTTCGGTTCGAACTGGCATTGCCGGTTTGTGGGGAGCGATTCATGAATCGCCCCCTCCGGGCTCTAGGCCTCTAGCTTTAGTTTCTCGAGCACATCTCGATTGAGCACGTTATCCGGAACCTTCCCCTGGAAAAAGGTGATGACCTTGCGGACCGTCTCCATGGCCATGGCGTAGGTGGCGTGGTTGCTCAAACCGGCGCTGTGCGGGGTGGAGACCACATTTTCCAGCAGGATGTGGTCCCGGAAAACGGGCGGTTCGGTTTCAAAAACGTCGAGTCCTGCCCCGGCGATCCAGCCTTCATGCAAAGCCTTGTACAGGGCTTTCTCATCCACGATGGGTCCCCGGGCGGTGTTGATCAGAAAGGCGGTCTTTTTCATGAGCCGCAGCCGACCTTCATCGATCATTCCCCGGGTGGAGTCGTCCAAAGGGACGTGGAGGGTCACAAAATCGGCCTTCCGCAGAAGCTCTTCCTTGGAATAATAAGGAATGTTGTACTGCTCCTGAAAATCCGGGTATTCCACGATGTCGTTGGCGATGACCTCGGCTTCAAAGCCCTGAAGGCGTTTGGCCACCCGTTTGCCGATGTTTCCCAGGCCGATGATCCCCACGGTTTTCCGGAAGAGGTCCTCGCTTCCGCCGCCGCGGGGGTATAATCCCTTGCGCATCTCCCGGTCCTTTTTGGCGATCTGCTTGGAGACGGACAGCATCAATCCAATCGTCATGTCGGCGACGGATTCCGCATTGGCCCCCGGGTTGCAAGTCACCACGACGCCATGGTCGGTCGCTGCTTTCAGGTCCGCCCCTTCAAAACCTGCGCTGCGGATGGCGATCATTCTCAGGCGATCGGAGCTCCCGATGACCTTGCGGGTTGCCGGGAACATGGCGGTCACGATGATGGCGTCCGCTCCCTGAATGGCCCGGCAGACTTCGTCTTCCTGGGAGGGCTGGACCCGGTCATAGTCCTTTTCTACCACGGTAAACCCGGCCTGCTCGAGGGTGGTAAGGGGGTCACGGGAAACTTCGGCGAATTTCTTGGTCATGATCATTACGGTAGGCATCTCATCTTCCTTCGAAGCGGGGAATCATATCCGACCCGTTTTTCAAAAGAATGATCTCGGCGTTCTCTCCTTGTCTGTCCAGGGCCATCTGGATGGCCCCGTCAACCGAGTCTGCCCTCTGGGTGAACATCTCCTCCAGGATGGAGTCTTCAATGCTCTTGCTGACCAGGATGAGGTCCGACCTCTTCAGGCACCGGGAAAATAGCCAGGCCTTTGAGGCCCCGATACTGTATCCTTCCCGGATGAAGCGGTCGATCACCTCCTGGGGACAGGTGGCTGCGGACATCCATTCATAGAACCCGTGGGCTCCCACCCCGTCCCTGCATTCCGCCAAAAGGATGACCGTTCCCCCTTCCTTCACCACCAGCTCGGCGGAAGCCATGGACTTCTGGGACTGGTAGAGGTCGATGTCCTTGGGAAAACCGCCGGGGGTGGTGATCACGATATCTGCCGGGCGGGGCACTTTGACCTCGAAGATCTCGCGGCTGGCCTTTACCCCTTCGAGCCAGGCCTTTTCCACATCCCCGGCCACCACCTGGGTGATTTCTTTCCGGTCGTTCTGGACCGTGTTGAGGATGAAATCCGTTTTGGCCATCTTGGCCGCTTCCAGGGCATTGAGATGAAAAGGGTTCCCTTCTACCCAGCCCATGGCCGGTCTGTCCGAGCGCATGCTGAACCCATGGTGCTGTTTCAGGGTGGCCAGGCTGGCGATTCCCGGCAGGACGCTCTTTCTCCCCCCCGAGAAACCCGCGCCCTGGTGGGGGGCAATGGTGGCCGTGACGATCTTCAACTCCGCTTCCCAGAAGAGGCGGTTGATCACCACCGGGATTCCGCCGCTGGTCTTGCCCAGGTCCACCATGATCTTTTCGTCCTGGCAGTGGTGGTTCATCACCTTGAAGCGCCGGACCACATCTTTTCCCAGCATCCCTTCCAGTTCTTCCCGGGTATTGTCGCGGTGCGTGCCGGTAGCCACCAGGAACTGAACCTGTTCTTCTTTCATCCCCCCATCCTTCAATTCCTGAAGGAGATGGGGCAGAAGCTTGTAGGTGGCCGTGGGGCGGGTGATATCGTTGACCACGATGACCGCGCTCTTCCTTCCCCTGGCTATTTCCTTGAGTCTCCTCGTTCCGATCGGTTTCTCCAGGGCCTTCTTGACGGCCTCCGCTTCGTCCTTTAACCCCGGTTTGAAATGGGGGCGGAGCGTGGCCACGTAATTCTTCCCGGGAATCCGGACTTCCATTTCCCCTTTCCCGTAGGGGATCATTTCCGCCTGCCGATCATGATTTTTGGGCATAATCACTCCTTCCGGGTAAAACTCTCCGGAGAATTCGTGCTGAATCATATAATCGGCCGGAACGGGGTGTCAAGAAAAATACCCGAAGAGGTTGTGCATTTGCCTTTTTTCCCCTAGAATAAAATTTGATTCCCGAAGCCAATCCTGGGGAGAGAGATAAAGGGGGGGGTAGCATGACCGAGTACGAGATTTTCGCCCTGAAATTCGCAGGACCCTTGACCAGCTCGGGGGCTTTCATTATGTGGAGAAAAGACTGGGAGAAGCAGGTGCAGAGGAATTACTACCTCTGGTGCCTCCGCGGGGAAAGGGAAACGGTGATCGTGGATGCCGGGGTTCGTCCCGATCTGGCCAGGGAGAGGAATGTAAACGGGTATGTGAACCCGGCAGAGGTTCTTTCCCGTATCGGGGTAAAGGCCGAGGAGGTTCGTCACCTGGTTCTCACCCACATCCACTGGGACCACTCCAGCGGAGTCGCCCTTTTTCCCAACGCCACCGTGTATGTGCAGGAAGAAGAGTTTCACTTCGCCATCAAGGACCCCATCGGCAACCGTCCTGTTTTCTCGGCCACGGCCGATCCAAAGTCCAAGGCGTACATCGCCTCCCTCGAAGGAACCCAGCGCCTGGTCCTTTTAAAGGGAGACCGGGAGATCCTCCCCGGGATCGAATGTCTCCTGGCGCCCGGCCACACGGTCGCCCTTCAGGCGGTGGCCGTAAAAACATCCAGGGGGACGGCGATCCTCGGCTCCGACTGCGCCCACACCTTCCGCAACTACCAGGAAGACTGGCCCAGCTGCTTGATTGTCGACCTGGTGGGCTGGATGAAATCCTACGACAAGCTTCGGAAGAAGGCCTCTTCACCCGAGCTTCTCTTCCCCGGGCATGACCCGCTCATGACCTCCAACTACCCGGAGGTTGCCAGGGATGTAACCCGGCTGGCATAAAAAACTGAACCCCTTCCCATGATTTTTCTCTTTGACAAACCTTCTTGTGTCAGGTTAAAAAATAGGTTACCTTTCATCTGTCATCCAAGTCTCCTTCATAAGGAAAAAAGCGAGGGAAATCATGAAGATTCCGGAGAAATACCGCAAGCGGCTGATGGGACTCATCCCGGTGGAGCGAATCGTTACCTGGCAGGTTCGCCGGCCGCCCAGGGAACTCATCCAGGAACTCCTCGGCTACGAGGGACTGACCCCTACCCTCTCCGATATCCTTGATTCCCTGGGGGTCGCGGGGGCGATCCCGGGATCCGTCCTGAAGCCGGTCCTTCAGGGGAAGAAAATCGCCGGGCCGGCGGTCACCCTGAAGTATGTCCCCGAACGGATGACTCCGGCCCAATCCTTCCACGGCAAGGCCAAGGCCAAGCTGGCCGACCGGGATGCTTACGCCATGACCGAACCCGGGGACGTGGTGGTGATTGACGGCGGGGGACGGGGGGACATCTCGGCCATGGGAGGGCTTTCTACCCTGATGGCCAGGAAATACGGGCTTGCCGGAAACATCGTGGACGCGGGCGTGCGTGACATTCAGGACATCCGGGGGCTGGATTACCCGGTCTGGTCCCGGGGGATCACTCCCATCACCGGAAAATTCCGCTTCGAAGCCCTGGAGATCAACGGTCCGGTGGTCTGTGCCGGCGTTTCCGTTCACCCCGGAGATTTGGTGGTGGCCGACGACACGGGGGTCGTGATCATTCCGCAGGGTTTCATTAAGGATGTAACCCGGCTGGCGATCGAGGCCTCGAAAAAGGAGGAGCGGCTCATCCAGGTGATCGAAGAGGGCTCTTCGGTCGAGGAGATGAAGAAAGTCCTGGCGCCGGAGAAGTGGTAAGAAAAGCAGGTAATGGGTTATGGGTCATAGGTCATGGGTAACTGGTGGTATAGGACCTGGGTGGAGTTGCATATAATAATGATGTTGGGATTTTTTCCCAATAACCTATAACCAATGACCTATAACCTGTATTTTGGGAGGGCTTGAATGGCTTTGGAACTCATGCGCGGGAACGAGGCGATTGCCGAGGGGGCCATCCGCGCCGGCTGCCGGTTTTACACCGGCTATCCCATTACCCCTCAGAATGAACTCTTCGAATACATGGCCAAGCGTATGCCCCAGGCGGGGGGTACTTTCCTCCAGTCCGAGAGCGAAGTGGCCGGAATCAACATGATCTGGGGGGCGGCCTGCACCGGGGTGCGGGCCATGACTTCTTCGTCGGGCCCCGGCCTCAGCCTCATGTCCGAAGGGCTTACCACCCTGGCCGCCGGAGAACTTCCCTGCGTGATTGTGGACGTCACCCGCGCAGGCCCGGGCCTGGGGAGGATTGCTCCAGCCCAGTCGGATTACCGCCAGGTGACCAAAGGCGGGGGTCACGGGGACTATCATGCCATCGTCCTGGGACCCTCTTCCACGCAGGAGATGGCCGAGCTGGCCAGTTTGGCCTTTTACCTGGCCGACCTCTACCGCAACCCGGTCATCATCCTCATGGACGGCATGCTGGGCCAGATGATGGAGCCGGTGGATTTCGGCCTGGTGAAAACCTTTGCGGTTCCGGAAAAACCCTGGGCTTTGCGCGGCAAAGGAGACGGTCCCCGCAAGATGATTTACGCTGCGCCTTTCGACGATCCCGGCCTGATCGAGCTCAACCAGAGATTGACCGAAAAATACCGCCGGATCGAGGAGAAGGAGCAGCGCTGGGAGGAAGTTGAAACCGACGGCGCGGATCTGGTGGTGGTTGCCTTTGGCAGCGCAGCCCGAGCCTCCCTGGATGCGGTCCAGACAGCCCGGGCCGAGGGGATGAAGGTCGGGTTGATCCGCCCGATTACCCTGTGGCCCTTTCCCAAAAACCCCTTTGCCAAGCTTCGCCGATCCGTGAGGGCTTTCCTCGACGTGGAAATGAACTCCGGCCAGATGCAGGAAGACCTGGAACGGGTCATCGGGCCTGACTTTCCCATCCACCATCTCGGGCAAGGGGGAGGGAAGATCATTTATCCGGACGAAGTGCTGGAAGAAATCAAAAAGCTAATGAAAAGATGAAAAAACCGAATGGGACGCGGATGAACACGGATAAACACGGATAAGCAAAAAACGATTCTCATTGGCCAAGAAAAAATAAATATGAACTTTCAGATAGACTCCGAATTTGAATCATTTATGACCGAAACGGTTTCTTTGGAATTTGGCCTCGCCTTCCGCCTGTTCGGAATTTGGCGTTTAACAGAAGTGGAGGCTTTTCATTCATCATGAAGAAGATTTTTGGACGACCTGAAGCGCTTACGGATTTTCCTTACCCCTATTGTCCGGGCTGCGGCCACGGGATCGTGCAGCGCCTGGTGGGTGAGGCCATGGACCAGCTGGGAATCGCGGGGCGTTGCATCGGGGTCACTTCGGCAGGCTGTTCGGTGAGAAACTGGAAGCAGTTCGCCTGCGACATGACCATGGGACTGCATGGACGAGGCCCGGCGGTGGCCACCGGGCTGAAGCGCACGGCCCCGGAGTGCATCGTATTCACCTACCAGGGAGACGGGGACATGGCGGCCATCGGCACCGGTGAGATCATCCACGCGGCCTCCCGCTGTGAGCGGATCACGGTCATCTTCGTGAACAACGCCGTCTTCGGAGCTACGGGGGGACAGCAGGCCCCTACCACCCTCCTGGGCCAGAAGACCACCAGTTTCCCCGGGGGGCGCGACCCCCGGACCGGGGGATATCCTCTGAAAATGTCCGAGATGCTCTCCCTGGTCTCGCCGGAGTCGTACATTGTCCGGGTTTCCCTGCACGACGTGAAGCACATCAACCAGGCGGCCAAGGCCACCCGCCGGGCCTTCGAAGTGCAGATGAAGGATGAAGGGTTTTCCATGGTGGAATACCTCTCCATGTGCCCCACCCAGTGGAAAGTGAACCCGGTCCAGGCGTTGAAATGGGTGGAAGAAAAAATGATCCCCTATTATCCGCTGGGGGAATACGGGTCGATAAGAAATTAGCCGTCAGCTGTCAGCGTTCAGCTTTCAGCTAAAACTAAAAAAAGTCTTTGCTGACAGCTGAAAGCTGACGGCTGATTGCTGCCTTTTTTGATCTTGGCTGACAGCTGATAGCTGACCCCTGATCGCTGTCTTTCACGGAGTTTTTATGCACGAATCGGTGATCATGTCCGGTTTTGGGGGGCAGGGCATCCTGCTCATGGGCCAGCTTCTCTGCTACGCCGGAATGCACGAGGGAAAGAACGTCACCTGGATGCCCTCTTACGGCCCGGAGATGCGCGGCGGGACCGCCAACTGTACGGTGATGATCTCCTCCGACCGGGTCGGGTCCCCGGTGACCCGCTTTCCCCAATCCCTGGTGGCCATGAATAAAGCCTCCCTGGATAAGTTTGAGAGCGCGATCCAGCCGGGGGGATTTCTGGTCATCAATTCTTCCCTGGTGGAACGGGAACCGGAGCGCACCGATCTCCACTTCATCAAAGTGCCGGCCAATCGGATCGCCGAAGAGGCGGGCAGCCTGCAGGTGACCAACATGGCCGCCCTGGGAGCCTACGTGGCCGGAAGGGGGATCGTCTCCCTGGACTCGGTCATCATCGCCCTGCGGCGGATGATCCCGGAGCACCGCAAGGAACTGCTGGCGGTCAACGCGGAAGCCTTGCGCCGCGGCGCGCAGACCGCCGCAAAACAAAAATAATTGGACCCAGATGAACACAGATAAACACAGGTTCTGCTCACAACTCACGACTCACATTTTACCGCTTTTATTGGGGCGCGGATGAACACGGATTCACACGGATAAAGATTCATAAAAAAATTACAAAAGAATTTAAGGATTTTACGCCACTCACGACTGCCAACTCTCGACTTACGGTTTTTATCATGGGAAAGATTGCCATCGACAAGGAACGCTGCAAGGGGTGTCAGCTCTGTATCGTCAGCTGTCCGAAGAAGAGCATCCGCCTGTCGGAGGAGTTCAACGAGAAGGGATATCATTTTGTTATCTTCCAGGAGGGAAGCGAATGCACCGCCTGCACTTTTTGCGGGCGCGTCTGCCCGGACATGGCCATTGAAGTGTACAAATAAAGCAAGGAGCGGGGAGCGAGGAGCTGGGAGTTAAATAGAACCCTTTTGAAACTCCACGCTCCATGCTCCAAGCTCCATGCTCTTGGCTTTGAGGAGGTGTTTATGAATTTTCCGAAGGTGTACCGTGTTCGCCAGACCTTTGACCGCACCCGGGTCCAGGACATTCCCGGTACGGTGAAGGAAGAATTGAAAAAGCTCGCCCTGGACAAAAAGGTCAAACCGGGACAGCGGGTAGCTTTGACTGCGGGAAGCCGCGGTGTGGCCAACATTGCCGTCATTTTGAAAGCGGCGGTGGAG
>LJUR01000138.1 GCA_001304105.1 Deltaproteobacteria bacterium SM23_61
TCATCGATAATGAAGAGGACCTCTTTGCCGGGTTGGACGGCGGAAAAGCCATCCAGGCCTGGATGAGCCACGGGGATCGGATCGAAGCCGCCCCGGAAGGATTCCAGGTGATCGCCCATTCCCCCAATTCCCCGGTGTCGGCCATCCGCCACCCGGGTCTCAGGGCCTACGGCGTGCAATTCCATCCCGAAGTGGTCCATACCCCCCTGGGAAGAGAGATCCTTCAAAATTTTCTCTTCCGCATCTGCCAGTGTCCCCCGGATTGGACCATGGAATCTTTGGTGACCAAGACCATCCAGTCCCTGAAGGAGGAGATCGGAAAAGAAAAGGTGATCTGCGGCCTGAGCGGAGGGGTGGACTCATCCGTCGTTGCGGTCCTCCTGCATAAAGCGGTGGGAAGCCAGCTGACCAGCATTTTTGTGGACAACGGCCTGCTGCGCAAGGATGAAGCGCGGAAAGTGAAAGAGCTCTTTGGCTTTAACTTGGGCTTGGACCTGCGGGTGGTGGACGCCGGCGACCTGTTTCTGGAAAAGCTGGCCGGCGTGGTGGACCCGGAACAGAAGCGGAAGATCATCGGCAATGAGTTCATTTACCTCTTCGAGAAGGAGGCTCAGAAGGTTGGGGGGGCCGCGTACCTGGCCCAGGGGACCCTCTATCCCGACGTGATCGAGTCGGTCTCCTTCAAAGGGCCTTCGGCGAAGATCAAGAGCCACCACAACGTGGGCGGGCTGCCGGAACGGATGCATCTCCAGCTCATCGAGCCGCTGAAGGAACTCTTCAAGGATGAAGTGCGGGCCGTGGGGCGGGAGCTGGGACTGCCCCGCGAACTAATCGAACGCCACCCCTTCCCCGGTCCCGGCCTGGCCGTGCGGACGCTGGGGCCTGTGAACCGCAAAGACCTGGTCCTGCTGCGAGAAGCCGACGCAATTGTGGAGGAAGAAATGCGCCGCTCCGGATGGTACTCCCGGGTGTGGCAGGCTTTCGCCGTCCTGCTCCCGGTGTACACCGTGGGGGTCATGGGGGACGAACGGACCTATGAGCGGGTTGCGGTGGTGAGAGTCGTCCAGAGCATGGACGGGATGACCGCCGATTGGGTTGCGCTGCCCCCCGAGGTCCTGGGGGCCATATCCAACCGTATCATCAACGAAGTGCGGGGAATCAACCGGGTGGTCTACGACATTTCCTCCAAGCCGCCGAGCACGATTGAGTGGGAATAAACCAGCAAGGAGCGGAGAGCGTGGAGCGGGGAGTAAGAACCCATAACCTACGAGCAAGGGTCTTTCACTCCCTGCTCCTCGCTCCCTGCTCCACGCTTATTTAAACTTATGAAGCACGCGGAATTTGTCCACCTCCATCTCCATACCCAGTACAGCCTCCTGGACGGGGCCATGCGGCTCGATGAGCTCTTCGAGAAGGCCAAGGAATACCGTATGCCGGCCCTGGCCATAACCGATCACGGGACTATGTTCGGGGCCATCGAATTCTACCAGCAGGCCTTGAAGAACGGCATCAAACCCATCATCGGCTGTGAAGTCTATGTGGCGCCGGGAAGCCGGCTGGATAAGACAGCCAAAGGCCCCTCCGAGGTTTCCTACCACCTGATCCTCCTGGCCAAGAACCTGGCCGGCTACCGCAACCTGATGAAGCTGGTATCCACCGCCTTCTTCGACGGCTTTTATTACAAGCCCCGGGTGGACAAGGAGCTTCTTCGGCAGAACCATGAGGGGCTCATTGCCCTCAGCGCCTGTCTCCATGGGGAGGTGCCCTATTTCCTGGTCTCCGGAGACCGGAGGAGGGCCCTCCAGGCCGCCGATGAGCTGAGGTCGATCTTCTCCGACGGGAGGTTTTACCTGGAATTACAGGAAAACAAGATCCCGGAGCAGAAGAAGGTCAACGAGGGGCTGATGGAGATCGCCAGGGAGCTGTCCCTTCCCCTGGTGGCCACCAATGACTGCCACTACCTGAAAAGGGAAGACGCGCAGGCCCACGAGATCCTGCTGTGCATCCAGACGGGCAAGACCCTGAAGGACGCCGACCGGATGAAGTTTTCCACCGATGAATTCTTCTTCCGCTCGGCCGAGGAGATGGAAGCCCTCTTCTCCTACTGCCCGGAGGCGGTGAAAAATACCGTGGAGGTGGCCGAACGCTGCAACCTGGACCTGAAGCTGGGCGAGCTGCAGTTTCCCCAGTTCCAGGTTCCGCCTGGGGAGACCCTGGACAGCTTCCTGGAGAAATCGGCCCACAAAGGCCTGGAGGACCGTCTGGCCGAGCTCAGGGATTTGGGGCAGTCTCCGCCCCTGGGCATCGAATTTTACCGCCAGCGCCTGCAGAAGGAAGTGGGCATGATCCAGAAGATGGGTTTCTCCGGGTATTTCCTCATCGTCTCCGACTTCATCCGCTACGCCAAGTCCCGGGGCATTCCCGTGGGACCGGGAAGGGGTTCCGGAGCCGGCTCCCTGGTGGCCTATTGCCTGGGCATCACCGAGATCGACCCGCTGGTCAACGGACTCCTCTTCGAGCGTTTCCTCAACCCCGAGCGGGTCAGCCCCCCGGACATCGACATCGATTTCTGCATAACCGGACGGGAAGAAGTCATCCAATACGTGCGGAACAAGTACGGCCAGGACTACGTGGCCCAGATCATCACCTTCGGGAAGATGCAGGCCCGGGCCGTGATCCGGGATGTGGGGCGGGCATTGAACATGCCCTACGGGGAAGTGGACCGCATCGCCAAGATGATCCCCAACACCCTGAACATCACCCTGGAGGAGGCCCTCCAGCAGGAACCCCGCCTGAAGGAATTGGCCAGGAGTAATCCGGAGGTGAAAAAACTCATAACCCTGGCCCGGTCTCTGGAAGGGCTGCCGCGCCATGCTTCCACCCATGCGGCCGGGGTGGTGATCTCCAACCGCCCCCTGGTCGAGGTGGTTCCCCTCTACCGCGGCCAGGGCAATGAGATCATGACCCAGTACGCAATGAAGGATGTGGAGAAGATCGGGCTGATCAAGTTCGATTTTCTGGGACTCAAGACCCTGACCATGATCGAAGACGTGCTCAAACGGGTGGAAGCCTCCCGCGGAGAGAGGCTGGACATGCGCCGCCTGTCCCTGACCGACCGGAAGACCTACGACCTTCTGTGTTCGGGTGACACCTCGGGGGTGTTCCAGCTGGAAAGTTCGGGGATGAAAGACCTGGTGATTCGGCTCATGCCGGAGCGTTTCGAAGACCTGGTCGCCCTTCTGGCCCTCTACCGCCCGGGGCCGCTCAAGAGCGGAATGGTGGACGACTTCATCAAACGCAAGCAGGGCAAAACCCCCATCGCCTATGAGGTCTCGGAATTGAAGGAAATCCTGGAGGAGACCTACGGGGTCATCGTCTATCAGGAACAGGTCATGAAGATCGCCACCAAGCTGGCCAGCTTCAACCTCGCCCAGGCGGATCTTTTGCGGCGGGCCATGGGGAAGAAGAATGCCGAAGAGATGGCCATGCAGAAGAAGAACTTTCTCGAGGGGGCTCAGAAGAGCAGGATTTCGGCGAAGAAGGCGGAGAAGCTCTTCGACCTCATGGCCAAGTTCGCGGAGTACGGATTCAACAAGTCCCACAGCGCCGCCTACGCCCTGGTGGCCTTCCAGACCGCCTACCTCAAGGCCCACTATCCGGTGGAATTCATGGCCGCCCTCCTCTCCTCCGAAATGGGGAACTCGGATAAGATCCTGCGCCACCTGGGGGAATGCCGGGAGAAGAAGATCGAGGTCCTTCCCCCGGACGTGAACGAGAGCCATTCGGACTTTACCGTGGTGGGCGGGAAGATCCGGTTCGGCCTGGCCGCGGTGAAGAATGTGGGCTTGGCAGCCATCCAGTCGATCCTCTCCGCCCGGGAGGAAAAGGGGAATTTCACCTCCCTGGCCGATTTTTGCCTGAAGGTGGACCTGCGCAAGGTCAACAAGCGGGTCATCGAGAGCCTGGTCAAATGCGGGGCCTTCGATAGCCTGGGATTTTCCCGCGCCCCGCTCCTGGCGGGGCTAGAAGAGGCGATGGAATGGGCCCAGGAGGTGGAGCGGGAGAAGGCCAACCGCCAGATCACCATGTTCGGGGAATTCCAGAACGGGGGAGGGAAGACCGAACCCCGTCTCCCCCAAATCCCCGCCTGGCCCGAGAACCAGCGGTTGGCCGCAGAAAAGGAGACCTTGGGCTTCTACCTGACCGGCCATCCCCTGAGCAGCCACGTCCATATCCTGCAGCGGGTCACTTCCATGGACACCCTGAAGGTCCAGGAGGCGGCCGACGGGAAGGAGATCCTCATCGGGGGAGTGGTGAATTCCCTCAAGGAGACCAACACCAAAAAAGGAGACCGCATGGCCTTTGTCACCCTGGAGGATTTAAACGGGGTGGTGGAGGTGATCGTCTTCTCCGACCTGTATAAAAATTCCTCCCTTCTCCTGAAGGGCGAGGGCCCGATCTTCATCAAGGGAAGAGTCGATGCCGGGGAGGAGAGCGTGAAGATCATCGCCAGCGAGGTCCTTTCCTTCGAGCAGGCGGTGAGCAAGCTGACCACCAGCGTCCACCTCCGACTGCGCTCCGAAGGGCTTCGCCGGGAAGACCTGGAGGCCATCCGGGAGATCCTTCAGGATTGCCGGGGAAACTGCCCGGCGGTCCTCCACCTGATTCTGCCCGGGCAGCAGGAGGCGGTCATCGACTTGGGGGATGAATGGAGGCTGAACTGGAACGACCAATTGGTATCCCGGGTCCGGGACCTGTTGGGGTACGAGGCGGTTAGCTTCCAAGCTTAAAAATTCGGGCGAAACGGGGAAGGGACGAAACGGCGAAATGGCCCTTTTCGCCTCTTCGCCCTTTCGCCTTTTCCCCTTGCTGTAAGGTCTATCCCAATGCCCCTTTACTACCTGGATTTTGAAAAGCCCATCGCCGCGATCGACAAGAAGATCGCCGAACTGCGGACTTTCTCCTACCAGCCGAAGCCCAAGGTGGCGGAGGAGATCGCCAGGCTGGAAAAACAGCGGCAAAAAGTCCTCGCCAAAGTGTACTCCAGCCTGACCCGCTGGCAGCGAACCCAGCTTTCCCGGCACTTTAATCGCCCCACTTTTCTGGAATACGTGGATCGTCTCTTCACGGATTTTATCGAGTTCCACGGGGACCGGAAATTCGGGGATGACCCGGCCATCGTGGGGGGGGTGGCGAATTTCCAGGGCCTCCCGGTCATCATCGCAGGCCAGCAGAAGGGCCGGACGGTCAAAGAGAAGGTGTCCCGCAATTTCGGGATGCCCAACCCGGAGGGCTACCGGAAGGCCCTGCGGCTGATGAAAATGGCCGAGCAGTTTGAAAAGCCCCTGATCACCATGATCGACACCCCGGGGGCTTACCCGGGCCAGGGAGCCGAGGAGCGAGGGCAGGCTTTGGCCATCGCCGAGGACCTGCAGGCCATGGCCACGCTGCGGACTCCCATCCTTTCGGTGATCATCGGGGAAGGGGGAAGCGGAGGAGCCCTGGCGCTGGGAGTGGCGGACCGGCTGCTCATGCTGGAAAATGCCACCTATTCGGTCATCTCCCCGGAAGGTTGTGCCGCCATCCTGTGGAAAAGTGAGACGGAAAAGGAGAAAGCGGCTGAGGCCCTGAAGGGTACGGCGGCTGACCTGCATGAAATGGGGATCATCGACGAAGTCCTGGCCGAGCCCCTGGGCGGAGCCCACCGGGATGCAGAGGCCATGGCCCGGATCTTATCCGAGTCCCTGAGCCGTCACCTGAAAGAACTCCAGACCTTCTCCGTCGAAGAACTCCTGAAGCGAAGATACGAGAAATACCGCCGCATGGGCCAGGTTTTCGGGGGATAGAGATTCTGCCGTGGGGGAAAAGCCGGTCGATCCATTCGCGACATACCAGAAGAGAAAATACCGAAACCTTCTCCTCGGCTCGCACCTGACTTCCTTCCAGGTTCAGGTCAAGGAAACCGACCTGTATCTCCGGGCAACCCGCGACCTCTCCGAAAACGCACGTCAATCCGTTCTCCGTCATCGTTACCAGATGGAGAGCTATATCCTCGCTCATCCCGATTTTCTCCGCTCCCTGATCCCGGTGCCGGTCGATGAATTCGCCCCGCCCATCGTCTGCCGGATGATCCGGGCGGGGGAGGCCGCAGGAGTGGGTCCCATGGCCGCAGTGGCCGGGGCCATGGCGGAAGCGGTGGGAGAAGATTTGCTGGAGGAGTGTCCCGAAGTCATGGTGGAAAACGGGGGGGATATTTTCCTCTCCTGCGCCCGGGAAACAAGGGTAGGAATTTTTGCCGCAAGCTCACCCCTGAGCCTGCGCCTAGGCCTGGTCGTTCCCCCGGCCGGGCATCCCTGGGGGGTATGCACTTCCTCGGGAACCGTGGGGCCTTCCCTCAGCTTTGGCCGGGCCGACGCCGTCTGCATCCTTTCTCCCTCGGCATCATTGGCCGATGCCGCGGCAACGGCCGTGGGCAACCTGGTAAGCACTCCGGACGATCTGGAGGAAGGACTGCAGAGGGCGAAGGCCATTGAAGGGGTATCGGGTGCGGTTATCATCCTGGGTGAGAAGCTGGCCGTTTGGGGGGAGGTTGAGCTCATAGAAATAAAAGACGGATGATCCGCAGATTCCGCAGATTACCCAGAAATAGAATAGCGGCAATAAAGATGAACTCGTAAGAAGTCGGAATTTGATGAAATTCGTCATTCCGGCGAAAGCCGGAATCCAGGGTTCCCGGTGAGAACCGGGATCCAGTCTTTGAGATGGTTCCCGACTTTCGTCGGGACGACGTCTGGACCCCGGCTTTCGCCGGGGTGACGCTCCAAGAGACTTTTTACGTGATATCGATAAAGCTTTGTTTTTGGTAAGGAAAAGACTATAATAGGGCCGCTGACCAGGAGGTTCGACGATTGAGGGCCGAGGAAAGAGGAAGAAGCAGAAGTTGATCAGAATTGGAGTGATTTCGGACACCCATCTGAGCCACCCGACTAAAGAATTGGGAGATCTGGCGGATGGTCCCTTCAAAGAGGTGGAGATGATCCTCCATGCCGGGGACATGACCGAACTTCGGGTGCTGGATTCCTTCTCCGGGAAGAAGGTGATTGCCGTCTGCGGGAACATGGATTCTTCCCTGGTAAGGAAGGAGTTCCCCGTGAATCGGGTCATCAGCGCAGGCGGCTATAAAATCGGCTTAACCCACGGATGGGGGGCACCCCAGGGGATCGAAGAAAGAATCGCCCGGCAATTCGAGGGAGTGGATTGCATTGTGTACGGACATACCCATCATCCTTCCGCAAGGAAACGGGAAGGGATTTTTTTCTTCAACCCGGGGGCTTTCGGGGGAGGGATGGGTTCGTCCCCCAGGACCGTTGGCCTGTTGACCCTGGGGGAGGAGATTGAGGCAGAGATCATTTACTTGTGAAAGGTTTCGAGGAGAAAAAGATGGTAGAAGCTCTCTGGGCCCCTTGGCGCATGGATTATATTCTTGCGGACAAGAAGGGGCAGAAGTGTATCTTTTGCACGGTCAATGGACGACCGGACCGGGAAAGGCTGATCCTGCACCGGACTTCTCGTTCTCTGGTCATGATCAACCGTTATCCTTATTCCTACGCGCACCTCCTGGTGGCCCCGGTCCGGCATGTGGACCAGATCGGGAAGCTGAAAAAGGCGGAGATGGCCGACATTCTTTTTAATCTGGGAGTTTCCATGGAGATTCTAAGCAAGGCCTTCCATCCGGACGGTTTCAACGTGGGCATGAACCTCGGGCAGGTGGCCGGGGCGGGGATCCGCCACCACATTCATTTCCACATCGTTCCCCGCTGGATCGGGGACACGAATTTCATGCCCGCTCTGGCCGAAGTTCGGGTCATCCCCGAGCACCTGAAGCAGACCTACCGCAGGCTGTTCCCTTACTTTCAGAAGCTTCGAAGCTAGGGAGGGAATCATGGGACTGATTCGCGGAACTCTTTTTTTCATTCTCTTGATCGTCGGAATCGGGTTTGCCATCCAGAACGATCAACCCGTTTCCCTGAATTATTACTTCGGCCTGGTCACCCCTCCCTTACCGCTCTTTCTCTGGGCCTTTCTCTTTGTCCTCGTGGGGCTGATCCTCTCCGCGGTGTGGGCTTTTATCTCCCGGATCGGGGTCCACTCCCGGATTCGTGGTTATCGAAGGTCGATCGAGGAACTGGAGCGCGAACGGGACCGCCTGCAGGAGGACAATAAAATTCCTGAAAGCACGGCCCCGGTCCAAAAATCATTCCTCACCCGGGTATTCGGGGAAAAGGCGAAAGAAGGGGAAGGGGAGCAGGAAGTGCCCCCTTCCGCATGAGAGAGGCTATTTCTCGATCTTGGCGTAAAGGACGGGAAAGCCACCGGCCTCCAGGGCTTTCTTGATGGGCTCGAAGTAGAAGGTTTTCAGTTTAAAGACCACCACCCGTTTGCCGGGTTCGTCGGCGACATCGGTCACCACGCTGGTGATGTTCACGTTGGATTCTTTTATGATCCGGGTGATATCGGCCAGGGCCCCGGGCTTGTCATCCACCTGGACTTCCAGCCGGCTCCCTTTTTCCTTCATTCCCATCACGTCGATCAGAATTTCCATGATGTCGTTTTCGCTGATGATGCCCACTAGATTCCCGTCTTCCACCACCGGGAGACAGCCGATTTTGTTGTCATGGAGGAGGATGGCCGCTTCCTCGATGGAGACATCGGGGGGAATGGTAATTACATTGCGGGTCATGATTTCACCCACGGTAAGCTTGTCCAGAAGGTAATGAAGCTCACGGATTTCCAGGGAGGTGGCGGGAGAGGCCTCGGCTTTCCGGACGTCCATATTGGTCAGCAGCCCGACAAGTTTCTTTCCGTCCACCACCGGAAGATGGCGGATGTTCTTTTCCTTCATGATCTTCTTCGCCGCGATCATCCTCTCGTCCTTGGTGACCGTTACCAGGTCTTTTTTCATTTTCTTCCTGACCAACATGGGATTTCCTCCTGTCCGCTATTGATAAGATTCAAGGGTAAGTCTAACTCAGTTTATTGAATTCGAAAGGGACCGTCAAGAGGATTATTCAGAATTCGGAATGCGCCCTGAACCATGTAAGGTTCAGGGCCGGGCCCTGAATTCTATGTGGTTCGGGGCAGCCCTGCACTCTACGTAGTGCAGCGTGGATTTCGGATTGAAGGGGTTGCTTGTGGCTGCCCCCGGTGCCCCGTTCTTCTTGGAAATAGCGGGTTTTGCCTCTAACCAGTAACGTATAACCTATAACGTTTTTTCCTGGATGGGTTGTATTTTCCCGGAGAGTAGGGTAATTTGAATAAAACCTCCAGCGGATGGAAGCGGATGGACAACGAGACGCGAAGATCGCTTCAGAAATATTAGATATTGCTTTAACCTCCAGGGACAAGAACAAGGAAGACTCCGTCCCCCTCTGCGGAGTTCCTTACCACGCGGCTTCAGGGTACATCCAGAAGCTGGTGGACCGGGGATTCAAGGTGGCCGTCTGCGAGCAGATGGAGGACGCTTCCCAGGCCAAGGGGCTCGTGCGGCGGGAAGTCATCCGCATCGTGACTCCGGGGATGGTTTTCGAAGACGACCTCCTGCAGCCCAAGGCCAACAATTTTTTGATGGCCATCGCCCTGGGAGAAGAACGCTTCGGCCTGGCCATCCTGGATGCTTCCACCGGCGATTTTCAGGCCGCCGAGGTGAACACCGTCCAATCTCTTCGGGATGAAGTCCTGCGGGTGGAGCCGAGGGAGATTCTGCTTGCGGAAACGGCTAAATCGCAGGCGTCCATAAAGCGGCTGATGAGGGCATATCCCCACGCCCTTTACAGCCCCCTTCCCCCGGAGGTATTCAGCGCGGTCCGGTCCCGGGAACGACTGACCTCCCTCGGTCTCTCCCTTCCGGAAGAAGCCGATGCATCTCTTTCCGCCGCGGGGGCGATTCTTTTTTACGTGGAAGAGACGCAGAAGGTTTCCCCCACCCATCTTTCCCGGCTGGAGTTTTATCGGGTTCATGACTACCTGGTCCTGGATGAGACCACCCGGAGGAACCTGGAGCTCTTTGAAAACCTCCAGAGCCGCAGCCGCAAGGGTTCCCTGCTGGACATCCTGGATGAAACCGTAACCTCCATGGGAGGTCGAATGCTCAAACGTTGGCTCGGTTCCCCGCTCATGGACCGGGAAAAAATCCACGACCGGCTGGAGAAGGTTGAAGAACTGAAAGAAAAGGACCTGCCGCGGAAAGCCATCCGGGACTCTTTGCGCCAGGTCAAGGATCTGGAGAGGCTGTCGGCCCGCATTTCCCTGGGGGTGGCCAACGCCCGGGACCTGGTGGCTCTCCGGGCGTCGTTGAACCTGTTGCCCGACGTGCGGACCCTCCTTTCCCCCTTGGAATATGAAGGCTTTAATGGGTTCCTGGCCGATCTGCGCGATCTGCCGGACCTTCGCGATCTCCTGGAGCGGGCGATCGAGGATAATCCACCCCTCTCCCTGAAAGAAGGGGGGGTGATCAAGAAGGGCTTCGATGCCACCCTGGACCGATTCCGGGAGATAAGCCGCGAGGGGAAGGGGTGGATCGCGGACCTGGAAGCCAAGGAGCGGTTGAGGACCGGAATCACCTCCCTGAAGGTCCGTTTCAACCGGGTGTTCGGCTATTACATCGAAGTCACCAAGCCCAACCTCTCCTCGGTGCCCTCCCACTACATGCGCAAGCAGACCCTGGCCAACGCCGAGAGATTCATCACCCAGGAACTGCAGGAGTATGAGACCCAGGTCCTCCAGGCGGAAGAACAGACCGAGGCCCTGGAGTTCCAGCTTTTCCAGGAGGTCCTGAAAAAGGTGGCGGCCCAAATTCCCCGCATCCAGAAGATCGCCCAGGCCTTGGCCGAAGTGGATGTCCTCTCAGCCCTTGCCGATATAGCGGAACGGTACGGGTACAGCCGGCCGCAGCTCAGCGAGGGCGACAGCCTGACCCTTGTGGAAGCGCGGCACCCGGTCCTGGAGCGGATCTCCCTGGAGGAACGGTTCGTTCCCAATGACCTCGCCCTGAACGGGGAAGACCGGCAGATCCTGATCATCACCGGCCCCAACATGGCCGGCAAATCGACGATCATGCGCCAGGCGGCGCTGATCGTCATCCTGACCCAGATGGGGAGCTTCGTCCCGGCGAAAGAAGCTGACGTAGGGCTGGTGGACCGTATCTTCACCCGGGTGGGCGCCACCGACGACCTGGTCCGCGGTCGGAGCACCTTCATGGTGGAGATGGAGGAGGTGGCTCACATCCTGCGCAATATCACCCCCCGCAGCCTGATTCTCCTCGACGAGATCGGGCGGGGGACGAGCACCTTCGACGGACTATCCATCGCCTGGGCGGTCACCGAGTACCTCCACGACAGCTGTCCCTTTCAGCCCAAGACCCTCTTCGCCACCCACTACCACGAGCTCACCGAGCTGGCCCTCACCAAGCCGCGGGTCAAGAATTTCCACGTGGCGGTGAAAGAATGGAACGACCGGGTGATCTTCTTGCGAAAACTGGTGGAGGGGGGGACCAGCCGGAGTTACGGCATCCAGGTGGCCAGGCTGGCCGGGCTTCCGGAAGGGGTCCTCGAGAGGGCCAAGGAAGTCCTCCAGAATCTGGAACAGGGAGAGTTTACCGAAGCCGGGGTCCCCAAATTAGCCCTGTCCAAGAAGCGCAAGCTGACCTGGGAGACCCACCAGAGAACCCTTTTCCAGTCTCCTCCCGACCCGGTCCGCGAGGCCTTGCGCAGGGTCGACCCCAACCGCCTCACCCCCCTGGAGGCGCTGAATCTTTTGAACGAGATGAAAGCCCGACTTTCCGAGAATGAGTAAACCCGGGGCAGTAGGGGCGGTTCGCGAACCGCCCCCATCTCATGGGCGTCAAAAAATCCTTGATATTCCTTTTTCAAAGAAATAGACTTCTTTCAAGTCGGGGGTGGGATTCTATTTACTGCCCATGAAACCATAGCCCTTTACCTTCAGAGTTCAGAGGCGTTGTTATGAATGGGAGATACTCTCAGCCCCACTTCCAAAGAAGAAGTGGGGCTATTTTTTTACGGGAGGGAACAAAATGGGAGAAAAAGAAATCTGGCGCGGGGGGGATTTGGTCGTGCGGGCGCTCAAGGAAGAAGGGGTCAATTACATCTTCGGGCTCTCCGGCGGACACATCAACACTATATTCGATGCCTGCATCGATTTCGGCATCAAGATCATCGATACCCGGCACGAGCAGGCGGCGGTGAACATGGCGGAAGGGTGGGCCCGGTTTACCGGGAAGCCGGGGGTGGCGGTGGTGACCGCCGGTCCCGGCGCGGTGAACGCTTTTCCCGGGGTCTCCGTGGCCATGCAGAGCGGTTCCCCCGTAGTCGTTATTTCCGGGAGGAGCTCCATCGAGAGACGGGACATCGGAGCCATGCAGGACATGGATCAGATCGAGGTCATGCATCCGGTCACCAAGTGGTCGCGCAGCGTCTACAAGACGAACCGCATCTGCGAATACATGACCAGCGCCTTCCGTCAGACGCGGAGCGGGAGACCGGGACCCGTCTTCCTGGAGATCCCCATCGACATCGTGGACGGACAGTCCCACATCGAAGAAGTCGTTTGGTGCAAGGATTACCGCACGGAGCACCGGCCCTACGGAGATCCTCTGGCCATCGAGAAGGCAGCGGACCTCCTGAGCAAGGCGCAGCGGCCCGTGATCGTGGCCGGGGGCGGGGTCTGGTGGTCGGGAGCCGGCGAAGAGCTCCGGGCTTTTGTGGAAGCGACCCACATTCCCTTCTATAGCCGGAGCATGGCCCGGGGGATCATCCCTGATGATCA
>LJUR01000139.1 GCA_001304105.1 Deltaproteobacteria bacterium SM23_61
CGCCGAAGACCGTGTACTGCTTGTCCAGAAAGGACGCGGGAGCCACGCAGATAAAGAACTGGGACCCGGCGCTGTTGGGATCCGACGCCCGGGCCATGGAAAGAGGACCTTTCTTATGCGGCTTGTCGTTGAACTCCGCCTTCAGGGTGTAGCCGGGTCCGCCCATTCCGTGCTTGGATCGGTCGGGATTCCTGGTGTTGGGGTCCCCTCCCTGGATCATGAACCCCGGGATCACCCGGTGGAAGAGGGTTCCGTCGTAGAACCCCTTCTTGGCCAGGTCGATAAAGTTCTTCACGTGGTTGGGGGCCACGTCAGGGAAGAACTGAAGCTCCATATTTCCAAATTTGGTTTCAATGACCGCTTTCGTTTCGCTCATTTGCTTTTTCTCCTTGTCGGTAAAGTTTCTATTGCGCATCTCCCCCGAGCCTGCGCTCGCGAAAAGAAAAAGAAACATTCCCGCCGCTACAATCCTGATCCATCGCATTTTTCGGTTCTCCGAGTCTTGGGGCTCTTCCTGAATTTTGTACCTTGCCCCTTTTTTTCGATGCTCGATCCCGGTCCCTATTTTTCCACGATTTTGACCTTCATCGCAATCGGGTCGAGGGGATTATCTTTTTGATCCCTCGGCTGGCTGACGATTTTGTCGGCCACTTCCATTCCCGAGACCACTTCGCCGAAGACCGTGTATTTTCTGTCGAGGCGGGGAGCGGGGGCGACGCAGATAAAAAACTGGGACCCGGCGCTGTCCACATGATCCGGCCGCCGGGCCGTGGACAGGGTGCCTCGTAAATGGGGTTTTTCATTGAATTCCGCCTTGAGGGTATACCCCGGGCCGCCATACCCGTGGGTGGAGCGGTCCGGGTTCCTGGAATTCGGGTCCCCCCCCTGGATCATGAACCCCGGGATCACCCGGTGGAAGAGGGTTCCGTCGTAGAACCCCTTCTTGGCCAGGTCGATGAAGTTCTGCACGTGGTTGGGGGCCACGTCGGGGAAAAAACGGAGAGTCAGGTTTCCGAACTTGGTTTCGATCACAGCGGAGGTTTCGGCCATTTTTCTGATCTCTTCAGGGCTGAATTTCTGATCCTTCACCTGGGCAAAGGCGGGACTCAGGCAAAGGAGCCAGGCAAGCACACAAATTGCCATCCGTAGAGATTTCATCAGGGCCTCCCTCGAGTGATCGGTCCCTAATTCGGTTCCTCTTTTTTCATCTTCCCACAGACCGCGGACGGGAACAAGAAAAATCGAAATGCCGGGCGGCGACCAGGGGAAGATGGAAGGGAGATCATCTTTTTTTATTTATCGTCTTGTGGTAAAAATAAAATATTTCCGGAACGATCTTTAAGGAAGGAGGATGTATGAACGAATTTTTCTTCTTGGAGAGAGAACTTCCTTCCTTCAGCCGCCGGCATTTTTTGTGGCTCCTGTCCATCTCCGCCGCCGGGGCGGCGGTCAGCTGCGCCGTCAGCCCGGTTACCGGAAGAACCCAGCTGATGCTGGTTTCGGAAGAAGAAGAGATTCAGATCGACCGGCAGAATGCCCCTTTTCAGTTTTCGGCGGATTACGGGCAGATCCAGGACCCAGGCCTCAACAATTATGTCCGACAAGTTGGGGGGAGCCTGGCGGCCCGAACACACCGTACCCAGATGCCCTATTCCTTTCGGGTGGTCAATGCCAACTATGTGAATGCCTACGCCTTTCCCGGGGGCAGCATTGCCTGTACCCGGGGAATTCTTCTCTCCCTGGATAATGAATCGGAACTAGCCGCCCTCCTGGGCCATGAGCTGGGACATGTGAACGCCCGGCATACGGCTCAGCAGATGTCCAAAGGGAAGCTGACCAACGCCATTGTGGGCGGCTTTTCCGTGGTGGCCGGCGCGGTGGCCGGCGGTCTGGGACAGGTGGCGGGCGCTCTGGGAAGCATCGGGGCCGGGGCTCTGCTGGCCCATTACAGCAGGGACAATGAACGGGAGGCGGATGCCCTGGGGATGGAATACATGGTCAAGGCCGGCTATAGCCCGAAGGGGATGGTGGGGCTGATGGAGATGCTCCAGAGCCTATCCAAATCCAAACCCAGCTCGATTGAGCTCATGTTTGCCACCCACCCCATGAGCGATGAGCGCTACCAGACCGCGGTGAAAAATTCTCAGACGAAATATGCTTCCGCCCAGAACCTTTCCCTGAACCGGGAAAGGTACATGGATCATACGGCCAGGCTCCGCGCCATGAAGGGCACCATCGAGGAGCTGCAAAAAGGGGAACAGGCGATGAACGGCCAGAAGATGGGAGAAGCGGAGGCCCATTTCCGGAAGGCCCTGAAGCAGACCCCCAATGACTATGCCGGCCTGGTCATGATGGCCACCTGCCAGATCATCCAGAAAAAACCCGCCGAGGGCCTGCGCTACTCGGAGGCGGCCAAGTCCGTTTACCCGCAGGAAGCCCAGGCCCATTACCTGAGCGGATTCGCCAAGCTCCAGACCCGGAACTTCGCCGGGGCCTACCAGGATTTCAGCTCCTATGAAAAGGTCCTTCCCGGCAACCCCACCACCGTCTTCTTCAAAGGATACTGCCGGGAAAGAATGGGGAACAAGGAGGAAGCGGCCAGGGAATACCACCGATACCTTCAGGTCGTGCGGGAGGGAAAATTCGCCCAGCACGCTTACGCGCGACTGGTTGAATGGGGATACTATAAACGATGAAACCTAATCCCCGGGCGGCAGAATTTTCAGATCCAGGATTATGATTTCCGTTGTTTCCGCCCACGCCGAAAAAGAACTCCGCCAGGCGAAGATCCTCTTCGAGGAATACGCCGCTACCCTGGATTTCGCCCTCGATTTTCAGAATTTTGAGGAGGAAATGGCCAGCCTGCCGGGGGGCTATACCCCGCCCGAAGGCTGTCTCCTCCTGGCCCTGCACCGGGATCAGGTCGCCGGGTGTGTGGCCCTGAGGAAAATCGACCAGGATACCTGCGAGATGAAACGCCTGTTTGTGAGGCCGTCCTTCCGTCACCTGGGAATCGGCAAGTCTCTGGCCCAAAGAGTGATTCAAGAGGCCAAAAAGAAGGGCTATACCCGGATGCGTCTGGATACGGTTCCCTCCATGAAAGAGGCCCGGGCGCTCTATAAAAAACTGGGTTTCGAAGCCATACCTTCCTATTGCCACAATCCGGTCCCCGGGGCCGTTTTCCTGGAGCGGAAGCTTTAAAGACAAAAACTTATTTGTCTCGCCCGCTTCGCTCGAGACGCAGAGCTCCCAGAGGGGAAAGCAACAACCTTTTTAGTATAAAAACCCAAAATTCGCCCTTTCTCTGCGAACTCTGCGGGCTCTGCGAGAGACAAAGGCTTTTTGTCTCGCCCGCTTCGCCCTGAACCATACTAGGTTCAGGGCTTCGCTTGAGGCAAATAAAAAAAATTTGGATCATCTCTAAATCCGTTGAAAGCCAAAGAGCTGCTCTCTTCAGAATTTCCTGTGATTTCAGGGGCCCGGAAGAAAAGTCATCTTGCTCGCAACCATGAGGCGCATATCTCTCCCAACCGGTGGCGGGGGTATCTGTTATTTTTTCGAAGCTTGCTTATTCCGCCCCCGCTGCGCTTTGCGGATGACCAGCAGGGAGTTCATGGAAAGCGAATATCCCGCCGATGCTTGCTGCGCAATCTGACTTTCCTTCCGAGCCCTTGCCAGTCTTTCATAAAGCATTCCACCGACGAATTTGGAGATGATCCCAAAATTTATTTTTACGGGTTATGGGTTATTCTTTGGAAACCAGAATGCTTAGGACTGGGACCTGAATCCTGTGTCCTGTATGCTTTATCCTGTATGGATGTTCTTCTCTGCGAACTCTGCGGGCTCTGCGAGAGACAAAGGCTTTTTGTCTCGCCCGCTTCGCTAAAGCACGCAGAGTACACAGAGAAGGCAAAAAAAACGATAGTATTCAATTGATTTAAATATATTTTTCTCTGCGTTCCCTGCGGCCTCGGCGAGAGAAATTCGGCTGTCCTTTCGTTGGGGAAAAGCTATTTCTTTTCCGCAAAGAGCTTTGCATATTGGCCGTACCCCTCTTTTTCAAGGTCTTCTTTGGGGATGAAGCGCAGGGCCGCCGAGTTCATGCAGTAGCGAAGGCCGGTCGGAGGGGGGCCGTCCGGGAAGACGTGGCCCAGGTGCGAATCCCCGTGCTTGCTCCGCACTTCGGTTCGTTTCATGAACAGGCTGTGGTCATCCCTTTCCACGATATTTCCGGGCTCCAGGGGCCGGGTGAAGCTGGGCCAGCCAGTGCCGGAATCATATTTGTCCTTGGAGCTGAAAAGGGGTTCGCCCGAAACGATGTCTACGTAAATACCCTCCCGTTTGTTGTCCCAGTATTCATTCTGGAATGGGGGCTCGGTCCCTTCGTCCCGGGTCACCTCGTACTGCAAGGGGGTTAAGCGCCTGCGCAGGGTTTCATCATCCGGTTTTTTGTACTTGCCCTCGGGATCTGCTTTGGTTTCCATCCTCTCTTTCGCCCATACTTTTTCCAAAAACCGGTCGCGCCCGGACCCGTGCCGGTAATAGGTGTAGCGAAGCGGGTTTTTCCGGTAATAGTCCTGGTGATAATCCTCGGCCTCGTAGAACCGGGTGAATTTCAGGATCGGGGTCACAATCGGTTTTCCGAATTTCCCCGATTTGGCCAGTTCTTGCTTTGATTTTTCAGCGGCTTTCTTTTGCTCTCCGTCATGGTAAAAAATCGCGCTCCCGTACTGAGAGCCCCGGTCGACAAACTGCCCTCCCCCGTCGGTCGGGTCGATATGCCGCCAGAATACCTGGAGAAGCTTCTCGTAATTCACCTTTTCCGGGTCATAGTAGACCTGAACGGCTTCCACATGCCCGGTCGTCCCCGAGGAAACCTCTTCGTAGGTGGGGTTTTCTTTCGTTCCCCCCGTGTATCCCGATATCACCTTTGCCACCCCGGGGATTTTTTCGAAATCAGCCTCAATACACCAAAAACATCCACCGGCAAAGGTGGCAGTTTTATAAGTCTGGCTTTCCGTGGTCTTGGCCACCATGGCGTCTTTTCCCTCCTTGGCAAGGTCTGTTTTTTGGCACCCCAAAGCGATCAACCCCATGGAAAGAAGAATCCCGATAAAAGACAGAGTTCCAATCTTCATGTTCCTACCCTCCATTTTAAACCCCAAGGTCTAGGTTCACAAATGAGCATAATTCTGGTAAATTGGTATCCGTGAGAATCATCCTCCCAAAAGATATGATGCCTGGAAAATCAACCGGGGTTCACGAAGCGGCCTTCCAACTGTTCTTCGGCCCCGGGGGGTGCAGAAAAAAGTTTAACTTCATGATTTATTTAAAGAATCTCATTTAATGTTTTCTCCCGAACAGGCCGGAGCGTCGACTCGACCCAGGGTAACCTTTTCCAATCATTTAAGTTTTTGCCGGGATTGACGATAACTTGTTAAAAATCATGGCTTTTTGGGCAGAAGACAACCCGGTTCAGCCGGACCAGGACAGAATCCGGCGGATCGGTTTATCATCCCTTGTTCATTCAAAACCCGGGAAGATCAGATTATGGAAAAGACGCGTCGCAAAGAAATCGCCCCCCTGATCCTCCTGCCGACGGTTTCGGCAAAGGAAATCGCCGAACTCCTTCAAGTCCAGAAGACCAAGGGAGAGGAGCTGCTCAAGAACAGTTTTCTTTCCCCGGGGGACCTCCAATATTGGAACCTGTTCACCAAGGAAATTTTCACCCGGGCTTTCGGTCCCCGCCTGGAAGCGATTGATTCGATCCTGTACAGTGGGGAGAATAAGCCCCTGTCAGCCTACGAGCCGGAATCCAACCTGGAGAAAATGCGGCGCACCAATTTTCAGACGACCCTGAAAAACCTGGAGAAATGCATTGAACAACTGCTCGCCAAAGGATCGTCGGGGGTCATAACCTTCCAGGAAGAAAGCCCCCCGCCGCCCGAGGAAAAGCCGGAAGTCCCCCGGGAGATTCCCAAAACCAGGGGAAAGAAAGATTTGGCCAAAGAGCTAAGCGTAGATTTGCCCGTTCATCAGGATTCGCACCCGGTGGCGGCCGGGAAAAAGGTGGCGCCCATGACAAAATCGAAGGACCGAAAAGTATTGATCCTCCATGGCCCGGATGAAGAAAAAATGACCCTGATTGCCGATTTCCTGAAGAAGCTTGACCTGGAGCCAATGTTCCCCGAAGACGCCGCAGGCCAGGGGGTGAGCCTCCTCAAGAAATATAAGCAATATGAGGATGCGGTATTCGCCATCGCCTTCCTGACCGGCGATGATATGGGCTATCCCCAAGGAGAAGAGGAGGAGCCCAGGCCGCGCCCCGCGCAAAATGTCATTTTCGAGCTCGGGTTTTTAATGGGCCGGCTGGAGCCCAACATGGTCTGCGCCCTGTATGAGGAGGGACTGGATTTACCCTCGGAATTCAAAGGGAGTGTTCTGATCCCCTATGACGAGGAAGGAATGTGGAAGTTATTGGTTGCCCGCGCTTTGAAAATGGCCCAAGTGGATGTGGATTTGAACAAGGCGATTTAGGATTTTTGGGAGAGGCTTAGCTGCAGAGCTTTCGCAGCCCTTCCAGCCTCTCCCGGCTCACCTGGAGCAGCAATCCCGCGTCGGTGGAGAGCATCAGGTACCGGACGCCACGGTCGATCCAGTATTTGGCCTCGTCCACGAAGCGCACGAAGGTGCCGGAAATCACCCCCTTCTCCCGGCACAGGACGATCACTTTTTCCATGAGTTCGACCACCCGCGGATCCTTGGTCTTCCCGGGCACTCCGAGCGATTGAGACAGGTCCCAGGGCCCCAGGAAGAGGACGTCGATCCCCGGCGTTTGGATGATCGCTTCCACCTCCCGGACCGCCCTTTCCCCTTCAATATGGATGACCGTCACGACCTCCAGGTTGGAGGTGGCCATATGCTCTTCCGGAGGGACGGCCGAATATTGGGCCGCCCGGACGAAGCTGCAAAGCCCTCGGTTCCCTTCCGGGAAGTAGCGGGCCGCCCGGGAGACGAGGGCGGCGGTTTCCGCGCTCTCCACCTGGGGGATCTGGACCCCTTCGGCGCCGGCGTCGATGGAGCGCATGATATGGGAAGGATTCGGCTCGGCCACCCGGATCAGGCTGGAGATCCCTGAAATCCGTGCTGCCCGGATGCATTGCTCCGCCAGGGGGAAATCAAAAACCCCGTGTTCCATGTCGATGACCGCGAAGTCCCACCCGCCGTATCCCAGAATTTCCGTCGCCGCCGGACCGAGCCGGACAAAAGTCCCCAAACACACTCTTCCTTCCTTGAGTTTTTTCTTCAAAAGATTGCTCTGCATGGGACCTCTCCTTACTTCATGGTATTAAGAAATGGCAATCATGGGATGGTGGAAAAATGGAATCATGGATCCAAGAGGAAATAAATAAAGTCAACAGCTCGCCGTTCCAGTATTCCCATGTTCCAGTACCCCAATATTCCGATGGTTTTAGATTCCACGATTCCATCGTTCCGATTTTTCTGCTGTATTGTAACCCAGAAGAAAGAAAAATTCGAGACCGCTTCTTCCCTCCGGCACGGCGCGCAGCCGTCCCCGCTGGTTTCTGGTTGCCCAAAAAATTATAGAGGGCTCTGCGCCCTCCTAGGATGAAGAAAAAATGAACTGCAGAGGAAAGAAATTGGAGTGCTGGAATCTGCAAACAATTGGAATATTGGAATAATGGAATGATGGAATAACGGGCTTTTGCGGTTCAATTTTTTGTCCAATATTCCAACATTCCACTCTTCCATTTTTTTATACCTCTGCGTACTCCGCGATCTCTGCGGTTAAGTTTTTATTCATTTTTTTCTTTATTTTTGACATCCGCCCGGCAATGGGGTAAATCTGGAAGGACGGTGCCAAGAGGGGAAAGGATGCGGCTGAAATGAAATTATCCTTCCCATCCTTTGGGAAGCGAATATTTTACGGGTGGTGGATCGTCCTCCTGGGGGCCCTGATCATCTGCGTCGGAGCGGGGATTCTCATCCACGGGCTCACCGTCTTTTTTCTCCCCCTGAAAAGAGACCTCGGGGTGAGCAGCGCGGCCATTTCGCTCCTTTACGGGGCGGCCCGCCTGGAAGGCGGGGCCGAAGGGCCCCTGGTGGGATACCTGGTGGACCGCTGGGGGCCCCGGGTCATGATGCTGTTGGGTACCACTTTGGCCGGGGCAGGGTTCATCCTGCTTTCCTTCGTCCAGACCTTCTGGCAGTTCTTCTTCATCTACATCTTCATCATCTCCATGGGGTTCAACGCCGGCTTTTTTCATCCCGTGTACGCCGCGGTGAACAGCTGGTTTATCCGCCACCGGGGAAAAGGGTTTGCCCTCACCGGGGTCGCGGCCAGCGTCGGCGGGATGTTCATGGCCCCGCTGCTTTCCCGCATAATTTTGAGCTACGGCTGGCGCACCGGGGCGGTGATTGCCGGATGGATCATCCTGGCCGTGGCCGTCCCCGCCGCCCTCCCGATCCGTCGGACGCCCGAGTCCATGGGGCTTCTCCCCGATGGGGATTCCCTGCGGGACGGTCGGACCGCGGTGGAAGGGCGAAGGCCGGAAACCGTCCCGCGAAGGGATTTCACCGTGGCCGAAGCGCTGCGCATCCCGGATTTCTGGATCCTTCTTCTGGCCATCGCGATGCGGGTCTCGATTACCGTGGCCCTGACGATTCACTTCGTTCCCCTCTTTGTCTGGAAAGGCCAGACCGAGGCGGCGAGCGCCTACCTGGTCAGCCTTTTTGCCCTGAGCACCATTCCCATTACTCTTTTATGCGGCTGGTTCGGGGACCGCTGGGAAAAATCCCTGATCTGCGGCCTGGGCGTTCTTCCCACCATGACGGGGATGCTTCTGCTGCTGTACGGAGAATCGGGGATTTTTCTCTACGCCCTTCCGGTGGGCCTGGCGGTTACCATGGGAACGGTGCCCTTGAACTGGGCCTTGATCGGGGACTTCTTCGGGCGCCGCAGTTACGGGACGCTACGGGGAATCATCGTTGTCGGCACCGGCCTGGGGACTTTCCTCAGCCCCATCTACGCCGGCTGGGTCTTCGACCGTACCGCAAGCTACGCTCCGGTTCTATGGGCCTTTTTCACCGTTCACCTGCTAGCGGCCTTTCTCTTCTTCATTCTTTATCGCCGCTCTCTGCAGGGGGGGTCCCCGGAGGGGTAAGCACCGTTCCATCCCCCGACGGGGCTCAACCCGGGCTCGGTCGCTCCCTCATTCCCAGCAGGCCGTTCAGCAGAAGGGCAAAAATGACCACACACGGGGCCCAGGATGGTTTCCAGGAGGGCCAAAAGGCCGATTTCGGCGGCCGAGAGGTAGCGGGCGGCCATGACCATGAGCACGCACCCGGTGCCCAGCTGTAGCCATCCCATGATTCCCAGGACCAAAAGGTCCCGGATCGTGGGAGTTAAGGGCCAGGCGAGGGGAAGGGAAAGGAGGATGGAAAAGATCCCGGCGAGCATGACCGTCGGTGCCATGCTCACGCTGGCGTGGGCCCGCCGCAGAATGACCACGTTCAGGGCGAAGGCGACTGGAACTCCCAGGGCCAGGAGATTGCCGGTCGTTCTTCCGGAGTCCAGCCCCTCGAAGAACATCAAAACAATGCCCGCGAGGGCCGCGGAGATCGTCCCCCAGGTCCGGGGGGAAACCCGTTCTCCCAGGAGGATTCTGCCGGCAAGAGCCACAAAGAAAGGGCCCACGCTCATCAGGACAAGGGTATTGGCCACGGTGTTGCGGGTCACGGAGAGGATGAAAAAGAAAAAAGTCGAGGCCAGAAAAGCGCCCGCCAGGACGCCGGGAAGGCCGACTTCAAAGATTTTCTCGAAAACCTTTGCCCGGTGCCAGACACTGAGGATCCCGATCATGAAGGCCACCATGAAGATGGACCGCCAGAAGACGATTTCCCAGGGATCGGTGAGAACCACGCTGCGGACCAGGACCCCGCCCGTGCTCCAGCAGAGGCCGGCGCCGATCATCAGCAGGAGGCCTTTTCGGTGAGAGCCGACGGCGTCTGAAATTGGGTTGGGAAGATTCATATCCGGCCCATGACCTCCATACGGGCAAAGGGGCGTCGATTCTCCATCCTCGGCGTAATGTTGCCACCCGCAGACTTCCATCGCCGGGCCGGAAGACCGCATCTTTGCCCTTGAACGGCAGACGGTTTCGTGGCATAAAGAATTACTTCAACCGGGTGGGGATCCTCCGGGAGGGCTTTAGAAGCCCGTTAGCCGATTCTATTGTTTAGGGTCCTCTCCCAATCGAGGGGGTAATTTCGGTTGATTTTCCATCGCCCGGCATGCTCGTTGCCAAGGCAAGGGGGGATTCGGGGTGCACCCCCTGGGCGGAGAATATTTCGGTACCCTTTGCACCCACTCGGTTGGGAGAAGAGCCATTGCTTATTATAATTCCTCCGGCCTGTCTTGGGGAAAATTTATGCCGGAAGGATGGAAATAGGAGGAGGGTATGCCCGGACAGGAAGTGATACTGGCCAAAATGACCCGTCGGGAATTCCGGGAAGGAATAGAAGGGGGGAAGTTTTCCACGGGGATGATCTGCGTGGCGAGCAATGAACAGCATTCAGAACACCTGGCCATGGAGCATGACCTGGTCTCCGTCGTCCACATCGCCCGGGAGGCAGCCAAACGACTCTACCCCCGAGTGGTAGTTGCCGTCCCCATGGCGGTGGGGATTTCCGAGCATCACATGCACCATAAAGGAACCATCTCCGCCAGGCCGGGCGGATGGCTGGCCGTGCTCGGAGACGTGGTGGAAAGCCTGACGCGCCATGGGGTAAAAAATATCCTGATCTTCAACGGGCATGGGGGGAATACCCTCCCGGTGATGGGGGTCATCGATCAATGGCGGTATTCCCTCAAATCGAACGCCCCCGGGGTGAACCTCCAGTTCTGCTCCTACTGGGATCTGATCCCCCGGGACTTTCTGCTGAAACACATGGAAACGGATGTCATTCCGGGGCACGCCAAGGAGTTCGAGACCGCCATCGGGCTGGCACTGTTCCCCGAGAATGTCCGCCAGGAGGTCATGCCGGAGATGGCCGACAAGGACCCCCTGCTGGCGACCGCGGAAAAGGGGAGGCTCTTCGTGGAAGAGGCGGTCCGGCAGACGGTCGATTACCTG
>LJUR01000140.1 GCA_001304105.1 Deltaproteobacteria bacterium SM23_61
TCGATTATTTTTTATTTTGTCCTTCTGGGTTCTTTTCTTGCAGCGGCAGGGGCCCTTACCTTCTTCAATGACTTGGCAAGCTCATTGACTGCGCGAAGAGTAGGGGGACAAGCCAAAGCCTCTGTGGTGGCGAGCGGATTCGTAGCCATGATTTCGGGAAGTGCGGTAGCGAATGTGGTAATGACGGGAACCGTCACCATCCCGATGATGAAAAAGGCCGGGTTCCCGAACTACTATGCCGGGGCAGTAGAAGCCGTGGCCTCCTCGGGGGGCCAGTTGGCTCCTCCTGTTATGGGGGCAGCAGCATTCATCATGGCTATGTATACCGGCATCCAATATCGGGATATTTGCTTGAGTGCTGCCATTCCGGCTTTTTTATTCTACCTTTCTATTTATATAGCCGTTCACAATGAGGCCATCAAGCAAAAAATCAAGCCTTTGGCCGCCATCCAGCTGCCCAAATTAAAAGATTCCTTAACGAAATTCTATTATTTGATCCCGATCGGGATATTGGTTTATCTGATACTGGGTTATTATCCGCCAGCTTTATGCGCTTTTTATTCCCTCCTGGCAGTCGTGGCGATCGGTTTTATAAAAAAGACCGAGAGGCTCAACCTTTCCAGGATTGTTGAGGCGATTAAAAAAAATGCCACATCGATCGCTCCCGTATCTTGTGCATGCGCCGTGGCCGGAATCGTGGTGGGCGTCCTTACCATGACAGGCCTGGGCCTCATCATTTCATCGGCGATTATTGACCTGTCTGGAGGGGACAAACTCATTATTTTGCTTTTTACCGCTCTAACCAGCATAATCCTGGGTATGGGGCTGCCCACCTCCGCCTGTTATATTATCCTTGCCGTTTTGGTAGCCCCCGCTCTGGTTAAAGTGGGATTTCCTGTCATCGCCGCCCATTTGTTCGTTTTCTATTTCGGCATTATTTCTGCGATTACCCCTCCGGTTGCCCTGGCGGCCTACGCAGCCGCGGGGCTGGCGAATTCGGACCCATCAAAAACCGGGTTTTATGCCGTGAAAATCGGGATTGCCAAGTTCTTAGTACCTTTCATTTTCTGCTACAACCCCGGTTTGGTAGGAGTAGGGGGGGTTGGAGAAATGATCTCAGCTATTTTTTTTGCGATTGTTTGCATCTTCGCTCTTCAATTTTTGGTAAGCGATTATGCACTCGCCAAAAATGGTCTGATCGAGAGTATTCTTTTTTGCCTAGAAATCCCCCTGTTAATCATTCCGAACCCCACTTTAAAATTCGTAGGTTTGTCTTTGTTTTTGATCAGCATGGCAATTTCCTATGTAAAAAGACGCCGTGATTTCCGGTAGCGCCAAAAGCCCCGATCGCCAAGGGGTTAACTTATTGACCTCAGAATAATGCCCAAAAGGCTGGCGCTTTCTCAGCTGGGTATATCCGGCATAGTTGCTCCAGGCATACCCCTTTCAGAATCCTCCGCTTCTCTTCAACAGATTGGCTTCTTGGGTCATCAGAAGGAGGTGGAAATGATTCTGCATGAGGACATAAGAATGCAGCTAAATCCTATAAAGCTTGAGATTGGCTGAAAGGATTTCAAGGAACCCGTCCCTGTCAGCACCATCCCGGAAGATCTTCCTTTTCTCGTTCCTTCGGCAGCTCACGTGATACCAAGCCCCTGGATATTCTATGCGAAACGGACGAGCCCTGAGGAAAGAATACAAAAAGAAAGCTTTTTAGTAAATACTTTAGGTTTGACCCCTTTTGTTAGGTTTGACGCCTTTTGGTTTTATAAGAAAGTATTTGAAAATTTAAACTGAAAGCTGAGTTCAAATCAGCACGATCCTTCCAGCCACATCTTGGAAGAATTCCTTCGACCAGACCTCCAGAGCCTCGGGGTTCTTCACAAAGGGTTCCACCTCTTTCCTGGCCCTTCCTTCAGGTGCCCGCTCTGAATCATCCTCTTCTCCAGGTGGCTGAGGTGAAGCTGGGGATGGTACGCGGCATACCAGACCAGGTCGTACCAGTCACGGCCTTTTCCCCGGCTCTTCCACTGCCTGCAGAGGACGGCGTGCATCTTGCCTGCAAAAAGGTCAGGGAGGACAAAGGCTCTGACCGAGAACGGGATCGGATGGAGGAGGAACTTGTTTTCTGTGTCAAATCCCGGCGGCGGGTCCGTATCGACCTCGATCTTGATCTTCATGACCTGGCCACGAGGGATCTGCCTGGCGATTTCTTCGGCAGTCTCTATGACCAGCAGATGCTTCAGGGTGTCGGCCTTGAGGAATGCCGACTGGAGCGGGCTCTCTACCTTCTTCTCTCTCCTCGTCACGCTGACCTCGAACCCGAACGAACGGATCTCACGTTCCAATGCGCCGACATAGCGGGAAAGGTCAAAATCAGGCATTGGCTTGAGCAGGGAAAAATCGAGGTCTTCTGAAAAACGGTCCATCCCGTAAAGTATCCTGAGTGCCGTGCCGCCGTAAAATGCCGCCTTCTCGAAAAACTTGCTGCGCCAGAGGCCAAGCAGGGCAACTTCCTGCAGGATTTCCCGCAGAGCCCTCACGTAGTCGCCGACACTTCGACGCTGGTACCGGTCAAGCATGCGGACAATGGCGTCATTCATGGCCAACCTGCCGCCCGCCAAGCCCGCGAACCAGGCCGCTCAGCAACCGGATCTTCCTGGACCCATAACGGGCGGCGATCAGAGCTAGAATTTTCCCATCCAGCCTTTCCAATCCGCCGGGATCGATCCGCAGATGGGTCAGCAGGTATTCCCTCATTTCGGCCTGACTTCGAACAGCCGTCCCCCGGTCCTCATGGATCTTGTCGGCTAAGGCCTTCTCGGGAGTCGCGATCAGGAAGGGACGGCCCCCTTCGAGTTCCACTTGATCGATGCCGATCGGATAGGCCCTCATGGGAACCCTGCGGTAAATGAATAGACCGACGGGGGTGGAGAAGCGTCTGCCCCGGCCGCAGGTGACCGATGTCACCGCCTCGACGCGCTCCGGGATCAGACCATGATAGTGGAGGGCGTAGTCGAGGGATATATAGGAAGGCCCGAAGATCATGTTGGCCAGGATCTCCCTGGAAAAAGGCCGTCGTGCGTACCTCTCCCCGAAGACATAAATACCCTTCTTCACCCGGATGATGGCCCCCTGGCGCAGGAGAGCGGTGATCTTGTCGCGCGGGCGCTCATACTCCCTGAGACCATCCAAAAGGGCCTGATAGTCAAATTCTTCCCCCGCTATCCGCTTTCTTAATTCTTCAATCATCTTTTTTCCTAAGGTACTGTGAATCACTCCTCCAGTCAATTTATAGCATATTTTTGCATAGTATGTCGACATTTTTTCGACATACTCTGTAAGAATTAGATGATTGGATATGAGCCAGTTGTGGAGGATGAACAGGTTACAGGAAGGCAAAGCCTGCTTTCAAGAGGTGATAGATTTCAACTATCTCTCATTCTATCCGGCGGGTTTCACAAAGCCTGGTGCGAAGTTTTTTGCTGCTCCGCTACACCTGACTGCCTTCCCTTTTAAGCGCCGGGGCAGGGCTAATGGCTGAGCTTGGCGCTTGCCAGCCGATTCAGGCTCACACCGGCTTCTGCTGCCTCTATTGCCAGCTGCCGATGCACGTCAGGAGGAACGCGGACCATGAACTTGCCGCTATAACGTTTGGTGGCGATGGGATCAGGGATGGATTCTTTGTTCTTAGTCATGTCAGCAACAACCTTGCTCACCAGCCTCCGGATGCCCTTCAGCGCTGCCTCGGGTGTACGTGCCAGCCAGCTGAGGCTGGGGAACTCGGCGCAAAGCCCCACATATTCGCCGTCTTCTTCCGACCAAGTAACTCGATAGGTGTATTTGCTATTTTTCACCGCCATGTTCGGCCTCCAATCGTTCAATTGCCTTGATAATCTGTCTGACCTGATATGCTTTTGCATATCCTTTGCTGTTCTGAATGTTTACCCGTGGGTCGCCACTCCACGGGGTCTTGTAGACGCGATGGCTTCCGCTCGCCTGTCGGGCCTGGCCAAAATAGTGATCACATACCCTGCAGACGTCGGCAAAGCGCACCCCGGCGGGATTATTGCGCATTTTCTCAAGAATGGATGTCAGCGTGGACACATCAAAATAGTATCATTACTGATACCGGCTGTCAAGGATGGGGCGTTAAAGGATGTCGGCGGTAAAAATATTGAAGGTTATTAAAGAAAAAGCCAGGGGATAACCCTGGCTTTCTACTGGCTGCTTCGCAATTTCAGAGGCAATCACCAACCCTATTTTTTCAATTGAAAGGAAGTCAGTTCCCAATTGAAAATTTCCTTAGCATCGTTCCATGCTTTATCATATTGACATTTAACAAAATATTTCACGGCGGGAGAGTACCAATAATGATTTTTGATTTCCATACCAACACCTGTCGGCATAAAGTTAGAAGTGCCGGTAATTACCCGTTTGTATTCCAACCTCAATGCTTTGAATTTTCCTGCTCGCACCTCTACATCTTCCCACCCTTGAACTTTGATACTTTCAGAATAATCATTGACCCATCGGTTTACCCCAAATCCAAACAATGGCGTTGATGAATAAGCAGATTTCCACTCCTTCGCGGTACCAAGAGGGAATTTTAGGATGTTTCTTAATCCCTTAGAATATTTTTTGCGCTTATCACCCGATAGCATATAAATCCGTTTAAGAACGGATTTTTCAAATATGATTGTTTTGCATCCCTGATTTTCTTGTATACACGTGTCCTCTGAAAATTTTAAAAAATAACCATTCTGGTCATTCTTGACAACTTCGATGGAGCCCTGGGTAAAGACCCATTTGTCTCCTACATTCCAGACCGGTGCCTCAACCTTTTCTTGCCCCCATGCCATGGGAGCAAGAAATAGAACCAACCATCCCAATAGAATCATCCTCCTCATCGCATCGACCTCCTTTCCTTCTTTTCGCTATCCCCACTTATTTTGAATCATCACTTCCCCTTCTCTGCCCGCTCATAGGTCATTCGATTAAACCATTGTCTCCCCGGGCGTTTAATCGTCGGTGTTGTAATGATCAAACGATCTTCTGAAAATTTGAAGAATAGCTTCTTGTCGGTGCCCACTTCCTTAGGCCATAAACTCCCTATTATATGGTTAATAATGGTTCCCTCCTTTTCATTGGTCTTATAAGTCGCGAAGTAAGAATAGTAACCTTGGTAGGCAGCCTTAATTTCTTCCGGAGTCGCTTTTTGGGGACCCGATGCAAAGGTCGGTCTGGGGTCCCGCATAAGCTGCACGGACATATGACCCGTCTTATCATACATGGTCTGGCCTAGCGGTTTTTTCCCCATCCATGCATAGCTGATTTCACCAGTGGATAGAACAGATTCAAGAGAAATAAGTTTCCATGTCCCGATAAGCCTCTCTGAATTAGATTGGGCAGCAACTTGCGGGCTAATTCCCAGCAGCATTACGGAGATGATTAAGAAAAAGGATAATGGGAGCCAAATTGCCTTTTTTGTAATCATGATCCTCTCCTCCTTTTTTTATATTTTTTTAGATTTAAAAAAACGGCCCCAGAAGGAAATAAGAATTCCCCTGTGGCCGTCGTATGGGCAACTTCAGGAAACTCCTTCTCATAAAATCCTCCAGAGATTGGCTGTCAAAATCCATCCATTAGCCTTGAATGATCAATTCGTGACAACTATTGAGATAACAAACCTTATGCCATTCTCTCTTTTTTAACCTATAATTTTTATCTTACTGAATTTATTGATCTTTTGATAAACCAATCATTTAATGGTCGCAGGAAATCACGAAATTTTCACAAATTATGCCAATTTTGGCATTGCCATATTTGCCATTTTTTGTAATTTTCTTGCATTTTCACCGTTTTTGTGTTTAAATTTTTTTGGACGTGAATTTGAGAACAAACTTGAACTACTCCCACCTGAAAGTAACCATTCCGGGGAGGAAAAAATGAAGGCCTCAATTTCCTTTTTGGAAGCAGTGCGGTTCTTTCAGCGGCCGCCCGCCGGTATTCCCGGCACCCCCGAATATAATGCCGCTTTCTGCCGCCTACTGGCCGAATCCGCTTCCGCAGATGCCGCCTCCATCTGGCAGGCCGATACGGAAAATCGATTACACCTCGTTTCAAGCACGGATATTTCCATGGACAGGGTGAAGGACATTACCCTGCGCCAGGGGGAAGGGATTGCCGGAGCCGCGGCCTTATCGCGCCAGCCTGTTTTTGTGGTAAACGCCCAGAAACAAACTTTTCATGACTCACGGGTTGACGAGCGGTTCGGCCTCAGGACCTATGCCATGATTTCAGCGCCGGTACTTTTCGAAGACCATCTCTTCGGGGTCGTGAATATCCTGAGCCATCACCCCAACAAGATTTTCCCTCCCGAGTGGAAAGAGCGGCTCTGCTCCCTGGGAGTGATGTACGCTGCCTCGTTGGCCAAGGCGGGAAAATTGGTTCCTTATCGATCCCTTTCGAAGACGGAAGTGGGTATGGAGGGGCAGTCTCCCCAATTCGCCAACGGGAAGACGGTCATCGTAGGCATAAGCCAGGCCGTGCAAGAGGCCCTTCATCTTTGCCTCAAGGCAGGGGAAACCGATATCCCGGTATTAATCTGTGGGGAGACGGGGACGGGCAAGGAGCTGGCTGCGCGCCGGATTCACGAGGCCAGTCCCCGCGCTCAGGGACCCTTTCTGGAGGTGAACTGTGCCGCCTTGTCCGAGACGCTCCTGGAAAGCGAGCTCTTTGGTCATGTCAAAGGGGCTTTTACCGGGGCGACCCACGATCGTTCGGGGAAATTTGTGGCCGCTTCGGGGGGGATGCTCTTTCTGGATGAAATCGGGGAGATGAGTGTGGCCTGCCAGGCGAAAATACTGCGGGTCCTGGAAGAAAAGAAGGTGACCCCGCTCGGTTCGGAGAAACCCGTGCCCTCCGACACACGCATCATGGCCGCCACCAATAAAAATTTAGTGGAGATGATGAAGGAGAGGAAATTCCGGGAGGACCTCTATTACCGGCTCTGTGGCATTGAAATCAGGATTCCGCCCCTGCGCGAGCGGGTGGAGGATATTCATCTCTTGGCGCTTCATTTCTTGAATAAGGCTCACAGCCAGCAAAAAGGAAAACTCCCCCGTGAAAGACCCCTGCGGCTTTCGCCGGAAGCATTGGATCGGTTAACGGCTTTTCCTTGGCCGGGAAATGTGCGCCAGCTGGAACAGGCCTTATTCGCCGCGGCGGCGCTCTGCGAGGGAGACGAAATCACCCCCGCCAATCTCCCGGCCTGGATGCACAAGGCTGGAATGCCCGGGGGAGAAGAACAACTCTTTTCCCCATCCGGAAGCCATCCCCCTGGCATGGAAATTGTGCCGAAGAAAGAACAAGAATTTCTAAAGGAGGAAGAACGAGCACGCTACCTGGAGGCCCTTAACGCGACAAAATATCGGGGGACCGGACGCTGGAACGTAAGCGCGGCGGCACGTCAATTGGGTATCCCCAGGGAAACCCTGGCTTATCATTTGAAGAAACTCGGCCTTTTCCGATAAATCCCAACCCGGCCGCTGTCTCGGTTATGTTCACCTCACCGGTGAAAAAGCGGAGAATCCTAAATCGGTGCACCAGAAATACTCGTCTTTCCCCTCGGGCGTGCCCCCCGGGTACCGGAAAACAGTCCCGCAAAACTCGGCTCCCCACCACTTCTTTTCATACTTCCAGCAGAACATATTGCCTTCAATCCGCACCTTGCCGGTGTCAGAAGGAATGGAACCAGGCCCGCGCCAGGTGAATTCCCCATTCTTCTGAAACGTCATCCAAAACTGCTGGGGATAAAAAATGTGCCCGGTGATCGTGGAACCGAGGAACAGGCGCTTGATCTCTTCTCCGGTCAGGCGGTTTTCTTCGAAGGCGGGGAAATACCCGCCGCGTATGGGGGCCGGCGAAAGCCCTGCCTTGAGGAGGCCCTCGACCAACCTCTCGGCGACTGCCCGGTCCTTGTAGGGCGCGTTGTTCATGATGTATCGCAGGTTGTACGTGCCCGCCTTGGTGAACTTTTCCTTTTTCAAAGTCTCAATCAAAGCACGTCCTTCCTGATCCCGCCCCAGAAGGGCATGAAAGGCTGCAAGACACCATCCCCATGCCCACGGTGCAGTTTCCGGGTTGAGTCTCATGGCTTTTTCGTACAATCTGACTGCCTCTTCCAATTCCCCCATGGAAAAGTGGGCCCGCCCGAGGCCGGTCAAATACCGGGAGGGATTGTGGGGATCGAGCCGCATCCCTTTCTTGAAAAATTCAACCGCCTCCTTTGGCCTGCCGGCAAAAGTTAGAGTGTATCCCATATGATAAAGAGAAGTCGGATCGTTTGGATCGAGGGCAAGGGCCTGCTCCATTTCAGATATCGCTTCCTGATGTTGACGCCTCCAGAGATACCTTTGAGATTTGACGGAGTGAGCAATTGGTCCTTCCGTTGCCTTTTCCAGGCATCGAATCGTCCGCACCCGGACTTCATACCAGGAGATCCCCAGGTCCTTGAGCAGTACCGGCATCACAGAGGCATCCCAATAAACCGCGGACAGGGCCGCGTAAGCCCGGCCGTAGTTCGGGTCCAGTTCGATGGCCCTCTTAAAGGAAGCTTGCGCCTTTGCAAAATCTTCCGGCGTGAGCCTTAAATAATGCCCCCGTCCTCTCAAGAAAGCATCATAGGCCGCAACGTTGTCGGTCCCTTTTTTCGCTATCAGCTCCTTTTCATTCCCGGTGAGTTTCACCGCCAGGGCTGAGACGATCTTCTGGGTGATCTTGTCCTGTAAAGCAAAGATATCCTCCATGCTGCCGTCATAACGCTCCGCCCACAGGTGATAGCCCTTCATGGCATCGATAAGCTGCGCGTTGATACGTACCTGCTCACCGGCCTTGCGCACACTGCCTTCCAGCACGTAGCGCACGCCGAGTTCTTCCGCCACCTGCTTTATTTTTACGTCCTTCCCCTTGTAGGTGAACGTTGAGTTGCGGGCGATCACGAATACCCCGGAAATCTTGGAAAGATCCGTGATCAGGTCGTCGGTCATCCCGTCGATGAAATACTCTTGACCCGGATCATCGCTCATGTTGGCAAAAGGAAGCACAGCAATAGAGGGCTTGTCCGGCAAAGGATAGGCCATCTTTTCTTTGGAGGCAGCTTCCACCGGAGGGGGAGTCGGACGAACATATAATCGCCAAACCGCCACGGCAGCAACCACCAAGAGCAGAGCCAGGATGCCCAAAACAAGCGCTTTTTTGCCTCTCGCCTCTATCCTCAGACCTTTCCCCGCCTTCGTTACCCCCGGCTCCATCAGGACTCGATAGACCCGCACCGGCTCCGAAATGTTTTTGACCACGTGCTCCCCCAGGGACTGAAACCCGAAAGGTAGCCGGTTCTTCACCTGGTCATAGACTGTCCCCGAAATACACACCCCCCCCGGCTCCGATAACCTTTCCACCCGGGCCACGATATTCACCCCGTCCCCGAAGATCTTCTCCCCCTCCTCCAGCACATCCCCGAGATTGATCCCGATCCGGAACTCCATCCGCCGATCTTGCGGCAAACCCGCGTTCCTCCCCTTGAGTTCCTTCTGAATGTCAACCCCACACTGGACCGCATCCACCACGCTGGAAAATTCGGCAAGCAGGTTGTCGCCGGGGGCATCCACCACACGCCCGCCGTACTGACGAATGAGGTTTCCCATAACCTCCTTATAGGCGGTGAGCGTGCGGACGGTCGCCTCCTCGTCCACGCTCATGAGGCGGCTGTACCCTTGGACATCCGCGCTCAGGATGGCGACGAGCTTGCGTTTCATGTGCTCTGAAGTCATGGAATCACCCCCTTAGGGTTCTGCAGGGGGAACGAAGCAAATAAGGATCTTGCGAAGTCTCGCCTTGAGAATGGATGAGAGCCCGAAAGGAGCAGGAACCTCTTTTGAGGTTTTCCCGGCGGCACCTTCCGGATACTCTTTTCCATCGTATCCTCCAGAAGGCTTGGGTTAAGGCAGGGTAAAGTGTAAATGAAAACCGTTTATACGTTAAGGCCTGAAGAACTAAATGGATTTTAGCAGGACCAGAATTTTTGTCAAGGTTGGCATTGGGGCATTCTTGAGGCCTGGAGTCTTCCTGCGTTTTTCCCGGCATTTTGATCCCGGGCTTTCTGCCTAATCTGTATGATCTGAGTATAAGGAGTGGAAATGGGAGAGGCTTTTTTCTATAATGGGAAAACCCATCGGCCCATTTTGTGGGCGGCCACAGGGGGTCGCCCCTACAACTTCTTATTTGGTTCCGGCTTGTCCAGGTTAGGTCTATCTCCTTTATTGAAAGCGAGGACAATATGATCGGAAAAATGAGTCCGGTAAAAGTCGCCGTCGTGCAAGCTGCACCGGCCCTGTTCAACTGGGAAGCCACGGTGGAAAAGGCCTGCCGTCTGACCGCCGAAGTGGCGGCCCAGGGCGCAAAGCTGATCCTCTTTCCAGAAGCCTTTATTCCGGCCTATCCCCGGGGTCTCAGCTTCGGGATCGTGGTGGGAAGCCGGAAAGAGGAAGGGCGCCGCACCTGGCAGCGGTACTGGGAAAACGCCATCGAGGTACCCGGCCCGGCCACTGAAACGCTGGGCAAGGCCGCCCGGCAGGTTAATGCCTACCTGGCCATCGGGGTCATCGAGCGGGACAGCCAGTTCAGCGGAGGCACCGTTTATTGCACCCTCCTTTATTTCGGCCCCGATGGAAGGCTGATGGGGAAACATCGCAAGCTCAAGCCCACCGCGGGCGAACGCCTCATCTGGGGAGAAGGAGACGGCAGCACCATGCCCGTTTTCAACACCGAGATCGGAAAGATCGGGGGGCTGATCTGCTGGGAAAACTACATGCCCCTGGCCCGGACCGCCATGTACGGCAAAGGTGTGGAAATCTACCTGGCTCCTACGGCCGACACATCGCCTGCGAGGGGCGCTGCTTTGTCCTGGGCTGCAACCAGTTTGTGACCAAGGACATGTATCCTGCGGACCTGTCCATGGTGGAGGAGCTGGCCAGCATGCCGGATATCATCTGTCGGGGCGGCAGCGTCATCATATCTCCCCTGGGAGAGGTTGTGGCAGGTCCCCTCTTTGATCAGGAGGGGGTCCTTTATGCCGAACTCGATTTAGGAGAGGTGGCCCGGGGAAAACTCGACTTTGACGTGGTCGGGCATTATGCCCGTCCTGATATTTTCCAACTGATTGTGGACGAGCAGCCCAAGCCGCCGGTGGTCAGCAAAGCGGTCAAGGATTAAAGACTTCACGGGACACAGATGAACACAGATAAACACAGATTCTACTCACAACTCACATTTTACAGCTTTTATTGGGACGCGGATGAACACGGATAAAAAAATCAGCGTGGAGCTTAGAGCGGAGAGCTGAGAGGAAAAAACATTTTACACCTTACGCCTTACGCCGCGCGCCTTGCGCCTTACGGCCTTTATTGGGACACAGATGAACACAGATTTTTTGGCCGAGCTCCCCAAAAACCCCAACGGCAAAATCGCCCGGCGGCAGGTCAAGGAAAAATACTGGGCGGGAAAGGATCGGAGAGTGAACTAAAAACGGCGTTTACCGATTTTAAGGTTATTTCTGCAGTTTTTATTGGTGGCACCCCCCAGTAAGCTGCGCATCTAACGAGACTGATATGTGAAGGTGATTTGGGTCTCCACCGATTCGGATGGCCGATGGATTCTACTGCCTTGCATTTTGCGCTTGATCAACAGTAGATGATCGATTTTCCCCCCTTGGTTCCTAAATCCAGGCATTGAGGATCTCGTTTCCCCATAAGAACGATTGCCCCTGGGGCGGCTGTACTCCAAATACTCGTAATTTGTTTCTACTCCTCGACGCGTGCGAATATTGACCCCCACATGTTGGTTGCCACCGTAAAGGGGCACAAGAATCCAATAGACCTGGGTATCACCTTTGCGGAAGCCGAAAACCCTCTCCACAACCTTTTTCGGGTATCTTCCTGACCTGAGTTGATCGACATTATTCGGGCCGATGTGAATTCTCTTCACCCGGTTATAATTTTTCTTGAAGTAGCTCAATTCTTTATAAAGTTCATTGCTGGAACTGCCCGCTGAAGGGGCGAATGAAAAAAGAAACAAAATTACCATGGGAGCAATCACGGACAATGATCTAACCCTTTTCATCCTCGCCTCCTCCTGGGATGCGCACCGTGATTTGAGCGATGCCCATCCTAAATTTGTAGTAAATTTTTATCTCGATTTTATAGACAAGCAAATAATATGCCATCTCTCAAATATTTTTTATGGCTATGATTTTATTGTTATTTCAGAATCTTCTGGTCCGGGGATGTTGGTTAGAAATCTAAAGGGGTCAGAAATCTAAAGGGGGCATTCCTTGACATTTGATCGATCTGCAAGGATTGATTCTTAGGCTGACCGGAAATCGAATCGTTTGCCAACCGCTCCTTCGAAGGTCAAAGAATCCGCCACGGGTGATTCATGAATCGCCCTACAGCCCATGTTCCGAATTATGACGAGGTTAGGAAGAGGAAGCGGATAAAATCCGGCAGGATCGTAGGGGCGGTTTGCGAACCGCCCCTACAACGGGAATTCTGCAGTCTGTAAAAGGAAAGAGGGCTTTCCGCTACCTAACCGCTAATGGGCCCGAACCTTGCCCGAGGTCGATTTCGTTCCCGTGTTGAAGCCAATCCTCATAATCGCATCCGCCAGGATCTGGGCCCCGATGGTTGCATCCTTCCACCGGATGGACTCATCGGGGCAATGACTCTTGCCCTCCTTGCAGGGAATGAAGACCATTCCCGTGGGAATCCCCCGGGTGGGAAAGGTCATGGCGTCGTGACCGGCGCCACTGCCCATTCTTTTCCAGGAAACCCCCCTCTGCCGGCAGGACTCCTCGATGAGTCCCATGATCCTGGGGTCCATCTTGCTTCCATTCTTGGAAAGGGCGGTCTCCAGGCGGGCCCCCGGGATGGAGCGAAGGATCTCCCGGATTTTTCCTCTCGCGGCCTTCAACAGAGACTTCTTCATGGACCGCAGATCCAGGGTCATCTCCACCTTCCCGGGAATGATATTGAAGGCTCCCGGATGAACCTTCATTTCCCCGATGGTTCCCACTATTTCCGGCCCCAGAAAGCGCACCGTTCGATTGACCGCGGTGACGATTCCCGCCGCCTTCACCAGGGCATCGTCCCGGAGGCGCATGGGGGTGGTCCCGGCATGCCCTGCTTTTCCCTCGACCTCGATCAAATGGCGATCGATGGCCACGATTCCCTCCACCACTCCCACGGGGATTCCGAGGGAATCCAGAACCGGCCCCTGCTCGATGTGCAGCTCGAGGAAAGCCCGAAACTCCGAGGGAGAACGGACCGCCTTGGTGTATTGCGCCGGGTCTTTCCCCATCCGTTCCAGGCTCTTCGCCATGAAGGGGCGCCCCGCACCCTTGGATTTGTAAATCTCATTTTCCACCAGAAGGTCGAACATGGCCCGGCTTCCGAAAGTCCCGGCGTAATGCCCCCCTTCCTCATCGGTGAAGACGATGAGCTCCAGGGGGCAAGGAATGGGAATTCCGCTTCCCTGAATGGCCCGCATGGCCTCCAGGCTGCAGCACAGGCCCGCGGCGCCGTCGAATTTTCCCCCGTGCAAGACCGCGTCGATATGCGACCCCGTGGCGATGCACGGGGCCCCCTGTGCTCCGGAGGCCGGTTCCAGCCGCCCGATGATGTTGGCCACCGTATCTTCCCGGACCTGTAAACCCGCATCCCGCATCCGCCCCTTAAACCACTCCCGCGCCTTGAGATCGGCGTCGGAGAGGGCCGGCCGCAGGATCCCTCCATCCGGTTCTTCCCCGAACTTTCCCAGATCTTCCAGGTCCTTTCGCAATCTGACTTTATTTACTCTTATCCTGGATATGTCCATCATTCCTCCTGGGCGGGAACGAACCGACCGTACCCCGGTTGCGCGAGAACATCCTTGCCGTTATAAACCACCTCCCCCCGGAGAATCGTGGTGACCACCTTTCCCTGGATCTCCATCCCCTCATAGGGCGACCAGCGGGCGGAGGAATGCATTTCCTCACCCCGGACGGTCCAGCGGGCATTCGGATCGAGGATGGCCAGATCGGCGTCGGTTTTTAAAGCGATCCGTCCCTTTTTCGGAAAGAGCCTGAACCTCCGGGCGGGGTTTTCCGAAAGAAGCCGCCCGAGGTGAACCGGCGATAGGCCTCGTTTTGCGACTCCTTCGCTGAACATGAGGGGAAACAGGGTTTCCACTCCGGGAGCGCCGGAAGCGTTGTCGAATATGTCCGGCGCCTCCTTCTTTTCCAGCGGCCAGGGAGCGTGGTCCGAGGAGACCAGGTCGACGAAGCCGATTCTTAAAAACTCCCACATCTCTTCCACCGCCTCCTGGCTGCGCAGGGGGGGATTGATCTTCGCCCGGGCCCGGAGCCGGTCCATGTCTCCTTCGTTAAGAACCAAATAGTGAGGGCAAGTCTCGGTGGTTACATCCAGCCCGTCCTGGAAGAAACGCTGGAGGAGAAGAAGCGACCTTGGGTGGCTGAGGTGATAAAGGTGGAGCCGGCAGCCGGTCCAGCGGGCGAATTCGAGAAGTTTCAGGACCGCCAGGGTTTCCGTTACCGGGGGGCGGGTTTCCGGGTGAGCCTTGGGGTCGGTCTTCCCCTCCTTCCGGTATTTCCGGATCAGGTGAAAGATGAGGTTGTCATTTTCCGCATGGAATCCCACCGGGATCTGATGCTCCGCCATCACCGGCAGAATCTCCCCCAAGACTCCGTCCTCGATCCGCGGAAAGCGGTCCGGGTCGGTCTCAAAAAGGGAGAGTTTGAATCCGCAGGCCCCCAGTTTTACCAGGGGAAGAATCAGCTCCGGCGTCCCCTCTTTCTTCAAAGTGGCCAGGAGGGCGATATCCACTCTGGCCAGTTCGTTGACCAGGTCGATCTTTTTTCGGAAAGCATCGGGATGGACGGTGGGTGCACCCGCATCGTAAGGCATCTCGATGAAGGTGGTCACTCCCCCGGCTGCCGCGGATGCGGAGGAATGGAGAAAACCTTCCCTCCCGGGAATGCTGTAGGAATGGACATGGGCGTCCACGATCCCCGGGATCCAAATCTGGATGACCCATCGATCCCTCCCAGCAGCATTTTTCATTGCCTAGGAAATTATGAAAGTCTCTGCGCCCTCAAAGGATAAAGGAAAAATTAACCGCAGAGCACGCAGAGACCACAGAGTTTTCCTTGGTAAAGACAAAAAAACATAAATCATTCTATGGAAATGGAGTTCTCTTTGCCTTTCGATCCTGCGGGAATGTAGACAAGAGAATGAACGAAGAGGAGGCAGAGAGCGCAGAGATCGTTCCCTGAACGCCCTTTGGCCGTATTGATCTTCCGGGAAGGGAAAAGGGCCGCGTTTCCCTTTGCCTCCTGGCGCCGAGCATTTGGCCATTTCCACCTCTGTGTGCTCCGCGGCCTCTGCGGTTATGTTTTTTTTGGGGGGCATTGATCATTGCGTTCTTCCGGGGATTAATTGAATTTAGCTCCCCGGGCGGCGAAATTCAAGGCCTAAATCCCGCTCAAAATCCCAATCCGTAGGGGCGATTCATGAATCGCCCCTACATCGGCCTTGCAAAGCAGATAATTCTTTGCCCACGCCTCACCGCCCGGCTTGAGAAAAAAGCCGGTTTCCTATAGAATGTAATTATGCATGGATTTTCAAAAATCTGGCGGGAGGGGAAAAGATGAAAAAGCAATCTGTTCGAATCCTGGTTCTTCTCATATCCTGCGCCCTGGTGGGGGCATTGGCCCATCCGGCCCTGGGCCAGGAGAAACCCAAGGCCGAGTCCGCGGCCATGGAAATGACCCTGGCCCGGGCGGTCGTAGGGACGGGGGTCGACAACATGGAGCCGGTGGGCGTTGCCGAGACTTTTCCCGCCGCCACGGAAAGGGTCTTCTGCTTCATCGAGGCCAAGAACATTCCCAAGGACACGGAAATTTCCCTGGTCTGGTCCCTGGGAGGAAAAGAAGTGCGGACGATAAACCTGCCCCTGACGGCGGGTCCCAGATGGAGGACCTGGGCTTACAAGAACCTGGCCGGCCAGAAGGGAGACTGGAAGGTCGAGATCAAGGATGCCGGGGGGAAGGTTCTAAAAGAGGTGAATTTCAAGGTGGAATAATGTTCCCACCGAAAATATTCATACTGGGCACAGATGAACACGGATAAACACGGCTCATTTCAAAAAAAAATAGGAAACTGAAAGACAGCCATATACCCAAGCAACAACCCTGCCCAAAAAATTGATTTTTCCAGCCGGGTGATCTCAGAAATCCCCCCACCCTCCTTTGCAAAGGGGGGTGGGGGGATTTCAGCGATGGGGTTCTCGATCGATACGGCTTAGATTTGATTTTGCCACGGCCAAATGGATAGGGATTCTTATTCTTTCTTTTCCGCCGGCTTTTCTTCCGGGGGCGGGGAAGCCGACGTGGTCTTGATGTCTTCGATCCCCAGGTAAACGGCCAGGGCTCCTCCCAGGACCAGGATGATGGGGATGACCCCTTTCAACACTTTAAGAAATTCAAACCACCAGATAAACAGGCCGATGCAACCGATGATTAGGGCCACAATCCCGCCGAGCAATATTTTCATATTCTCCTCCTTTCCCCTTTTTATTGATATTAGTGAATCTGGTCCTGTCTGTCAAATCAAGAATTTCTTCTCCCGGGAGACAATTCTGGGGGAGCCGGGACCGGACGTTCCCCGGTTTGATTCCGGGTTACCCACAAAATAGCTGGGAAACCCTCTTTCCCTGTGCTAATAATACAACGTCGGAATAAAAAAAGTGGTTCATCTCCAAATTCGTTGGTCGAATTTTTCATGAAAGCCTGCCAAGGGCCCGGAAGGAAAGCCAGATTGCGCAGCAAGCATCGGCGGGAGGTCCGCTTTCCAGGAACCCCCTGTCGGTCATCCGCAAAGCGCAGCGGGGGCGGGATACGTGAGCCTCGAAGAAATAACCGATACCCCCGCCACCGGTGGGGAGAGATAGGCGCCTCATGATTGCAAGCAAGATGACTTTTCTTCCGGGCCCATGAATTCACAGGAAATTCTGAAAAGACCAGCTCTTTGGTTTTCAACGAATTTGGAGATGATCCAAAAAAGTTAACCTCAGAGGCCGCTTTTCTGTTTCAACTCTGTGAGCTTCATTTCAAGGGCAGGAGGGAAACATGCCGAAAGTCCGAGGGAATACCATCAATCTTTACTACGAAGAGGCGGGAAGCGGAATCCCGGTGGTTTTCGTCCACGAGTTCGCCGGCGATTGGCGCAGCTGGGAAGCACAAATGCGGTTTTTCTCCGGCCGCTACCGCGCCATCACCTTCTCAGCCCGGGGTTACTTGCCGTCGGATGTTCCCGAATCTGCAGACGATTATTCTCAGGAACTGCAGATAGAAGACCTCAAGGGGCTCATGGATGGGCTGAAGATCGAAAAGGCCCACCTCTGCGGTCTCTCCATGGGGAGTTACACCTCGCTTTTATTCGGGATGAAATATCCGCAACGATGCCTTTCGCTCACCATCGCCGGCTCGGGGTATGGCAGCGGTGCGAACCGGGAAGAATTTCACAAGCAGATCGCCGAGGTGGCGGACCAGATGCTCAAGGGGGGGATGAAAGCGGTCTCCGGGACTTATACCCTGGGGCCGGCCCGGGTCCAGCTGCAGAATAAGAATCTTCGCGCCTGGGAGGAATTCCGCCGGCAGTTCGAGGAACATTCCGCCAAGGGTTCCGCTTATACTTTTCTGGGGGTGCAGCGGAAGCGGCCTTCGATTACCGACCTGGGAGATCCGCTCAAAAAAATGACCCTTCCGGTGCTGATCATGCTGGGGGATGAGGATGAGCGGGGGCTGGAGGGAAGCATCTTCATGAAGCGGAATATTCCCCGCGCCGGGCTGGAGATCTTCCCCCGCAGCGGCCACACCCTGAACCTAGAGGAGCCGGAGCATTTCAACCGCTCTCTCCTCGATTTCATCACTGCGGTGGATGCGGGCCATTGGGAGGCGCGAGATCCCCGCAGCCTGGCCACGACGGTATGATCATTTAGGGTCTGACCTTTAAAACCATAAGCACGGTCAGGCTGATGGCCCCGGCAAAGGCCAGCCAGAGGATCTGATAACTTCCGGTGGAATCAAAAACCCATCCGGCCAAGGTCGGCCCCACGATTCCCCCCATGGCCGCTGATCCCATGACGATCCCCAGCATTTTTCCCAGGTAGTCCCTGCCGAAATACTCCCGGAGAATCGCTCCTCTCAACACCATGCTGCCCCCGAAACTGGGGGGAAAGAAGAAAAGGAAAAGAAGGATCATCGCCGGGATCGCGGCATAGCTGAAGGCCAGCATTCCCAGGCCCATGGCCCCGAAGGCCAGGGCCAGGACTTCCCTCTTCGGAAAGCGATCCGCCAGCCATCCGTACCCCAACCTTCCGATGATGCTGGAAAGGGGGATCCCCGCGACGACCAGGGCGGCCGAGGCTCGGGATATCCCCAGGTTGTTGAGGTAGGGCATGGAATGGGTCACCACGGCGGAAACTAGCATCATCCGGACCACCTCGGCAAGGTTCAGGTATAAAAAGGACCTGTGCCTCAGCGCCTCCCAGAATCGGATCGGGGTTTTTTCAGGCCTCCTTGCCTCCTGCGGGCTGGCCGGCAAGCCGGGTTCTCCATCGGGCAAGAGCCCATAATCTTCCGGCTTGTCCCGGATGACCAAGAGCAGGGGAATTCCCAGAATCAGGAATCCTACTCCCAGGAGGAGTAACGTGGTCCTCCACTGGAAGGCGTCGATGAGCCAGACAATCAGGGGAATCAATAAGCCGCTGGCCCCGAAACCGGTAGACATCAACCCCAGGGCTTTTCCCAGATTCTTCTTGAACCAGTTCGCCACCACCGTGGTCGTGACCACCGTGGTGCATCCCCCGGCCCCGAATCCAAGGATGAGTACGACGCCATAGAACATGAGCAGCGACTCGATCCTGCTGAAGAGAATGAGACCCAGGCCCACGGCCAATACTCCCGCGAGGATGAGCTTTCTTGCCCCGTACCGATCGGCCAGGAACCCGATCAGGGGAGCGAAGATCCCCATCTCCATTCCCCTCAAGCTGACGGCGAAAGAAATCTGGGTGTAGCTCCAGCCGAAATCCTGGATCAGGGGATCGATAAGGGCGGTAAAGCCGAAGAAGAGGATGCTGCTCACATACAGGTTGATGATCAGGCAGGCCAGCACAACCCACCAGCCGTAAAAGATCTTTTTAATCATGAGCTCCGTTCCGAATCCCCAGGGATAGCTCATTAAAACTTCATCCCTGGGGAAAAGTCAATGGGCGCCTTCAATTGCGGATT
>LJUR01000141.1 GCA_001304105.1 Deltaproteobacteria bacterium SM23_61
GTGGTGTTGGGAATCTTTACCCGTCGAACCCCCTCTTCCAGGTAAAGCATGGGGCGGTACCGGGTGAAGTCAAGAAAATCCCCGGGCCGGGCCAGTTTCCCTATCTCCTTCGCCCCCAGCTGGGCCTCCAATCCATCCAGGGTCAGAGTCCCTACATTGTTTACATCGATCCAGGGACGGAGATTGGCCAGTACATGAGGATCCCTCAGTTCCGGAAGGGGTTCAAAGACGTCAAAAGCGCCGATTTTCATTCACCTTCTCCTTGCTTTCTGGTGAGGGTATGGGATAGCCCTGTTGCCCGCTTTCATTTTGCAATCCCCTTGCTTTTTAATTCCGCAAGCTTTTCCGCGGAAATAAAAAGCTTTCCTTCCTCCGTGGCCTGAACGATGTTCGCCTTCAGGAGGATATTCAGGGCATTTTGTTTATAGTCCCGCATGCGGGTGAAGCGGTCCATTAGGCTGGGAGGGGTCAAACCCAGCTCGTTCACCGTCTTGGCCTGTTGGATCCCGATGGCGTTGTGCCTCTGGAAAATGGCGATTACCTGGCCGACTGCCCGTTTGGTCATGCGGGCAGAGATAAACAGGGCGACGGCAACTCCCCCCAGAACCACGAGGATCACAAGAATGGAAGAATAATCAGCCATTCGATTTTTCCCTTTCTTGGATACTTCCCCGGGTATCTTGGGAACATTAATCCCTCCCCCTCCTGAAGGCCGGAAGGTTCGGGTCTCTGATTCTTTTCTTTCACCGGGGAAGGATGATTTTCACCGAAACATGAAAAAGCCTTAACCTATTCTTACCATGACCGAAGGAAGAAAGGAAGGGGCGGGTTAAGGAAAAATTATTTCCCCGGTAAGGGATTCGACCAGGGAGTCTCTATGGACCTGACCAGGGTTTGGAGGAAAAGGAAAACATAACGCTGCTAATCTTGTGGCCCCAGAACAGAGGACAGATTCATGAACCTTTGAAAGACAACGATAACACCTACGAGTCAATACGGAGGGCCATGATAAACAGTTGAGAATTACGATTTGAATTCGATAACGCGCCACTTCAGCGGGCCGCAAGCAGCAAATTAATCCACACTGTTTTGCGGCTCCGATGCAATTGATTGGTTGGGGTCAATTCTCCGTTGCCAATCCCCAACGGCCGAATTCGGGCCAGAAATAGAAAGTGAAGCATGAATATTCAATAGAATATTAGGCCAAGTAAGGACGCTAGCCCCTGCTTACTTCCTACGAACCTATCGTACCAGGTGCAGATCCCGCGGGCTCTTCAAGAGCACCTTATCGCGGAGTTTCCCGAGAAATTCTCTATCCTCAAGAATCCTCGCGAGGTCCAAGAGCTGGTTCGCCGAGGCGATGATCAAATTCTTTGACTGTTCTTTCTGGGCTTGCGTTCGCGCAAAGGAGTCGGCATCAGCTCTTATCTGTTTGGCGAGGGCCCGAAGTGTCTCAGGTTCGACGGCCTCGAAGGGATTGGCTGTCGCATAGAGCGAATATGCTTTCATCGAGGGAAAATCAGCACTGTTCTTCGTCCAGGCAGCTTTCCAATCGAAATATAGGGGCAGCATTACCGGCGGGACGCCGATGCGTCTCAGTGTTTCTAGGCCAAAAAGACTGGACGATGTCCCAATCCGAAATTTCGCCATTGTCTCTGGCGATCTTGAAGCTTCCCCCAGCATAATTGGCCTAGAACCACTGACCTGCCTCAAAGTCAATACTGCCGAAGCACCCTGACCAAGCAAGTAGACGACGGTGCCTTTCAAGATTTTTCCGGAGATGTCGTCTACGCGGGGGTTGTCCAAAGCGTCCCTTGGGATCTTCAGAGCTTCGTGCGGCGTGGGATAGCGACCTCCTGGAAAATCTTTGGCGTCACGGTATTTGAGCCTTCGGATGTAGTCAGAAACGATACTTTCCTTGTCGCCCTTAATCATCAACCATGCGTACGCAATGGAGAGATCGTCCATAAATTTGATGGTGAAAATGGGCACGACAATTCTCTGCCGCTTGAGATCAACGTCGATTACAAAGGGATTTCTGTTGTCCGGTGCAATCAGAGGGAAATCCAGGCTTACACCTTCGAGGACGCGCCTCTCATCCGAACGCAGGACGGGAATCACAGCATTCTTATAATTCCATTCGATGTTTGGTCCGTACAGCTTGTGCGCTTCGGCTAAACTCTCTCTGGAATAGAGAGAAGACAATCCCTCGGGAATTCTTTGCGCCGGCTCTCCTGCTTTGGCGGGCGCAGCAACGCACGCGGCGATAAGAGCGAAGATAAAAAGAAAAGAAGCGAACCTACCAAGCATGACGCTATCTGCCCCTACCCCAAATTGGTTTCGTCGGGCTGCTCGGAAGCACCTTCAGATCGATTGGCTCCGAGAATTGTACCTGCTTGGTTCTCTCGTCAATTTTTGCGATCTGTTCGTTCACGAATAGCACCACGGTCTCGTGCCCCTGCCGACTGAAGTGCAACTGGGGGAATATGCGCTGCCCTTCGACGTGCCCGGGCTTCACCGTGACAGTCGCTGTAAATTTGCCGCTGCTGGCGATCCTGAATTCCGGAGGTTGAAGCGTGAGCGAGGTCCCGACAGCCAGGTCCTTGTCCGAGGCCTTTAGAACCCCGGTCACCTCCCACACTTCGTAGGTCGGCTTGGCGGGCGTCAGGACGAAATATGCGAAGCTAAAGCACACGAGGACCAAAATGAAGTAGCCGCCAAAGGCACCAGTCAATTTGATAGTTAAACCCTTGAATGGGCCACTTACGTTCGCGTCACTAGGTAGCACTTTGTACAAGAGATAGGCAGGAACTAGTGGGACGAGGAGAACCACCAGGAGGTATCCCAATCTAAGCCAATCTTGAGCTTGCATTCCCTAAGCCTCCGATTCCAAACCAAGACCTAAGCTATCCCAGTTTCTATAAATCGAGCACTCTTGGATCGGACGCCGACAGCGCCTTCCAACCCACGGATGCCGAGAAAAGGTAAGCCAGGCGATAAAAAACATCAATTGAACGAACGGCCAGCACCAAGGCAGTCACAAAGACGAATCGGGTTTCAAAGGGCTTGCGGCCGCCTCGATCCTTATGCAAGGACTTTCGGGGAGTTCTCGCTCGAAAACAAGAAGATTCCCTAAATGCGAAAGCCTCCATAGGAATAAGAATTCCTATGGAGGCTTTATACGGCACCTTCTGAAAATTGCTTCTCATACTGCGCTCCAGAAGGTTTGGGATTCAGGTAAGTAGGCTGTAAATTTAGAACGCTTGATTTAAGAAAAACGACGCCGCGAAGCACCTCCAAAGGTAAATCTTAAGTCCTTTGGAGGCTTCATTTGACCATCTTTGGGTGCCCCCTTCTAATTTTTCTCCAGAGGGTTGGAGGTTTTGTTGTTGGCTTTATTTGGCAAAAAAGGACATTTGTAGAATAATCTATTGGAATGGAAAGTCAAGAGGAAAATTGCCTTTTAAAATAGGCCCAATTTTCAGTGCCAATTTGAAGATTTGCCTTTGAAATGACGATTTCTTGGAAAAATCCAACGAACAATAGTTCAGGAAGGAGGTATCAGGTTTTGGCAAAACGCCCCGCCGGTTGCCGGATTTACCTATTATACCTACAACTAATCAAAGTAGTTAATAGCTGAGGATTAGGGATTATCGATTGAAAGTTTGATCCAATTATTTGAATGATGTACTTTTTAAGATAGCGAAAGAAATTACAGCGCAGGACATTTTTGCCCCTGCTCAAGTCTTAATAAATTTTCGCGTTTTTGCTTTTTAAGGATTTTTTCCTTCCGACTCCTACAAGCCCGGCAAGCCCGGTGCCTAAAAGTAGCAGTGTGGTGGGTTCGGGAACTGAGGCTAGAATAGAAATTTCACATATCGATTCATTATCGAAATAATTCGCGTCAATATCCAAAGAAAACACCCGTGCTAAGCTCACAATTACATTCTGATCATAATTGGGATCGATTAACGAAGAAATGACAAGTTTATGCTCATCAAACACACCGAAATGATCTGCAGCCCAAATTGCTTGATCAGGGCCAAACTGCAGGTTTATAAGAGGATAAGGGGTCCCAGCAATCCAAGATTGCCAATGCCACCACGCATTGAGAGTAAGCCCCGTGCCTTTATCAAAAACCACTCTTACGTCATTTGCTTCTCTTGAAGCGTCCAACAACCAACCATGATTTCGGACCCGGATGAAATAGAAAATATAATCTCCAGGCATGGCTATTGGATTCGTATCATACCTCCTTTCTATATAAGGATAATTATCTTTCCAAATAATTATATAATTATCCCAGCTTTCACGCTCCATAAGATATCGTTCCTGGGGACTCATATTGCCGAAATCAATATACTTATTCGATACATATACAGTTAAATCAATGTCCAAATCCGGGTAGGAAGTTGCGTACGTTTTTCCAGGGAAACAGACAAAAAGCATCACCGATGCACACGATAATAAAAATAATTTCCTCATCTTTTTCTCCTTCCAGTAATTGGTTTACTCTTGGCAAGGCAGGAAAATAGCTATTTAATAAGTATAAAATACTAAATACTAAATACTCTTTACCTCAATTGCAGGCAAGAGCGAAATCGCCTCTGGAAGATGGCCTCGATTTCGAGGCCCAAATTGATGACTTGCGTTTGTAATATTGCCTATTGGGCGTAAGTGCCAAAATCTCTCTAACAGGAAGAAGTCAAAGGCAATCAGCTGAAGGTAACCTGTCAATATCCTTGTTTGGCCAATGATGTTATATCGTCTGCCAGGGGGCGGCAAGAAATTTTTATCTGTCGGACGATCAGGGGGCTGGAGTCTTCTGGTAAATGCCGGGGTGACCGGAAAATGGGAGGAGGACGGTAAATCCGAAAGGCAGTTTCTCGCGGACGCCGGTGATGAAGAAACCTCCCGGGATCAGGGCGGCGATCACTCTGGAGAGCGCGGGATCGCGAAGAGTATCCTGATAGTAGGTTAGAAGATTATTGCGCGAAAAGATGAGGGAGAAGTCTCCCGCCGGAGGGTCGTCCCGGCAAAGGTGATGAACTCCCCACTGAATCCCCTCTTTAACCGCATCGGTTACCGAGAATCGCCGGCGGGGCAGCGGGAGAAGATATTTTGACCGAATTTCAACAGGGAGTTCCTTCAAACTGCTGGCCGAATAGACGCCCGCTTGGGCCCCGGCGAGATATTCCGGGTTGAAATCGGTCGCCCATAATTCCAGCCCGGGCATCTGCCCGAAGCGTTGCCTGGCCTGCTCCCACAGAATCTTAAAGGTATAGGCTTCCTCCCCGCGGGCGCAGCCGGCGGACCAGACTCTGATCTTACGGGCCTGCCCGGCGATGAGGGAAGGAAAGACAGATTCCTCCAGGGCCCGCCACAAATCTCGGTCCCGAAAAAAACGGCTGATGGAGACGGACAGGAGCTTTTCCACCTCCGCCCGCCGGTCTGAATCCTTTTCCAGAGCCTGCAGGAAAGGTTCAATTTCCCGGAATCCTTGATCCTGCAGGTACCGGCCCAGGCGCTTCTTCAGGCCCTTTCGGACCCTGCGGTAACCCTCCCAGGAGAGACCGAAAAAATCGAGAACGCGGCGGAACTGGTGATCATCCATGCTGCCCCGGAGGCTGTCCTCTCCTGACGGGCCGGGCGGATTGCGGATCTGCCCCGATCCTACAGCCCCAAAAGACGGCGCGCATTCTCCCGGAAGACGAGATCTTTTTCCTCCTTTTTCAGGGGGAGGACTTTCCACCATTCAATCTGCGGCCCCGGGTCCAGGGTGCTGGGGTAGTCGGTGGCAAAGAGGACTTTCTCCGGCCCGTGGCTGCGGATCAGGTCGATCACCTCTTTGGCCTCCAGGCTCTGGATGTGGGGGCCCCAGCAGGTGTCGATGTAGATATCTTTCCCGATGACCCACTTGCGGGCTTCCTCCAGCATGAAGAGGCCTCCAAAGTGAGCGGCCACGATTTTCAGGGTGGGAAATCGCTCCCGGAGGCGGGCGATGTCTTCCGGGCCCGTCCGGGCCGTAAGGGAGGGGTGGCTGGGGTCCTTTCCCACGTGAAAGTAGGCGATCATTCCCCCTCTGTCCATCTCTTCGTATATGGAAGTCAGGTTTTCATCCCCCGCCCCGATGGGCTGGAAGAGGGAGTGAAACTTGATTCCCCGAAGTCCCCGCTCCCGGATCCTTCTCACTTCCGCCACCGGATCCGCCAAATCGGGCAGGATCGTGCCGAAACCGAAGATCGTTTGGTGATCGGTGATGGAGATCAGAAAATCGTTGGCCGGGGGCACGGCCTTGGGCCTTTCGGCCACGCAGAAGGTGAATACCGCTTCAACCCCGCAGCGGGCCATGTAAGTTTTCAAATCCTTCAGGGTGAAATCCCCTGACAGGGGGATCTGATTCCCCGAATCGGCGCGCATATTTTCCACGATCTTGGGAGCGATCTTGTCCGGGAAAATGTGGGTGTGGGTGTCGATCATTTTCTGTCCCCTTTCCGTTGGGCAGCCAAAGACTCACTCCTTGAAGGTTTCATCCACCTGAACGTCGATCAGAAAGGGCCCGCCCAGGGCCAGGGCGTGGTGGAGGAGATGCTTCACTTCTCCCAACTTGTCGCACCTCTCCGCAGGGACCCCCAGGGCCCGAGAGAGGCTGATGAAATCGATTTGGGGCTGGTCGAGGTCCATGCCGATATAGCTGCCCGACTTGGCCGAGAACCCGTCCAGGGCGTGGGTCCGCTCCTTGAGGATCCGGTACCCGCGGTTGTTGCAGATCAGGAATACCACGGCCAGCCCGTAATGGGCGGCCGTCCAGAGGCCCTGGAAGGAATACATGGCGCTCCCATCCCCGATGAGACCGACCACCGGTCGTTCCGGCAGGGCCACTTTGACGCCCAGGGCGGCGGGGATCCCCCAGCCGATCCCTCCGCCCCGCATCCCGTAAAAACTCTGGGGGTCTTCGCTGCGCAGAAAGGTGGTCAAACCCCTTCCCGAAGAGATGGTTTCATCGACGACCACGGCATTCGCCGGAAGGCTGTCGGCCACCGCCTCCATGAGGGCCAGGGGTCGGATGGGAATGAGGTCCCTTTCCTGATGGGCCCGCTCTCGGAGCTCCGAGGCCCTCTTTTCCTTCAGCTGGCTTACCCGTTCCGCGCGGAGTCTGGCTTCTTTTTGCTTTTCATGGGGGAACCGTTCTTTCAGCGCCTTTTCCAGCTCCCGCAGGGTCTCCCTGGGGTCGCCGAGGATGCCGATCCGGGCGGCGTAGTTCTTCCCGATCTCCCAAGGGTCCGGGTGGAGATGAATGATCGACAGGCCGGCAGGGACGGGCTCCACTTCGGAAGGAAGAGACATGGTCATGAGGTCTGCCCCCAAGGAGAAGAGAACGTCCGCTTCCAGCAGGGTGTCCCGGGTGATCTTTTGGACCCGGGGAAGGGGCCCCAAGGAGAGGGGGTGGGAGGAGGGAAAGTTGCAGGTTCCGGAGACCGTCTGCTGGTAGACGGGGGCTCCCAGGAGTTCGGCCACCCGGGCCAGTTCCACCTGGGCATTCCCCCTGGCCACGGCATCCCCGGCGATGATCAGCGGGTTCTTGGCTTCCCGCAGCATTTCCGCGGCTGTTTCCACCGCTTCCCGGGAGGGCCGGAGGCGCGGATCGACGCGGGTGGGAGACCCCAGTTCGATCTCCCCTTCGGCTTTCAGGACATCCATGGGAAGAGAAAGAAATACCGGCCCGGTGGGCGGGGCTGTGGCCACTTTCACCGCGCGATGGACCGCCCGGGGCAGGTCCTCCAGCCGGCGTATTTCATGGGACCACTTGACGTAGGGCCGGGCCACCTGCGCCAGGTCAGACCAGAGGATGGGCTCCGAAAGAAGGAAACTCTGGTCATGCTGACCGGCGGTCAGCATGATGGGAGCGCCGGATTTGGCCGCGTTGTACAGCATTCCCATGCAGTTTCCCAGTCCCGGGCTGACATGGACATTGACCACCGCCGGCCTCCCCGAGGCCACGGAATAGGCGTCGGCCATGGATACGGCCACTCCCTCGTGAAGGGCGAGAAAAAAGCCGATGTCCACCTGGGCCGCCAGAGCATCCATGAGGGACAGCTCCGTGCTGCCGGGATTGCCGAAGATGTATTGGACCCCTTCCTGCTTCAGGATCTCCAAGAAAGCCTGCTGGCCGGAGATCAAAGGCATATGGCCTCCTACTCAAGGAGAGTCTTCCGGTTCCTTCTGTCTGAGCCGGGGGAGATTCATACCGGAGGGCTTATTCTTCCCGCGAACCCAGGTCCCGAAAATCGGCTCGAGAATCAGCCCCCGGCCAAAACCTCTTCATAAAAAGATATCACAATTCCAGGGAAGGGGCAAAAGATGAAAGTGAAGGCAGCCTTGTTTATTCGAGAAGGGGTTTCAGTACCTGATTTCCCCCCGATGAAAAAGAATTGCCCTGCGGTCCGGAAATCATTATGATACCCAAAATGACAAATGATTACGTTTTTTGGGGGAGATCCATGGAAAAAGGGAGAGCCTTTTCTTTGAATTCATCCATCCCTCTTCTTTTGGGTTGAAACGTTCCCAAGCAAAGCAGCTGGGATTTTTTTAATTCGCCTCGCACAACCGCTGAATGAAAAAGGGGGTCCCATATGGCTTTCAGGGTTTCCGTATTTCTTGCTGCCTTCTTGATCTTGGGATTCAGTCCCCAAGCTCTACCTGCTCAAACAAAGCACGACTTTTCAAAATATGAATATCATGTGACCGAGGACGGAACCTTCGGGCTTTATAAGCCGAAAGGATGGAAGGTTGGCACCCAGAGATACCCCAACGGCAGGATGGTTTTTATTACCGACCCCAAGGACCTTGCCTGTGTGAATATGATCTTTCTGGAACAAATCAACCCCCAACACAATTCCGTGACCTTTGCCGGGGCGACTTTGAAGAACGTCCAGAAGCAAATGCCGGGCCTGAAAATCCTCGAGGCCAAGAGCAGCCGCGATCGCCTGCGCACCATGGTGAAATTTCAGCGCAGCGGTCCGAAAAAAATTCTGATCCAAGGAAAATACACTTTCCATGTCAAACACCCCACCGCGGCGGTATTCGGCTACGAGGCGCCGGCAAAACATTTCCAGGAAATGGTGCCCACCCTTTTAACCGTGATTGCCAACATCACCATTCTCAAACGCTCGGCCCCGGATGGGACCTGTTGGCTCCTGGTTCCCCAGGGATGGAACCTCACGGCCGGCAAGGGCGCCGCCCTCTGCGCCTCGCCCGATGGCGATATGGGCTATCTTTTCACGGCGATCGAATTTGTCGGCCGATCCCAGATTCCTTACTTCAGCAGTTCCAGCATCCCTGGAAACCTGCGGTACAACTATATGCCGCCGACGGAGGCCCTCATCGTGGCCTCGAGGCATCTCGGTTCGAGCCACCACCGGATCTTGGAGCGTCACGCCAATCCTTCGTGGGCCGCGCAAGCCACCGCGGCTATAAACCGCAAAGCCGATGCGGAAATCTGCCTGATCTCCTACAGAAGCAAGAACGGCGTATCGTGTATCGGCTATTTCGATATCTTGGGCTTTCACCCCATGTCGACGGGACAATGGTCTATTATGCCCACGGGATTTTGGGCGCCTGAACCCCAGTTCGCCCGGTATCTCCCCTCGCTCCTGAAGATCGCGGAAAGTTTCGGGATTAACGAAAGGTGGGCCGCGGATTATGTCCGCCAGGGAATGGAGAACGTAAGGAGGTTGATGAAGCAGACTTCTTCTATGATGTCCCGTTATGCCGAAGAGATGCGCCAGAGCAGCCTCGCGGCCCATCAGAATCGGATGAAAAGCAGTGATTTTATAAGCTACAAGTTTTCAACCTACATGCGGGGGGTGCAGGAATGGGTGACCACTTTGGAGGGGGGAAAGATCTACCAGAGCGATCATTGGGGGCTGAGCAGCGGCGGGAAAACGATCGCTGAGGGTCCACCGTTCAATTATTATAATTACCGGGGCGATTACGAACACGGGCATATCCCGGTTGACATTTCCCGTGAGGTTTATGAAGCGGTAAAGGGACGGTGAAGGGAATTCATTGATTGGAATCGGGTGAAGGATGGAGGGATTCGGATTTGGTTTCCGATGAATCGGGGGCCGGGAGCAAGGACGGGGCGCACCGAAGAAGGGGGGCGATGAAGCGACCTTCATATCATTCCAGGGTCGCCCCGACGGGCAGGGAGATATCGGGGTCATTCCGGCGCCCGTGACCGCCCTGTGGTCCAAGTAAGGAGGAGGTGGCCTTACGGTTTTGGGCGCCCCGTCCTTGCTCCCGGTCCTCCAGGAAACGCTCCACCCGCCTTTCAGCGGCGGAGACGGATGAAGCCTCTTTGATTCATTATCCTCTTTTCACGCCCCCCGGTCAGCCGGCAGGCGGTTATCGTCTTTCACCGGTAATAGGAAAAGGAAAAAGGATCGAATTTTTGTTTCAGGCAGAAATCTATTTCTGCGGGGCTGGCCAGATAAAATTCCACTCTCTTCCCCGGAGGGAAGGCCTTTTTCAGTTCCTCCATGATAAAGGGGTTGGGTTCGGCCACGGCGAATCTAACTTTGGTCGAATCGTTCTCCAGGACCAAGATCCTGTGCTTCAGAGCATAGGCTTCGCCCACGGCTTTTTGGAGGGAAGTGGAGGGGAGAAAGGTCTTCAAAGAAATCATGGGCATGTTGAAATGTTTGGAAAAAGCTTCCCGGAGGGTTTCATGCCGGATATACCCCATTTCGAGAAGCAATTTCCCCAGGGGGCGGCGGATGCCCATCTTGGCCAGCTGACCCTGTTTTTCCAGGGCTTTCCGTAACTGGTCGGGCGTCAGGATGCCCAGATCCACCAGGATTTCCCCGAGGGGCTTTCTTTTCCCGTGAGCATCCAGGGCTTCATTGATCTTCCCCTGGGGGATTCCCATTTCGAGCAGGATTTCTCCGAGATACTTGTATCTGCCGGGCTGCTTTTTTTGCCGGTCCAGGGCCGCCTGAAGACGGAGGGGGGAGATGATATTCCTCTCCACCAGGATCTGGCCCAGCTTTTTCTCCGGGCCCGGTAGGATTTTTTCTTTCATCTGTGCCATGGAACGATTTCCCCTTTGGCGACGGAAGCCTTCCTTATCATCTCCCGACCCGCTCGTGAGACCCCATGGCCTCTGGATTCTCCCGCGGGTGGGCTGTCAACAGGATGACCTTGACGACATCCACCTTCCAGCCTTTCTGGCAGGCTTCGGCTTCGGAAGAAAAAATCTTCTCTCCCCCCTGCCACAGGGATCCGTTGATTTTCTGCTCCAGCTGGCGGTGCCCCTCGTTTTTGTGTACCAGTAGAATTTCCTTGGCTACCATCTTTTCCCCCTGTCCTTGCCCGAAAGTGGGGGGAGGCTTTGGATGTGTGGAAAGGCAGGAAATTTGCCCCGATTCGATCGGCATTACTCTACTTCTGCTAGAATTTCTTAGCGAAAAGCGTGCCGCTTCAAGGCCAGGCCGACGATTTAATATCTCTTAAATATCATTGAGAATTTTAAAATGCAACATAATAAAATCCCCAATCGTGTAAGGGCCTGTATAGAATTTTTTCCATATTTCAATTGCCGCCGGGCCAGACCGGCTCCAGGAGACCTTTCAATTCTTTATTCATTTGGCCGATAAATATATTATGGCCGCACGCGGTGAAGAGCCCCCGGAACCGGGAGGCTCAAAAAACAGGTTCCCAACCCGGCGGGTGATCCATTTTCATCTGAAAGGAGAGACCCCTCATGGCCAAATCCCTTTCTTCCCGGTTTGAAAAGACGACCTATCGAGTGAATGGAGTGGAATACGGGAAGATCGATGAGGTGCCGGCGCAGTACCGGGCCATCGTTGCAGAAATCGAAAAGAACCCGCCCAAAGATAGCCGGATAACGGTGACGAAGCAGAATTATGCATTTTCGACCTTGGCTGAAAAAGCCAAGGACCCGAACCGGAAGAAATTCCTGGAAGAAATGGTTCTTCCGAACTTGCATCTAATGGATGATAAAGCCAAAAGCGAGGTGTTCAGAGAACTCTACAAAACCCCTGCCGCCCCGAAGGGATTTTCCTCCCGTCTTCATCCCTTAATCTGGATCGCGCTCGGAGTGGGAATCCCCATCGGTCTGGCGATCCTTTTTGGACGTTAACCCTGCCGGGAATCAAAACCCGCTTTCCCCCGAATTCCTCCTTGCTTTTCCCCATCGTGGCCGATACATTAGACCCTAGAGGTCGAGGTCATGGAGATTTCCCACGGTACCATCGCCATCATGGGTTCGGGAGAAACCACGGATTCCATGGTCCGTGTTCACCGGTACCTTCTGGAGCGGCTGAAGTCTCCCGTCCGAGCCGTTTTCATAGATACCCCCGCCGGCTTCCAGATGAATGCCGATGACCTTTTCGAAAAGGCCCAGGAGTATTTCCAGAAGCGCCTGAATCAGCCTCTGCTGCGCGTTTCTTTCAAAGCAGCGAAGGAAATATCCGCCTACGAGGCCGAGAGAGCCTACCATACCCTTCGGGGGGCGGATTATCTTTTCGTCGGGCCGGGCAGCCCCACGTACGCCCTGAAAAACTGGGCGGGAACTCCCATCCCCCAAATTATCCAGGAAAGAATCCAGGAGGGAGCCGTTTTTGTCGCCGCCAGCGCTGCGGCCCTGACCCTGGGAGTCTTTACCCTCCCCGTTTACGAAATCTACAAAGTGGGGGAAGACGTCCATTGGGTGGAAGGACTGGATTTGCTCGGCCGATTCGGCCTTCCCCTGGTGGTCATTCCCCACTGGAACAACGCCGAAGGGGGAACGCACGACACCCGCTTCTGTTACATGGGAGAACCGCGCCTGGTCCGACTGGAAAGTATGCTCCCTTCCGGAACCCCGATCCTGGGGATCGATGAGCATACGGCCTGTATTGTCGACTTTTCAACAGGGCGGGTTTTGATTCGGGGGGTGGGGGGAGTCAGTTTGCGCCGGGGGGCAGAGCAGACATTCTTACCGGATGGCAAGGCTGTCTCCTTGGCAGAGTTGAAGAGGATGGCATGGCCCTCCATTCAAGAAGAACCCCCTGCTTCCCTGAAGATCCAAACGACTGGGCCGGTAACCCAGGCTTTCCCGGAGCGGGTAGAATCCCTCCGGGATTCGTTCGGGCGAGATCTTCAGGAAAACCGCGCGGACTCACTGATTAATACCCTGCTGACCCTGGATAAATTGATCTGGGAGTCGTGCCGGGACTTTGAGGATGAGGAGCAGATCTCCCAGGCCCGGGAGAGCCTGCGGGGGATGATTGTTCAGCTGGGCCTGCGCTTCGATGAGCTGCCCAAGGATATTCCTTCCGTCCTCGCCCCGCCGATGGCCATTCTTATGGAAGTCAGGGAGAAACTCCGCTCCGCCAGGCTGTGGGAGCTGGCGGACCTGATCCGGGATAAGCTAATGCAAGAAGGAATCATCGTGGAAGACACCACCGATGGGCCCAGGTGGCACCTTAAAAAAGACGCTAAGCGCCAAGCGCATAGCGCATAGCGAAAAACGGGAGCAGGAAAGAGAGGTCGTTTACGCTATGCTCTCTGCGCTATGCTCTATGCTTTGTTTCAGGAGAACGCATGGACGAAGACGGCGTCCTGATTGAACCGCGACGGATCCCCGGGGACCCGGATATCGATCACCCCATCATCCTCAATCTCTTTGAACCCTACTTCGAATTCCTCAGGAAGGAATTAAAAATCAAGAAGTCCGCCCTCAAGCGGCTCCGGTTTCCTTCCATGGCCTGCTGCTCGGCCGACATGGACGGGCGAAAGGTTTCGATTTTCGGAACTCCTTTGGGATCGCCCCAGGCGGCCCTGATGCTTGAACGATTGATCGCCATGGGGGCCAGAAAAATTTTGACCTTTGGGTGTTGCGGATCCCTGCAGCCGGACCTGGGAACGGGAAATCTGGTGATTCCAACGGAAGCCTTGAGCGAGGAGGGAACTTCGGCACATTACCCGCTGCCCCCAGGGAGGAGGGCCGAAGCGGATATAAAAATCGCCCAGCTTTGTCTGGCCACGAGCCGGGAGAAAAAATTCAAGACCGTAGCAGGCAGGGTTTGGACCACAGATGCCCTTTTTCGGGAGACGAGGGGGAAGACCAAAAAATACTCGGCCATGGGCCTCCTGGCCGTGGAAATGGAGATGTCCGCCCTTTTCACCGTTGCCGCCTATCGGGGCATCCAACTGGGAGGCTTACTGGTGGTCTCCGATGAACTGGCTTCCCTCGAGTGGAAAACGGGGTTTTTGAACCCGCTCTTCTGGTTGGCTTCCAGGAAGGCGTCCCGCATGGCCGTGGAAATTTGTTTGAACTTATAGGGATTCGGGAGAGGCCCAGGCGGCGCATCCTCCCTCCTGGCGGGACATAATGAGTCAGTCGTTCTTTCATCTGTTCGGGTCGGAAAATGTTTTGGCTGTGCGGATCGGAGCGGGGATTCGGCTTTCCGCTTCCACCCACTCGATTGGGAGAAGAGCCAAAAATAAGAGATGATTTGCATGAAATAAAAAGGGAGGGGCAAAGATGAAAGTTTTGGTCGTTTTCTACTCCATGTACGGCCATGTTTACCGGATGGCCGGGGCCATTGCGGAAGGGGTGAAACAGGTGCCGGGGGCCGAAGGGATTCTTCGCCGGGTGCCGGAGACGCTTCCCGAAGAAGTCCTGAAGAAGATGGGGGCCCTCGAACCGCAGAAAGCCTTTGCCAAAATTCCTGTTGCCACGGTTGAGGAACTGGCTTCCGCGGATGCCATTATCTTCGGGACCCCCACCCGGTTCGGCAACATGTGCGGGCAGATGCGCCAGTTCCTCGATGCCACGGGCGGGCTGTGGGCGAAAGGGTCCCTGGTCGGCAAGGTGGGGAGTGTTTTCACCAGTTCCAACACCCAGCACGGGGGTCAGGAAACGACCATCCTGAGCTTCCATCTCACCCTTCTCCATCAGGGCATGATCGTGGTCGGCTTACCCTACAGCTTCCAGGGGCAGATGCGGATGGATGAAATCACCGGGGGCTCTCCCTATGGGGCATCCACCATCGCGGGGGGGCAGGGGGAGCGAATGCCCAGCGAGAATGAGCTGGCGGCCGCTCGCTTCCAGGGGAAACACGTGGCCACCATCGCTTCCAAGTTGGCCAGGGGATAAGGCGCTTAGCGCCCGGCGGATACCAACCGTCGGCTGAAAACGAAAAACTTATATCCGCAGCCCGGTGTAGGGGCGATTCATGAATCGCCCCTACGGATGCGGGCAGGAGGCGACGTTTTGGGGTGCCGGGTTAAGAACTCGGGACGGTGTTTGGGGCCGGTTATTTCTTGAACGTCTTCTTGATGTCCTCGAAGGTTTCTTTGATGTTTTCCTTTAATTCTTTTCCTGCTTCCTTCAGCGCGCTTCCCGTCTTCTTGAATTCCTTGCCTGCCTGGGCAGGAAGTTCCTTGGCCGATTGCTTGAAATCCTGGCCGATCTTCTGGGTGTCTTTCTTCACCGCCTCCATTTCCTCTTTGGCTTTCCCTTTGAGGGTGTCGGAGGTGCCCGCCTTTGAATCCCCCGCCGGGCAGGGAGCGGGGGAAAGAAGCAGGATCAAGGCCCAGAAAAAAAAGGGGAAAAAACCAAACAATCTTTTCATCGGTCTCTCCTTATTATATATAATCGTCCCTTTTGGATCAAAAGTGTAATGGTTTCATGTTTTTTTGCCACGCGGGGGGAGGAAGGGGAGCCCCCGGGGCCGGGGAAATTCATTGACTGTCCTGAAAAAAGTCTATAAAATGCATGTAGGGTTGATTCCAGGGGCAGAAATCCGCGTGGGAAATGCGGGAAAACCGAGAAAGGGCAGGTCAACCATATGGAAAAGGTGAAGATTGTTGCCCGGTACCTGGATGGCCGAATGGTCAAGGGCTTTACCCAGGATTTTGCTCCCAACAAACCCGCTTTTCATATCTTTCCCACCGAGGCCGCCAACCCTATGGAGAACAAGGAAATTCTTCTCCGCGATTTAAAAGCCGTTTTTTTCGTGCGCGATTTTGCCGGGAGGCCGGACTACGACGATAAAAAAATGTATTCCCCGGGAGAACGTCCCTCCGGCCGGATTGTGGAGGTGACTTTCACCGACGGAGAAGTCATGGTGGGGTCAACCCTGGGCTATGACCCGAAGCGTCCCGGTTTTTTTCTTTTTCCGGCGGACCCGAACAGCAACAATACCCGGGTGTTCGCCCTTTCCAAGGCCGTTCGGCTGGTCCGCTATGTTTGATCCCTTTTCTCCGGCCTGATCCTTATCTCCCTAAATGATTCGCCTTGATGAAAGGAGAAAACCTTGACTGACGCGGATCTATGTTTTTTGCCGGCTACCGGGATGATTTCGGCGGTGAAGAAGAAGAAGTTATCCCCGGTGGAAATCGTCGATGCCTTCCTGGCCCGGATCGAGAAAATCAACCCTCAAGTCAACGCGTATTGTACTGTGGTTCCCGAGATGGCCCGCGAGGCGGCCCGAAAAGCCGAGGGGTCTCCATCAAAGACCTGACCCCGACCGCGGGAATCCGGACGACCTGGGGGTCCAAAATTTTTGAAAATTTCGTCCCCGAAGAGGATGCCCTCGTCGTCCAGCGGCTCAAGTCGGCGGGAGCCATCGTGATGGGGAAAACCAATACCCCCGAGTTCGGCGCCGGGGCCAATACCTACAATCAAGTTTTCGGTCCCACCTGGAACCCCTGGAAAGCGGGCTATACCTGCGGAGGCTCCAGCGGGGGAGCGGCCGTAGCCCTGGCCTGCGGACTCGGCCCCCTGGCCACCGGCAGCGACCTGGGGGGGTCCCTCCGGATCCCCGCTTCTTTCTGCGGGGTGGTCGGTTTTCGCACTTCTGCCGGGCTGGTCCCGATTTACCCGAGTTACTTGGGGTGGGATACCTTGGCTGTGGAAGGCCCTATGGCCAGGACAGTGGGGGACACGGCGCTCATGCTGTCGGTGATCGCCGGGCAGGACGACTGCTCTCCCATCTCCTTCCCGGTGGAGACGGAAAAATTCCTTTCCGCGGTCAAAAGGCCGAGAATCAAAGGGCTTAAAGTGGCCTGGAGTCCCGACCTCAAAGTCTCCCCGGTGGATCAGGAAGTTCACAAACTGGTGGCTGCCGCTGCCCGAAAGTTCGCCGAGCTGGGGTGCGAGGTGGAACCGGCGGAGCTGGACTTTACCGGAGTGCAGCAGATCATCCATGTAACCCGCGCGGCCCGCATGGTGGCCCTGCACGGGGAGAAGCTGGAAAAATGGCGCGACCAGTTGAACCCCAACCTGGCCTGGAACATCGAGCAGGGTTTTCCCCTGACCGCCAGGGAGATCGGGGAAGCGGAAAAGGGGAGGACCGCTCTTTATCACCGGGTCCGGGATTTCTTTGGAAAGTATGACCTTCTTTTGACTCCCACCGTGGCCCTTCCCCCTTTCCCCCAGGAAATGATCTATCCCAAAGAGATCAACGGCCAGCCCATGAAAAACTATCAAGAATGGCTGTACCTGACCTATGCCATTACCATGACTGGACTTCCGGCGATCTCCATCCCCTGCGGCTTTACCTCCGAAGGCCTGCCCGTGGGCCTGCAGATCGTGGGCCGGAGGCTGGCCGAGACCACCGTGCTGAAAGCCGCCGCCGCCTACGAAGCAATAACGCCCTGGAAAGATAAGAGACCACCAGTGGAATGAGAAAAGGGTGCAGGGTGCCAGGCGCGGGGTGCAGGGCATTGATCAATGATCAATGACCAATGATCATTGATCATTGGTCAATAAGCCACGGGATAAGGGGGATAACGTTGGTTCAAATGTAAATTTGAATAAAAAGCAGTGCCGCGGCAACGGACGTTAAGTTTCGGGGAAGTTTGGCCGATGAAAGATTGGTTGCGCTGAAAATCGTTGCCCCGGAGGGAAGAACTTCATGCCATCAATCGATGCCGGCGTTTCCATACTTTCCAAATCCATGGAAGAACAGAAGCTGATCGTCCAGATGCTCACTGATACGGTCGCTGCCCTGAAAAACAACGATGCCGCCCGGGAGGCCCTTCAAAAAGTTGAGGAGGTCACGGAGGAACTATCGGGCACCCTGGGCACCGTGATCGATCGAACGATTTAGGGGTGTTTTCCCAAAAATCTCTCTAAATCCCGTCGGTTGGGAAGAGAAGGCTGAGCCCCCAGCCTGGTCGCGGCCAGTGCCCCTGCGGCACTGGCTATCTTTAACGCCTCCCGAATGGGCTTTTCGGCGGCAAGGCCGCAGGCCAGAGCCCCCATAAAAGCGTCTCCTGCCGAGGTGGTATCCACGGCCTTCACCCCGAAGGCATCCATCCGAATTTCTTCATCCCGATTTTTGAAAAACAACCCGTGAGCCCCCAGGGTGATCACCACATTCTTGACGCCCCTGTCCAGGAGCTTTTGACCGATTCGGGGCAGGTCTTTCTCGCCTTTCATTTCGATCCCGCTGAGGGACTGGGCCTCCCATTCATTGGGGACCAAAAAGTCAACCAGAGAAAGAACTTTCGCGGGAAGAGGGATGGCCGGGGCCGGATTGAGGATCGAGATAGAGCCATTCTTCCTGGCCAGCAGGAGGCCTTTCTTCACGGTATACAAGGGGATTTCCAACTGAACGACAAAGACACCGACTCCGCTCCAAGCAACATGATGCTTTTGCAGGTCTTTTTCCGAAAGGGAGCCGTTGGCTCCCGGGCAGACAATGATCCGGTTTTCTCCGTTGGGGATCAACTCAATGACCGCGACTCCCGTGGGGAGTTTCTTGTCTTGAAGGAGAAAACGGGAAGGCAGACCATGATCGGTTAGGTATTTCCGGTACGATTCGCCGAAGGAGTCATTCCCCAGTTTGGTGAGAAACAGGACTTTTCCCCCCAGCCTTCTGGCGGCGACGGCCTGGTTGGCTCCTTTCCCGCCGAAGGCAGTCACCAGGTTTTCTCCGGTGAGGGTCTCCCCGGGGTTCGGGAAACGGGGGACCCGGAGGATGAAGTCGATGTTGGAACTTCCCATGACCAGGATTCGACGCTTCATTGTTTCAGCCTTCTGTTATGCCCCAGAAATAGCCTACTGAATCCGATCCTTGGTGCCAGGAGCCGAGAGTCGGACCGCTGCGCTTGCCAAAATAGGCGCTGATTTTTCCTGAGCCCACGGGGATTTTACGGTGGATGCTGCCAATGTAGGGGCGATTCATGAATCGCCCCTACGGTTCTTACGGAGGCGTAGCCTTTGGGTCCGCGTTCCTTTGCGGAACCCCAGGGATACGGTCGAAGATGGGTTTCCCCCGCCGGATTTTGGCGGCGCGCATCCGTCCAACCCTCGGCTCCAATTAAATATTTGTGGATATTATTTTAAGGGACACGACCCTAGCCGGTCCAAGAACAAATTCAGGAATTTTTCCCGGTCCACTCCCAGGCAAACCTCTGTGTTCTCTTCTCCTCCGGGGACTTCGTAGCTTTTCCCGTAAAACTCCCCCTCTTTCACTTCAACGGAGAGCGAGAGTTTTTCTTTCCTCACCAACGCGGGATCGATCACTGCTCCCACGGCCAGGGGGTCGTGAAGATAAAATGCTTTTCTTCCACCCCGGAAATGGCCCCCTCGGGATTCGTAACCCGTGGTTTGAACCACGAATTGAGCAAAAGCATTTCCCAGAGGTCTGACTCTTTCTTCCATGACCTCGGGGGTCAGGGGGACCTGGTGGGTCGCATCGAGGGGAACCAGGATGATGGGCAAAGTGGACTCCAACACTTGCTTGGCGGCCGAAGGATCGACGTAGAAGTTGAACTCGGCATGAGGTGTGATATTCCCGCTCGTGCGAACCGCTCCTCCCATGACCACGACATGGTTCCATTGACGCATCGCCTCTGGGTCTTTTTGCAGGGCGAGGGCCAGGTTCGTCAGGGGACCGATGGCGATCAGGGTGATTTGCGCAGGATACCGGCGGGCCATTTCAATGATGAGATCTTCCGCCGGACCCAGAAAAACCTGCCCCCATCTGGCCGCTTCTTCGGGTGGAATCTGAACCCCGCCCAGCCCGTCCTCGCCGTGGAGCGATTCGGCATGGGCCGGATCTCCCTGCAAGGGCCGGTCGGCCCCCCGGGCCACCCAAGGCCGGTTGGAGGGCCGGATCAGGGTTAGGACCTTCTCTATGTTCTTCATCACCTTGGGTAGGGAGACATTCCCGTTCACCCCCGTGACTCCCAGGACTTCCAGCTCGGGAGAGGAGAACGCCAGGAAAAGGGCCAGGGCATCATCCACCCCCACGTCGCAATCGATGATAACCTTCTTGTTCATGCAGAAGATTTTTCCGCCTTTTTTCTGAATGTCTCTATTATAGATATCCTAAAGGCTTCAGTCAAAGTGGCCTTTCCATGAAATTGAAAACAATTCCAACATGAGGGCATGACTTTTTGGAAAGGTTTGGGTATATTATAAATTCGAGATACAGAATCCATATCCCAGCGAGAATGAGTATGAAATCACCTTACAACAATGTCAGGCTCAACCGGTGGGTCCAAGAATGCGTCCGACTGTGCCAGCCGGAAAGTGTGTACTGGTGCGACGGGATGGCGGCGGAGTATAACCGGCTCATGGCCCAGGTGGTCGCCGGAGGTGCCGCCCTTCCGATCCCGAAGCGCCCCCATTCTTTTCTCTTCCGCTCGGATCCGAGCGATGTCGCCCGGGTCGAGGACCGCACGTACATCAGCACCCCGGCTAGGGTGGAAGCCGGTCCCACCAACAACTGGATTGACCCCGGCGAGCTCAAGGCGAAAATGACGGGTTTCTACCGAGGATGCATGCGGGGGCGCACGCTGTATGTCATCCCCT
>LJUR01000142.1 GCA_001304105.1 Deltaproteobacteria bacterium SM23_61
GGCGGTGAGTATAGCGGTAAGGAGGGGGGAGCAAATCGCCAAAGAAAAAGGGCTGGTAATACCGTAGCAATAATAATTTATAATTTTATGGACGTCCCCCTTTCCTCCATTATCGTCTTCTGATTACTTGAACCTTGCCTCTAAACTTTCAAAATTTTTCCTGTCTCCTAAAAATTCATAATCAAAAAGTTCCTCAGGGAATGCTTCGCCTTTGGCAGGTCTGAAGCCAGGTCCTGGCTCAGGATACCAAATAACATGACCTTCATCATCTTTACCTCTGGCTATAAAAACAAACATATTCCCAGCACGACCCTCTGAACCATCTCTCACGCCAACACGGAATGTCGTGTAGTGCTTCTCTCCTATATATAAATCTCCCTTGCCATCTATAAAGAAGGCCCCCAATGGTGCCACTATCCAGTGAGTCTCACAAATTTCAATTTCTTTTGCACCTTTGGCTTCCAAATGCTGGATAGCAAACAGTACGGCTTCCTCCACTGAAATGCCCTGATATTTAGCTTCTGGGGACATTTCAACGCCCCGGAGAATCGCCTCTTTATGCAAAAATGGCTTTATGTATTCAGCAATCTTTTTGATGCTTTCTATTTCAACTTCTTCTAATGCATTTATTTCAGCCATTCCTTTACCGTCTTTCTCAAGTCGGGATCGATAACTCAGAATTCCTGCGCCAACCATGATGGTTACAGCAACCGCAATTATAATTATCTTGCGATTAGTCTGGGGAGCTTTGAAAGTATTCATGGTTGTTTATTATAGCTCACCTGTCTTCAAATCAAAATCTGAAAAATTTCTCTAGGCAGCAAATAAGCAGTTTTTGCCTGAAAAGGGTTCAAGTCTGCTCTTGACTCTTAGTGATAATTGAAGTCAGATGACCGACCCTTGCTCGATTGGCATCAGGCAGTAGGCCGCAACCCGGAGGTGCCAAGATTCGCTCGCCTCTTGAACCGTCCGAGGGAAGTTTTCATAATCCCTATCCTCTCGAAAGATGCAGTCCCTCCGACTTCCCCGGTTCAGGACATGATACCAAGCATTGGGATACTCGATCCGAAGAGGCCGAGACATATTCCTTTTGTATCAGGATAGTTCCTATGAGTTAAGAGCAGACTTGACCCCTTTTGATATGTTAGAATTTTGAATAGTAACTAACTATGTCAAGGAGGTACTATGGCTTCCCCCGGTGTTGGCTTGATGGACCGATTGGAAGTAATAAAATTCATAAAGGACAGTCCAGTAGGCGTTCTAACCCTGTTAGATGGGGACAAGCCGTATGGCGTGCCGCTTGAACATCACTTTAACGGTAAGACTCTGCGTTTCATAACAAGTCCGAGAAAGGGCCGAAAAATCAATTGTATCGAGAGAAATCCCAATGCCTGTTATGTTATATATGAGTCACGACGCGAAAAACCAGGAAATGTTAGCCGATGTCGTTCGGTTGTCATTGAAGGTCAGGTGACCTTTGACGGTACTACACTTCAGATGGAGATCAAGCAGATTGGAAATTGGAAATGTCCTCCAGCTATGTTCGCCACATGCGATGTACGCTAGCGTTATTGACCACTGGAGGTGATCTCCCAGCATAAGGTCCTAAGGATGCTTCTCTGTAAAGGCAAAATCCCCCATAATCAAGTGGAAAAATAGAAGATATGAGAAGCAATCTGATGAAGAGAGCGAGGAAGAAATACCTTATTACCGTAGCCTGACCCCAAATTATCATATACGACATATTAGCCCTCCCATGCCTCAAAAAAGAATTCCTACCGAGATCTGCCCGAAGTAAATATTGAATCCCTTCACCCCTTAAATCCTTGACAATACCCCAGGAAAATGGCAATTTACCGCCGGACATATAATAGGCGGGGCCAAGCCCTTCGGATGGAGGAATATCAAAATGGTGGCGGCGGAAGTTGGAATTGGTTTGCGGTATCCGGTTCCTTGGGATCAGGTGGAGAGGGAGACGCTCGAGCACTTCCAGACTATCGTTCGGATGGATACGAGCAGCCCACCGGGGAATGAAACGCTGGTGGCGGAGTATTTGAAACAGGTTCTCGAGCGGGAAGGAATTCCCGCCCGGGTCTTGGCCCTGGACCCCAAGCGGGCGAACCTGGTGGCCCGAATCCGGGGAAACGGGTCCAAACGGCCCATCCTGGTGATGGGGCATACCGACGTGGTGGGTGTCCAGCGGGAGAAATGGTCCGTCGATCCTTTCGGCGCGCTCCGCAAAGACGGCTACATTTGGGGACGGGGGACGGGCGATGACAAGGACAACGTGACGGCCGGCCTGATGCTCCTGCTTCTCCTGAAGCGCCAGAGGGTGAAGCTGGACCGGGATGTGATCTTTCTGGCCGAGGCTGGAGAAGAAGGATACAACCCAGAAGGGTTGAGGTATGTTATCGCCAACCACTGGGAGGAGATCGACGCCGAATACGCCCTGGCCGAGGGCGGCAGCGGGTTCATGAGAGACGGCAATATCTATTACATCAGCGTAGCCACGAGTGAGAAGGTTCGCATCGAAGTACAGCTGATCGCCCGGGGCACGGCCGGACATGGATCGATCCCCAGACCGGACAACGCCGTAGTACGCCTGGCCGGCGCCATTTCCCGGATCGCCGCGTGGCCACAGCCCATGCGGCTGGACGAGACCACCAGGACCTATTTCCAGCGGCTTGCCGGAATCAGCCCGCCCGAAGCGGCGGCCCGCTTTCGCTCGCTCCTTATCCCCGGGGAACAGGCCAAGGTGGAACGCCACTTCGCCCAGCATGAGCTGCGGCACAATTCCATGATCCGGACTTCCCTCTCCCCCAATGTACTGAAGGCCGGATTCCGCGCGAATGTCATTCCCTCGGAGGCGGAAGCGCTGATTGACATCCGGGCGCTTCCCGATGAGGACCTGCCCAAATTCGTAGAGTGCTTGCGGGAGGTCATCGGAGACCCCCAGATCGAAATCAAGACGAATTCCGGACGGCCCGCCGCTCCGGCTTCAAGCCTGAAGACGGAAATGTTTGCCGCGCTGGAAGCGGCGCAAAAACGTATCTATCCCGGAAGCATTACCATCCCCGTCCTTCTAACCGGAGCCACGGACATGAGCCCGCTGCGTGCCAAGGGCATACAGGCCTACGGCATCGGGCCGGTTGTTGACAGCGAGGAAAACGGCGGCGCCCACTCGGACGACGAGCGCATCCTGGAAAAGTCGCTCCATGAATTCGTGCGGTTCATCTGGCATGCCGTCCTGGAGGTGGCGGCGGCCAAGTAACGGTGCGGGGGGAAAGGAAGCTTCAGAAGGGAGGGAAGCTAAATATCCAAAATAGTTGACAAAAATGGTTAATTATTCTAATTTGAAAGTGGGAACCCGCCAGGAGAAAAGCCATGACATCCAAGAAAATTGTCCTCCATTTTTCTAAGGAAAATTGGAACAAGCCGATTGTTTACCGGCTGGTGAAGGATTTCAACCTGAGTTTCAACATCCTCAAGGCCAGCGTACTACCGAAGCAGGAGAGCTTCATGGTCCTGGAGCTTAGCGGCCCCAAGGCGGATTTCAAACGGGGGATGGAATATCTGCTCCAGACGGGGATCGTCATTGAGCCCATCGAAAAGGATATCGCCCGGGACGACCAAAAATGCATCCATTGCGGAGCCTGCACGGCCGTGTGCCCCACCGGTTCCCTGTATATCAACCGCAAGACCATGGAGGTGATCTTCGATTCTTCCAAGTGCAGCGGATGCGAGCTGTGCATCAAGGCCTGCCCTCCGCGGGCCATGGAATCCCGTTTGGTGTAATGCCGAAAACTGCTTAACCACAGAGATCACCGAGAACACAACCGAAATCTCTCTCTGATCTCGGTGTTCTCCGTGGCAAATAAGAGTTTGAAATTGCGGAATGGAGAATCACCCTCCCCGGGCATGTCTTTCAAGAGGGGGGTGGATTCCCCTTTCCACAATTTCACTTCTTGTTCCTTAAAAAATATTTCCTGCCGGCCTCCGGAGATTTCAATCGTTTTATTCAGCGTAGCACGGCATTGTCGTAAACAAGGAATTACACCCGGGACATCGCTCCATCCAGAAATCCGTCCCGTCCTCCTTTACGAAAGGGGGGTTGGGGGAGATTTCAGAAGCGGGTTGGCCCATCGAGATATCTCATGTCTATCGAGCACTCGACAAATTACATACCTTTGGAAGAAAACCTAAATTTATGAGGAGCCCCAGCATGCGCCGTGTTTACCTGGATCACAACGCCACGACTCCGGTCCATCCCGAGGTCCTGGAGGCCATGATGCCTTTTTTCCGGGACCAATTCGGAAATGCTTCCAGCATTCACTGGGCGGGGCGGGAGGTCAAAAAGTATTTGGACGAAGCCCGGGAAAAGGTTTCTGCGCTGATGAACGCCGATCCCCAAGAGATCATCTTTACCGGATGCGGCACGGAGAGCGACAACATGGCCATTAAAGGGGTCGCCTCCACCCATCAGGACAAAGGCCGGCATATCATCACCTCCAAGGTGGAACACCATGCGGTCCTCCACACCTGCCAGTTCATGGAGGGATTGGGATATGAGATTACCTACCTTTCCGTCGACCGGGAAGGGTTGATCGACCCGGGGGAACTCCGCCGCTCCATCCGGCCGGATACCATCCTGGTCACCATCATATTTGCCAACAACGAGACCGGAACGATCATGCCCGTCCAGGAAATCGGGGAGATTTGCCGGGGAAAAGGGGTTCTCTTTCATACCGACGCGGTGCAGGCCGTGGGAAAGATTCCCATCGACTTGAAGACCCTGCCGGTGGACATCCTCTCCCTCTCCGGCCACAAGCTGAACACTCCCAAGGGAATCGGAGCCCAGTTCATCCGCAAAGGGACCAGGCTCTCTCCCCTCATCCACGGAGGAGCCCAGGAGCACCACCGCCGGGCGGGGACGGAAAACATTCCCTATATCATCGGCCTGGGAAAGGCCTGTGAAATCGCCCGGCGTGATTTTGCCCGGCGGCATGAGGTTCTTCAAGGATTGCGAGACCGTCTACAGGAAGGGATCTTCCGGAAGATCCCCCATGTGGAATTAAACGGCCACCCGACCCAGCGGCTGCCCAACACGCTGAACGTGAGCTTTCTCTACGTGGAAGGGGAGTCTTTATTATTGAACATGGATCTGGAAGGGATCGCCGTCTCCTCGGGCTCCGCTTGCACCTCCGGTTCCCCCGACGCATCGCACGTCATTCTGGCCATGGGGAAATCGGCCCTCGTCGCCCAGAGCGCCATCCGTTTCAGCCTGGGATGGACCAATACCGGTGAGGATGTGGATTATGTGCTGGAGGTCCTGCCCCCGATCCTTGAGAGGCTGCGGTCCATTTCTCCAATTTATCAAAAAGCAACTCAGTCAAAGACCTAATACATTAACCACAGAGATCACAGAGAACACAGAGGAATAAGATATTATAAAAACGAAGGAAAGACGGGAAGCTATTGCCGGTTGGGCTTTCATATTTTAAGGTACTCTGCAGAACCAGGGTGACAAATAACTTATCTCTCGCAGAGCCCGCAGAGGAGAAAAGCTGGAAAAATGGAATAATGGAATATTGGAATGATGGACAAGAAAAATGAAATGCCTAAACCCATTATTCCATCATTCCATCATTCCAATTCTTTGGTATTTTTCTCTGTGTCCTCTGTGGTGAAAAATGTCCTTGAATAAAAAAGAAAAAATTGCCGTGGCCATGAGCGGGGGGGTGGACAGCTCCACCACCGCAGCCCTCCTGAAAGAGGAAGGCCATGAGGTGATCGGGCTGACCATGCACCTCTGGGACCCCGCCCGGAAAGGGAAAGGCTCCTCTTCCCGCCGCGGTTCTCCCCATTATGGGGTCGACCTGAAACAGGCCTTTGAAGAAAAAGTGATCCGGAACTTCGTCGAGGAGTATCTTAAGGGAAGAACCCCCAACCCCTGCATCCACTGCAACGACCGGATCAAGTTCGGCTTGCTTCTCCACAAGGCCGGAGAACTGGGGGCCGGGGCCCTGGCCACAGGGCATTATGCCCGGATCGTATGGGGCCCGCGCTTGAATTCAGCCAGGGAGAAAAGGTACCTTCTCCTCCGGGGAAAGGACCGGAACAAGGATCAGTCCTATTTTCTCTTCACCCTGACCCAGGAGCGGATGGGCAGGGTCCTTTTCCCGCTGGGGGATAAATCCAAAAACGAAATCCGGGCGGTTGCCTCCCGACTGGGGCTGGGGGTGGCCAAAAAAAAGGAAAGCCAGGAGGTCTGTTTTCTCCCGGACAATGACTACCGTCGGTTTCTGGAGGAGAGAAAAGGGCGAGAAATCTCCCGGCCGGGAGAGATCGTGAACCGCCAGGGACGAGTGCTGGGGTATCATCCGGGTATTTATTCCTATACCATCGGGCAGCGCCGGGGGCTGGGGATTGCCGCCCCACAGCCTTATTACGTCCTATCCCTGGATTGTCAAAGAAACCGGGTCATCGCCGGCCATAAAGACGATCTCCTGGCCGGCGGACTGATCGCCACGGATATCAACTGGATCTCCACTTCCATGCTGGAAGGCGACACAGAAGTCCTGGTGCAGATCCGCTACCGCCATCCGGGTGTTCCGGCGGTCCTCTCCCCCCTGGGAGAGAAAAAAGTCAAGGTGCAATTCGAGGTTCCCCAAAAGTCCGTAACCCCCGGGCAGGCGGCGGTGTTCTACCGGGGGGATGAAGTTTTGGGTGGAGGATGGATCGAAAGAGCCCTCTGAAGATTGCCATGGTTGCGCTGGGATGTAAAACCAACCAGAGCGATGCGGCTTCCCTGGCCGCCGAGCTCGCGGTCCGGGGGTACCAGATCGTTCCTTCCTCCCAGGCCGCAGATGTGACCATCATTCACACCTGCACGGTCACCCAGAAGACGGACTACCAGTCCCGGCAGATGATCCGTCGCCTGGCCGGCCGGAACCCCGGGGCACTTGTCATCGTGACCGGGTGTTATGCCCAGGTCTCTCCCGAATCCCTCTTGTCCGTCCCCGGCGTGGATTATGTCATCGGCCTGGGGGAAAGAAGAAAAATTCCGGAAATCATCGGCTCGGAAGGAAAGCCCTGGAAGCCCCGGGTCCTCATCTCTTCGGTGGAAAAAGAAAGGCTTTTTGACGAATGGGTTCTCCCGGGATATACGAATCGAACGCGGGCTTTCCTCAAAGTGCAGGACGGCTGCAATTCTTTCTGCTCCTACTGCATCGTGCCCTACGCCCGGGGCAGGAACCGGAGCCTCCCCCTGGAAAGGGTGCTCTCCCGGGCCCGCGAGCTTTCGGATCAGGGTTTTCAGGAGGTCGTCCTTACAGGAATCCACCTGGGAACCTACGGAGAAGACCTGCTCCCTCCCCAATCGCTGCTGACCCTCCTGCAAGCCCTGGAGGAAGAAGGACCGGTGTTTCGCCTGCGCCTCAGCTCCATCGAGCCGCGGGAGTTCAACCCTCCCTTGATGGATCACCTGGCCGGTTCCTCCAGGATCTGTCCCCACCTGCACGTCCCCCTGCAAAACGGGGACGACCGGATTCTGAAACGGATGAACCGCAATTACTCAACGGCCTTTTTCGCGGACCTGGTGAATCGCCTGGCCAGGACCATCCCGGGAGTCTCCATCGGGGCGGATGTGATCGGGGGATTCCCCGGCGAGGATGAATCCGCCTTCCAGAATACCCTGAACCTGATCGAGAAACTCCCCCTTGCCTATCTCCACGTGTTTCCCTTTTCCCGGAGGAAAGGAACGCCGGCAGCTGTTTTCCCGGACCAGGTGCCGTCCCAGGTCATCCGGGCCCGCTGCCGGGCGCTGCGGGAGCTGGGAGAAAAAAAGCGGCAAGCCTTTTACCGGTCTTTCCTGGGCCAAAAGGTCAAAGTCCTGGTGGAAAGCAACAGGGATCGAGAGACGGGGCTGTTAAAAGGGCTTTCCCCCAATTATATCCCCGTTCTCCTCCCGGGAGGAGATGAAAGCATCAATCAGGAGGTCGAAGTCGAGGTGACCGAGGTCCGCAACGGAAGGGCCTACGGAAAGATCATTTCACCACAGAGAACACAGAGATCACAGAGTTAAGAATTATTATTCATAATAAAGAATGCTCGCTCAAAACTTGAATTTTGATTTAATGCTTTTTCTCTGAGTACTCTGTGCTCTCTGTGGTTAAAATCATTTATGGATAAAGAACGGAAAAAAACGCTCAAGGAGCTGCAGAAGAAGATCGGGTACCGCTTCAAATCCCTCGACCTCCTGAACCAGGGTCTGCGGCACAAATCCTTCGTCCACGAGAACGTGGATGCCCAAGGAGAGGACAACGAGCGCATGGAGTTTCTGGGCGACGCGGTCCTGGACCTGGTCATCGGCCACCTGATCATGGCCCGGTACCCGGACTACCCCGAGGGGAGCCTCTCCCGGCTCCGGGCCGCCGTGGTGAACGAAAACCGGCTGGCCAAGATCGCCCGGGATCTTTCCCTGGGGGAATACCTGCTATTGGGCAAGGGGGAAGAGATGACCCGGGGAAGGGAGAAGAGCTCCATCCTGTCCTCTTCCCTCGAAGCCCTGCTGGCCGCTATTTACCTTGACGGAGGGTATAAAAAGGCCTTCAAGGCGATCGCCCGGCTCTTTTCCCGCACCCTGGAAGCGGCTGAAAAAGAGGGTTTCTACCAGGACTACAAGACCAAGCTTCAGGAACTGGCCCAAAATACCTTCAAGGCAACTCCTCGGTATGTCCTGGCCAAGGAGTACGGGCCGGATCACCAAAAAATCTTCGGGGTCCAGGTCGAAATTCAGGAGAAGGTGGCCGGGGCGGGAGCCGGAAGGAGCAAAAAAGAAGCGGAACAACGAGCGGCCCGTCGGACCCTCGAAAAGCTCAAAATCCCCTTGAAGGAAAAAAATGACTGAGCAGGAAAAGCCCGGGGGATTTCGATCCGGATTCGTCTCCCTCATCGGAAGGCCCAACGTGGGGAAGTCTACGCTTCTGAACTTCCTCCTGGGCCAGAAAATCGCCATCATCTCTCCCAAGCCCCAGACCACCCGCAACCGGATCCTGGGGATCAAGAATCTCCCCGCCGCCCAGATTATTTTCCTGGATACTCCCGGAATTCACCGGTCCGGGAACCTTTTGAATCAGTCCATGGTCCGAACGGCCCTGGCGACTTTCCAGGAGGTGGACGTGGTCTGTCTCCTTATCGAGGCCAACAATCCCGACCACGAGGAGAACGACTGGATCCTGGAAAACCTCAAGAAGGTGCGGAAACCCGTCTTTCTGGCGATCAACAAAATAGACCTGATCCCCAAGGCAAACCTTCTATCCATCATGGAACGCTTTTCTCAAAAAGGGCGTTTCGAACAGATCATCCCCATCTCCGCCGTGTTGGGCGATGGGGTGGATATTCTCCTGCGGGAACTGCTGCAGGTCCTTCCCGAAGGTCCCCGCCTCTTCCCGGAAGATATGGTGACCGACCTGCCCGAACGTTTTCTGGCCGCCGAGCTGATACGGGAGAAGGTCTTTCATCTGACCCGCGAGGAAATTCCCTACGCCACCGCCGTGGCCATCGAGGATTTCAAGGAACGGGAGGATAAGAATCTGGTGGTGATCCGGGCGACCATCCAGGTGGAGCGGGAAACCCAAAAAGGGATTTTGATCGGGGAAAAAGGTAAGAGGCTTAAGGAGATCGGCCGGCTGGCCCGGGAAGAGATGGAAGCTCTCCTGGGAGTGAGAGTATTCCTGGAGCTATGGGTGAAGGTGGAGAGGAACTGGCGCGATGACCCCCTAGCGCTCCGCCGTCTCGGTTTCCAATAAATAGATTTAAATTTATTGGATTTTCTGAAAGATTTTCTGAAAAAAGGCCCCTTTTATCGGGGGCCTTCTTCTTGGGGAAAAACCTGCCCGGCCAGGGTCAATTATTGCCGGCCTCCCGGGCAAAATATTGACGATAATCAAACCAGTTGTCATCCTGTCAATATGGTTTTTCTTATAATATTCAATATATTACCTTTATCTCCCTAGTGGCATAATCTTTGCCTGTTTCCCTCTGGAAGCCTTCGAAAAATTCAGGAAACCACCCTCAGGTATGTTCCTTAAGAATATCTTCAGCAAGGACTACAAGGAAATCGGGGGAGACCGGGGCGGCTCCTCGTCCAAAACACCGCGGGATCTGGAGCATGTCGCCCTGCTCCAAGTAAGTTCGGCCATTAAAGCCCAAAAACACATTATCACCATTTTCGAGACCATCGGCCGGGAGGCCGCTCGCGCTCTCCGGGCCAGCCGCGCTACCGTATACCTCCAGGATGAAACCAAGGGAGGCCTCAAAACCCAGTTCACCTGTTCCCCGGACCCGGCAGGGGAGAAAGTCGGCCTCCTGGAGGAAAAAGAAATCTCCCGGAGAACGATCGCCGAGAAAAGACCCGTCCTGCTCAGGGAAGCGACGGACTTTGCGGAATTTTTTAAATACGACGAAAGAGAACAAAAGATTACCTCCTTCATGAGCATTCCCTTCGGGCTCCAGGGAAAACTGGCGGGAACCCTCAGTCTGTCGATCATCAACGGCAAAAGGACCTTTTCCCAGAGCGACCTCGAATTACTGGCCATTTTTTCCAACCACGCCTCCATTGCCATGCAGAACCAGCACCTCATCGAGGAGGTTCGCAAGGCCTCCGGTCTGCGGAAGAACTATGAGCAGCACCTGGACGATCTCATGGGCCAGCTGCAGAGTCTGTCCGGGGAAGAACGCCGGCGCATCGATAACCATATTGCCACGTTTCTCTCCGGCTTCAAGGGCGAAAAGCGGGAGGCGAAACACCTGCCCACCGGCGCCGAGGGAGGGAATGGGGCCATCAGGCTGGTCGGAGAGGTGACCTTTGAAGATACCCCGGAGCTGACCGAAAAGGTCCAGGTGGAGATCGAAAACAGCGCGAGGAGGAAAGGCGCTGATTTGAACCGGGCGGCGATCTTCATCCCCACGGCGAACCCGAGAGATCTGGGAGAACAATTTCTGCTCAAGGTTTATCCCGCCGAAAGTCAGCCCCTCGAGCTGCCCTGCAAGGTCATCTTTTCGAACAAATACGGGAAAGAGAGTCAGAATCTCCGTCGGGGAATGGAGGTTAAATTCCTTGACCTCCCCCCCGAACTGGAAAAGCAGCTCGGGGACTACCTTCATTCCCTTGAATCCGCAGAAGGCGAGGGAAGCGCAAAGCCTTCCCCCTCATCCCATTAAGGGAGGCCCGGAACCCCATGCCCCTCAAACGCGACCCGAAGGAAATACAGCGAATCATGGGAATGATGGCTGAGGCCGTCGCTCTGGCCGGAATCCAGAATAACCTTCAGAAACTGAAGGAGGGAAAGTTGCAGGGCCTGCATATTTTATCCATTGCCCGGGACATGGAACAGTCCCTCCTGGAAACCAAGTGGGCAGAACTTCTGAAGAGTAAAGATATGGAGTATCAGAATCTCCTCCGGGCGATCGAATCCCAGACCCATTCCCACAAAAGAAAGCTGGAAGAAAAAATCGAAGAGGTAAAAAGCCGGCCATAATCCGACCGGACCGGGAATGCCCGCCTTCACCCCAAGGCCACATCCAGGGCCATCATCAGAGCGAATCCCACCATGCTTCCCACCGTGGCGGTGTCGGTGTTCTTCTCCAGCTGCGACTCGGGGATGAGCTCCTCCACCACCACGAAGATCATGGCCCCGGCGGCAAAGGCCAGGGCGTAGGGTAAAATCGGCCGGATATAAATGACCGCCGCCGCCCCCAGGAGGCCAGCGAGGGGCTCGACCACCCCGGACAGCTGGCCGAACCAGAAGCTCTTACTGCGGGACAGGCCTTCTCTTCGCAGGGGAACCGAGACCGCCGTTCCCTCGGGAAAGTTCTGAATCCCGATGCCCAGGGCAAGCGCCATAGCCCCGGCCAGGGAAGCGGCGGGCAAATGGTGATACAGAGCCCCGAAGGCCACCCCCACGGCCAACCCCTCCGGAATGTTATGAAGGGTGATGGCCAGAACCAGGAGGATGCTCCGCCGCCAGCCGGTCTTGATCCCCTCGGCCTCTTCCATGGGAAAACCCAGGTGCAGATGGGGCAGGATCTTATCCACCGTCCAGAGGAAGGCGCCGCCGAGCAAAAATCCGATCACCGCGGGCATCCAGACCGGGATCCTCATCTCTCCGGCCATCTCCACCGCGGGGGCCAGGAGGGAGAAGAAGCTGGCGGCAATCATAACCCCGGCGGCAAACCCCAGCATCCCGTCCAGAACCTTGCGATTGATGCTCCGGAAAAAGAAAACCAGGGCGGCTCCGCAGGCGGTGAGGAACCAGTTGAAAGAGGTCGCCAGGAAGGCCTGAAAGATGGGGTTGAGATCTTTGAACCAGTCGAAAACCATAGGGAGCCTCGCACCCCATTCCTTCCCGCCGCTTTCTCAGAAAAGGGAAGTTGTGAGGAAATTCAAATCCGGATGGGGAAAGCCTTGGGCTATGCCCTCACTGAATCTTCTTGAAATTCTCTTTCTTCGTCCGGCAGACGGGACACATTTCGGGCAGGCCGCCCTCGAAGACGTACCCGCAGACCTGGCAGACGTGATACTCGATCTCCCCTTCCTGGAGCAGGGCCTCCAGGGCATCCTTGTAAAGTTTGGATGAAGGCCGGATAGTAGTCGTTCTTCGCTTTCATCTCGTTTTCAAAGGCCGCCTTCAAATTATCCTCCGTCTCCCCGATGACTCCTTCCAGGTACTTCAGGTATTCATCGGCATGGACCCTCTCCGCGTCGGCCACCGCCCGAAAGAGGCTGGCCACCTGGGGAAAGCCGTCTTCTTCCGCTTTTTTGGCGAAGGCCAGGTTGCGCACATGGGCCTTGGATTCGCCCGCAAAGGCCTCGCGCAGCCTCCTCTCCAGCGCTTCCGGCAGCGGCTCATAGAGGATAAACTGGAATTTGTGGGCCCCGCAGACCGGGCAGGCTTCGGGCGGATGGTCTCCCTCGTGAAGGTATCCGCACATCGTGCACTTCCATTTTTTCATCTCATCCTCCGTAAAACTGCTTTCAGCCGTGAGCTTTCAGCTATGAGCTACGAGCCATGAGCTACGGGCTGCGAGCTACGCCGCCCGATACTCAGCCGGATTATGTAGACCAGCATGAAAATGGTGGTGATGGTCGCCGGCACGGCCGTCTTGTCGCTGAAAAGAGAAAGGGCCAGCCCCGCGGCCAGGCCCGTGTTCTTCTGGGTCCCCAGCAGGACCATGGAGGTAATGGTTTGAGTATCCGCACCCCTCAAACGGGCGATCTTCTCGATCACCCATCCGAGCAGGAAGGTGCTCGCCAGGGCGATCGCCGCGGGCAGAATCAGGACCCCGGGCCGGTCCAAGAAAAGCTGATGGTTGAGGCCGATGATGGTGTAGACGATGAGGAAAAAGCTCCAGTTGGTGAGGGACCCTCTCCAGGGTTCGAGCTTCTTCGCCCACCCGGTCCAGAGGAGAACCCGGGAAAGCACCAGCGGAACCAGGATGAGTTGCACCATGATGGTCACGATCTTCACCGGGTGGCCGAACGCCCCCCCGAGAAAGAAGTAGGCGATCAGGGGAGTGATCCCCAGGGCGACCAGGTAGCCCCCGATCGTCCCGATGAGGGAAAGCGTCTGGTTCCCGTTCAGGACCACGCTGAAAGGGATGACCGCCACCGCCGGGGGCACGGCAGTCATGATCACGAACCCGTCCCGTAATTCCCCGTCGGTGATCAACAAGGCGCTCAACCCCAGAATCAGCCCTCCCAGGATGCCGTAATTCAGGGCAACGCCCCAAAGGGCCGGACGCACCAGTTTCCCGGGAGAGAGAAAGATGCTGCCCGGAACGCCCATAGTGGCGAGGGTCATGACCAGGCCCAGGACGGGAAGCACCGTTTTCTCCGTCCACTTTGCCCCCTGCCCCCACAGCAAGCCCAGCAAGATGGCCATAAACAATAAAAAATCCCGGTTCCGGATCAGTTTCATGATTGCCATCAACATGACTCCTACTTCAGCGCTTCCTCGAGGGCGGCCGGGTCGGTCAAGGGGGTCCTACAGGAATACCCTTGGCAAAGATAGGCGGTGGCCCTTCCGCCGACGGATTTCATCCCCTCCACGAAGGGACAGAGGGCGGCGAGCCTTTTCCCGGTGTCGTCTTCCGCCCGGAAGATGAAGATTTTATTGGGATGAAACTTCTGCTGGATCGCGGCGGTCATGGCCCGGCTCGAATCCCAGCGCGGATCGCCCGCTAGGATAACCTCCAGGCTCGGACCGAGATAAAAATCCAGGAAGTTTAAAAACTGGGTGAAGGCCACGGGTGCTGCCGCAGGAGGTTCAGAGCCGCCACCGAGTTCCCCGAAGGAGTGGCGCCGTCGTAAAGCTCCTTGGATCGGGCGATGAGCGCTTCGTTGTCCCGGCCCGAAAAATAGAATCCGCCCTTTTCTTCATCCCCGAAGAATTCGATCATCACCTGGTTGAGGCGGAGGGCCTCTTCCAGGTAGCGGACCCGGAAGGTGGCCTCATACAGCTCGATCAAGCCCCACACCAGAAAGGCGTAGTCTTCCAGGAATCCGGCAATGGCCGCTTCCCCCTCCCGGTATCTCCGGTAGAGACGGCCCTGGGGGGTCCGCAATCGCTCCAGGATGAAATCCGCGGCCCGGCAGGCGGCATCTGATAAAGCCGGGTCCTGGAAGGCCTGGAACCCCTTGGCCAGGGCGGCGATCATCAGGCCGTTCCAGGAAGTGAGGATCTTGTCGTCCTTGAGGGGATGGATCCTCTTCTCCCGGATGGGGAAGAGCCTTTCCCTCCCCCGCCGCAGGATCCCTTCCAGCTCCTGGGGGTGCATCCTCTCCGCTGCGGCGAAAGTTTCCGCCGGGCGCGGGATATGAAGCACGCTGGTCCCGTCTTCGAAGTTTCCCTCCGGGCTCACCCCGTAGAACCGGCAGAAGAGGGCTCCTTCCTCCTTGCCCAGATGCGCTTGGATCTCCTCCGGCCTCCAGACGTAGAAAAGCCCTTCCCGGCCCTCGCTGTCCGCGTCTTCGGCCGAGTAAAACCCACCCTCGGGCGAGGTCATGTCCCGCAGAACGTAGGTGAAGATCTCCCGGGCTGTCCTTCCATACTCTTCTTTTTCCAGGGCCTGACCGGCCTCGGTGTAGGCCATGGCCAGCAGCGCCTGGTCGTAGAGCATCTTCTCGAAGTGGGGGATGAGCCACTTTTCATCCACCGAATAGCGGTGGAAGCCCAGCCCCAGGTGATCGAAAATTCCCCCCCGGCGCATGGCTTCCAGCGTCCTTTCCACCATCCTGCGGGAATCGTTCTCCCCGCTGCGGCGGTGCCAGCGGAGAAGAAAGGTCAAATGGTGCGGCGTGGGAAATTTGGGAGCCCCTCCGAAACCGCCCCAGGTCTCATCAAAGGTTCGATGAAACTGGGCGTACCCTTTTCTCAGGACCCCCTGGTCCAGGGTGGGCCCCGGAGAAACCCCTTGCACCTCCCTGCCCAGAGCTTGGCGGATCTCCCCCCCGCTCTCCAGGATTTTCCCGCGATCCCCGCGCCACAGGGCGTTGATCCTCCGCAGAAGGTCGGTGAAGCCCATCAAACCCATGCGTCCCGTGCGGGGGAAGTAGGTACCGGCAAAAAAGGGATTTCCCTCGGGGGTCATGAAGATGGAAAGCGGCCATCCCCCCTGCCCGGTCAGGGCCTGGCAGACGGACATGTAGATCTGATCCACGTCCGGCCGCTCTTCCCGGTCCACCTTGATGGACACAAAGGACTGGTTCAGAAGGAGCGCTACCTCTTCATCCTCGAAGGACTCGTGGGCCATCACGTGACACCAGTGGCAGGTGGCATATCCGATGGAGAGAAAGACAGGCTTGTCTTCCCCTTTCGCCTTCCGGAAAGCCTCCTCGCCCCAGGGGTACCAGTCCACCGGGTTTCCGGCGTGCTGCAGGAGATAAGGGCTTTTCTCGCGGATTAGACGGTTGGGTTTCCCCGGCTTCCTGCCTGACTCGGCCATCAGGTTCTCCTGCCCGTGTCCGGGAGATTAACTTTCCGGAGAAAAATCATCCTTGGAGGCGCCGCAAACGGGGCAGACCCAATCTTTGGGCAGGCTTTCAAAAGCGGTCCCGGCTTTGACCCCGTTTTCCGGGTCCCCCACGGCCGGGTCGTAAACATAGCCACAGATATTGCAGGTGTACTTTTTCATCTCTCCTCCTCCTTTTTGCTTTTTTTCTGCCCTCCCGGAAAAGCGGAATAAAAGACTCAACCGCAGAGGAATAAAAATATGGAAGAATGGAATCTGCAAACCATTGGAATATTGGAATAATGGAATGATGGAATCATGGGTAGAAAAATGAACGACAAGAACCCAACATTCCAATATTTCAATACTCCATCATTCCAATTTAGCTGCTCTGCGGTTGATTTTTCCCCCTTTGGAGTCGGGGTTTCCCTCTAGGGATTTTAAGGCAATAAAAATGACCCGGGAATTGGCTCCAGAAAGGGAGCCGGAGGTGCGAGTCCTTTACCGAATCTCTTGGAGCGACGTCCATGACCCCTTTAAGGCCCAAAATTATTGTATCGAATATTTCTCCCTTTGCCACGAATTTTTTCGTCCCCAGGACATGGTTTAGACTTTCAGGCTTTCTCTCAAGCAAATTTCTTCAAACCTTCGGGGTTTGCGGAGGAAACAAAGGGCGATCCGGAGTACGCCAAGCTATTTCAAATCCTTGGGCGGCCGGGTGGAGAAAAATATGTCTCCGTAAAAGATCTCCGCCGAGCTCTGGGTGTGCTGGGTGTTGATGTAGAGGAGGACGCCTCCCACCTCGGGCGGGTTTTCCTGGAAATACTTCTTGTAGTCTTCGTAGACGTTCCGGGTCTCCCGGATCCATTGTCCGAGCTCGTCCGATCCGCTCTGGAGAACAACGTACTTCATCTTGCTGTACGCCGTACTCGTCCCGGCCGTTCCCGCCGGGGCCGCTGCATCCCAGATATATCCCATGGATCGGGTGTTGATCATGGCGGGAAAGCGGGGAAAGAGAACATAGATCTGGCCGGCCTGGTCGTCGGTCTCTCTTTTCCGAACATCCCCGCCTTTGGGAAGGCGGCTTGCCTTCCACTTCCAGGTGAGATAGGGGTGCTTGCGGATATGGAAAGAAAATTCTTTCTTGATCCCGAAAGCGTCGTTGACGCTCAGGAGCTGGACGAAAGGAAGGTCCTTCTCCTTTCCCAAGGCTATTTTGGACTGGGGCCCCAGTTCCTTCTCCTGATACCAGCCCTTCGGGATCCCCTTTTCGTCCACCCCGCTGGAGAACCGATCCACCACAAAAATATCCGTCTTTTCTTCGGCCGGCAAAACCCCGGTCCCTCCAAAAAATATAAGTATGGTTAACCCGATCATTGCCCGGATGTTCACCATTTCTTCCCCTCCCTTTCTTCCCCTCCCTTTCTTCTCCTTTTTGCCCTTTCCCCTGAATCTTCTCCCTTACCCTTGACCTGAACCTTAACCTTTCCCTATCCCACCTCATCGTAAGCCCGGGCCCTGAATTTCACCCCCAGCTCTTCTTCAGCCAGCCGACGGCAGGCCTCCAGATCCACTCCCGGCATGGTCAATGCGGTTGCCGTAACCTCGGGGATGTATTTCTTGGCCTCCCGGAGAAAATCCAGGACCCCCTCAAACCCCCTTTGCCCGAAGGGAGACCGGCAGAGGCGATGGTATTTCTCCGCGTTTTCGGCGTTCAGGCTCACCGACACGGCATCGACCAGCCCTTTCAGCTCGGGCAGGATGTTCCGGCCATAAACCAGGTTGGCTTGCCCGTCCGTGTCGATTCGAACCTTGGCCCCCTTTTTCTTCAACTCCGCGGCCACGGTTTTGACAACCTCCAGCCGCAGCAGCGGCTCCCCGAAACCGCAGAAGACGATCTCGCTGTACCGCTTCGGGTCTCCGATGGCTTCCAGCAATTCTCCGGCATCGGGCTCCCGGGGTAGCTCCAGGTCATGACCTTTGACCACAAAAGAGACGTTCTTCCAGCAAAAGGTGCAGCGGTTGGAACAGCGGTTGGTGAGGTTCAGGTAGAGGGAGCTGCGGATGGGGTAAACGATCTTCCCCTTAGGAATCTCCTCCCCGACCCCGAAGAGGACCTTGGCATTCAGGGAAGTGATTCGGGCCACATCCTCGAAGCTCAGGCCTTTCAGCTCCGCTACCTTCTCCGCAGTCCTGAGGATATAAGCCGGCTCATTCCGCTTGCCCCGGTACGGCTCCGGGGCCAGGTAGGGGCAATCCGTCTCCAGGAGGATCTTTTCCAGGGGAATCCGTTTTACCACCTCCTGCTGAACCTTGGACTTCTTGAAGGTCACGGTCCCGGGGATGGATATGGAGAACCCCATTCGGATCACCCGTTGGGCCATCTCCGGGTCTCCGGAGAAGCAGTGGAAAACTCCGCGCCAGTCGTTTTTTTTCTCCTCCTCCAGGATGCGAAGGGTCTCCTCATGGGCATCCCGGTCGTGAATGACGATGGGCAGACAAAGATCCAATCCCAGCCTCAAAAGCTCCCGGAACCGGGTCAACTGGACTTCCCGGGGGGAGTGGTTGCGGAAAAAATCCAGCCCGATCTCCCCGAAAGCCACGACCTTTTTTCCCCGGGACAGCCTGCGGAGGGTGTCATAGTCTCCCCCGCCGATGTCTTTGACCTCATGGGGATGGATGCCCAGAGCGACATAAACCGAAGGATGCCGGGCGGCGATCTGCAGGGCTTTTTCGATGTCCGGGACGGTCGTGCCCACGGTAATGATATAACCCACCCCGGCCTCCAAAGCCCGGGCGATCACCCGGTCCCGGTCCCGGTCGAAGTCTTTCATCTCCAGATGGGCGTGAGAATCGACGAGCATCTCAAAAAACCTCTGTATTTCGGATCGCGGATTTCGGATTGCGGATTAACATCTTGATAATAGTCCAGCCCCAGCCAACCACGATACCCTTTCTTTCATTCCGCATTCCGCAATCCGCATTCCACAATTGTCACAGTTCTCCCATCTCCTTCAAGAACTCTCTCAGCTTGATCAGCTTGAGGTCCCGTTCCTTCATGATCTCCTCCGTAGACCGGCCGGCGTATTCATAATACCCGCTGCCGGTCTTCACCCCCAGCTTTCCCTGCGATATCAATTTGTCCAGCGTCTCCGACCGGGGTCTCTGGGGAGGAACCTTGTAGGTCATGTTGCTCTTGATCTTCTGGCACAAATCCAGGCCGGTGAAATCCATGCGTTTCACCAGGCCGAGGATGGGCATGCGCAGGGCAAAACTGGCTTTGGTCGCCGTGTCGATATCTTCCGGGCTGGCGTAGCCGTTGTCCAGGAGATGCATCACTTCATTCTGGAGAGCGCTCTGGAGCCGATTGCCGATGAACCCGGGCAGGAACTTGGTGATGATGATGGGCTTCTTCCCCACTTTGACCATGAGGGCCTTAACCACGTCCACCGTCTCCTGGGAAGTCTGGGGACCCTTTACGATTTCCACCAGGGGGACAATGTGGGGCGGGGCGAACCAGTGGGTGATGAGGACTCTGTCCGGCCGCTTCGTTTCCACGAACTTGAAGATATCCATGTAGGAAGTGTTGCTGGCCAGGATGGCTCCGGGAGGACAGATCTTGTCCAGCTTGCTGAACATCTCTTTTTTTGCAGGCTGGTCCTCGATGATCGCCTCGATGACAAAATCGGCGTTCTTCCCCGCTTCCTCCAGCCGGGGAGTGGTATGAATTCGGGCGAGAATCGGCTCCCTCTGGGCTTTTTCCACGATACCCAGCTCAGAGAGGGTGCTCAGGTTCGAAGCAATCAGCTTCCTGGCCCGGTCCAAAATCTCTTCCTTGACATCATTCAGCCAGACATGGTATCCCCCCTGGGCAAACACCTGGGCCAGCGAATGCCCCATGGTCCCCGCCCCCACGATGGTCACGTTCTGAACTTTCTCCATAATGATTTCTCCTTTCCCAAGCCGGGAGCAACGAGCAAAATTCTTTCTTTCTCTTTCTCTTTCTCTTTCTCTCTCTCTTCTTATTGCTCCCCGCTCCAGGCTCCCTGCTCTACGCTGTTTAAATGGCTCTTCCGGCAAAGGCTCCCTCGTGAACGGCCTGGTAGATCTTCCGTGGTTCCAGGCAGTCGCCGATCGCATGAACCTCGGCAAAATTCTTTCTTAAGGGCTCCACCAGGTCCTGGTTCGGCCTGAGACCCAGGGCCAGAATCACCGAATCGGTTCCCACTTCTTGCCGGTTCCTGTCCCGGTCGGAAAGCAAGACGCTTCCGTCTTCGATCCTCTCCAATCTCCAGTTGAGGAAGGTCGAAACCCGGCGTTCCTTCAACAAATGGAGGAGGGCGACGCGGGAGCGGTTCTCCAGGTCAAGGGCCAGCCCGCCCAACATTTCTACCACCGCCACTTTCTTACCCAAAGACGCCAGATGCACGGCGATCTCGCATCCCATGGCCGCCCCGCCGGCCACCACAACCCGGTCCCCGGGCTGAAATTTTCCCGAGAGCAGATCAAGAGCGTTGGCGGCAAAAGGTTTCTGGGCTCCCGGGATTTCCGGGACCGGCATGGTCGATCCCGCGGCCAAAACAACGGCGTCCGGATGGAGCTCCTTCACCAGACCCAGGGTTGCCCGACGCTCCCGCAAGACTTCCACACCCGTTTTTGTCACCTGCGTTTTCAGGTACTCAAGAAAACTTCGCAGTTCTTCCTTGAAGTCGGGCACGGAGGCATAACGCAGGAGACCCCCCAGCTCGTTCTCCTTCTCGATCAGCGTCACCTTGTGCCCTCTCAAGGCCAGGACACGCGCGGCTTCCATGCCCGCCGGCCCCCCCCCGATTACAACCACCTGCTTGGGCTTGGAGGCCGATCGGATTCTGAGCGTCCTCTCCCGCCCCACTTCGGCATTCACCGCGCACCGCTGGGTTTTGCCCTGCCGCACCCGCGAGCTGCACCCCTCGTTGCAGCGCAGGCAGGTGCGGATTTCTTCCGGACGCCCGGACTGGATCCTCCGGGGGTATTCCGGGTCGGCGATCAGCGCCCGCCCCATGGCAATCAGGTCGGCCCGCTTCCTCTTTAAAGACTCTTCGGCCAGATACGGGTCATGGACGGCTCCCACGGCAATGATCGGTATCTTTACCGCTTGTTTGATTCCTTCGGCCAGATGCAGGAGATATCCCTTGGGGAAATACATGGGGATGACGAAGTTTTCCCCCACCTCGATGATCCCGCCGGATACGTGGAGGTAGTCGATCCCTCTCTCTTCCAGCCTGCGGGCAAAGGCCCGCGCCTCTTCCAGGGTGATTCCGCCCTCGATAAACTCATCCCCGCTCATCCGGTAGCCAACCAGGTAATCCGGCCCCACCCTGGCCCGGACCCTTTCCAGGGTTTGCAGGGCGAACAGCCCCCGGTCCTTTCCGTAGATGTCCGTGCGGCGGTTGGTGTGGGGGGAGAGAAATTGGGCCATCAGGTACCCGTGGGTTCCGTGAAGCTCCACACCGTCGAAGCCAGCCGTCTTAGCCCTCCGCGCCCCCTCGGCGAAGGATTCCATGACGGCCTCAATTTCCCCCAGGGTCATCTCCCGGGCCATCTCCCCGGTGTATCCGGGCATGGCCGAAGGGGCGATGGGCTGGCGTCCCATGTACCTTGACGAGGTGGAGCGCCCGGCATGGCAGATCTGCAGAATCGCTTTGGCCCCCCATTCCTGGATGGCCTCCGCCAGATCTCCAAGCCCCGCTATGAGCTGATCCGAATAAACCCCCAGCTGGCCCTGGTTGGCCTTGCTCTCTTTTTCATCTATGTAGCAATATTCCACGATGATCAGGCCCACCCCGCCCTTGGCCCGTTCGGCGTAATAATCGATGAGTTTCTGGGAAACGATTCCGTCCGGATCGCAGAGCCGGGAGAGCATGGGGGCCATGACGATGCGGTTCCGCAGGACCAGGTTCTTCATCGGAAAAGGCTGCATGAGATGGGGAAATTCCATGTTGACTCCCTCCGAAATCCGTGCGTTCTGGGACGATACGCTATGCTCTCTGCGCTTTGCCCTATGTCAATTCTACCCCTTTTTCCGGGGAGGTATGTGCAGGGCCATCCCATCCACGTCGAGCGCGGCTTCTTTCATCGCCTCCGTAAGGGTCGGATGGGGGTGGATGGTCTTGGCCAGGTCCTGCGCCGTACCCTCCATCTGCATGGCCAGGACCGCCTCTCCGATAAGGTCGGTGGCATGGGGGCCAAAAATTTGTACCCCGAGGACTTCTCCGTACTTGGCTTCCGAAAGGATCTTCACAAATCCGCTACGTTCTCCGATGACCGTCGCTTTGCCGCTGGCGGAAAAGGGGAACCTTCCCGCCCGGTAATCATATCCCCCTTCTTTCGCTTCCTTCTCGGTCATTCCCACCGAGGCGACCTCCGGCAGAGTATAGACACAGCGGGGCACGGCACGGGATTCCAGCTCGACCTCCCGCCCCATGGCATTTTCCGCGGCCACTTCCCCCTGGGCAGAGGCAAAATGGGCCAGGAGCCATTTCCCGGTGGCATCCCCGATGGCGTACACGCCGGGGCTGTTGGTCTCCATCCTGGAGTTGACCTCGATTCCCTTCGTATCCGCCTGAATCCCCGCTTCCGCAAGGCCCAAATTTTCCAGGTTGGGTTTTCTCCCCACGGCTACAAGAACGACCTCCGCTTCGAAGTCCTTCTCCGAATCCCCCTGCTGAACCAGGACTTTCTTCTTTCCCTGCCCGATCTCGATAATCTCTCTCACCTGAGCTCCGGTGAAGAACTGGATCTTAAAGTGTCGGAGGGATCTTTCCAGCGCGGACGCCACCTCGGCGTCCTCGGTGGGGAGGATCTGGGGCAGCATTTCAACGATGGTCACCTTGGTTTTCAGGGCCGCAAAGATGGTTCCGAACTCCAGACCGATCGGCCCGGCGCCGATGATCACCATGGAGTCCGGAATCCGGGTGAGCTGTAAAGCCCCGTTGCTGTCCATGACCCCGGGAAGGTCTGCCCCGGGGATCCAGGATGATTCTGCGGGCCTCAAAGGCCACGGTCTGGTTCTGTTGATCCAGAACCTGGATCTTTCGGGGGGAGAGAAGCCCGGCCTTTCCTTTGATCACCTCAATCCCGTTGCTCTTCATCAGGCCGGAAACCCCCGCCACCAGGGTTTTGACCGCCCGGTCCTTGCGGGCCATCAGCTTGGCCAAATCCACGGATACCCCGTTAACCTGAAGCCCGAATTCTTTCGCCCCCTCCAATGTTTCCAGGAGTTCCACTCCCCGGAGAAGGACCTTGGTAGGGATGCATCCCCAGTTCAAACAGGTCCCGCCCAGCTCATCTTTTTCAATCAGGGTAACCTTTCCCCCCAGCTGGGCGGCCTTGATGGCCGCCACGTATCCGCCGGGCCCGGCACCGATGATGACGATCTCTTTCTCCGCCATTCTTATCCTCCAATGAGCCTGTAGGGGCGATTCACCTTCGGCCCGAGCGGCTCGACTGAGCTCGCCGAAATCTCAGGTCGAGGGCTGAATCGCCCCTACGGTCTTTCAAAGATGCCCTGTATAGCCTATTGCCTCAATGGTAGCGCTCCTCAAGGCACCTACTTCAAGCGTTTTTGTCGATTTTTCATCCGTGTTGATCCGCGTTCATCCGCGTCCCATTAGGTCTTTTGTCTTTACGTCTTCTGCGAATATAAAATCTGTGTTTATCTGTGTTCATCTGTATCCAATATAAAACTCTTGATTGCGCCTTTGCCGCGCTGGATTTATCCTTGTCCCATCAGGTTTTCTATTTTAGCCTGGGATCGATGGAATCCCGGATTCCCTCCCCCAGGAGGTTGTAGCCCAGCACGGTGATCAGGATAGCCAGGCCGGGATAGAGGGAGAGCCACCAGGCGATCTCGATATTGTCCTTTCCCGCAGTCAGGATGTTTCCCCAGCTGGGGGTCGGCGGCTGGACCCCGATTCCCAGAAAGCTCAGGGCCGATTCCGTGAGAATGGCCCCGGCCACTCCCAGCGTGGCCGCAACCAGGACCGGAGCCAAGGCGTTGGGAAGGATATGGCGGAAGATAATACGGAAATCCCTGGCGCCCAGGGCTTTCTCGGCCACCGCATAGTCCCGCTCCTTCAGAGTGAGGAATTCGGCCCGCACCAGCCGGGCCACGCCCATCCAGCCGGTCACCCCGATGACGATCATGATGTTCCAGATGCTCGGCTCCAGGAAGGCAATCACCGCCAGGATCAGAAAGAAGGTGGGGAAACAGAGCATGATGTCCACAAAGCGCATGATCAGGTCATCCGTCCACCCCCCGTAATAGCCCGCCAGGGACCCCAGGAAAATCCCGATCAGGCTGGCGATGCCCACCGCCACGAACCCCACCAGGAGGGAGATCCGGGAGCCCCAGATCATCCGGCTGAGGACATCCCTGCCCAGGGAATCCGTTCCCAGAAGGTGCTTCGCGCTGGGCTCTTCCAGCACCCGCCGGATCTCGATCTGGCCCGGGTCGTATGGAGAAATCCAGGGAGCGCACACGGCCACGACGAAGAGGGCCAGGACGATGACCCCCCCCAGAAGGGCCAGTTTGTTCTTCCGGAACCTCTTCCAGAAGAGGCGGCTCAGGGTTTCCTGCCTGGCCTGGATATCTTGGTTCGTTGTCTTCTCCATTTTTATTTGCCCCAGAGGGCACCGAGGCCCTGGAGGGAAACAATGAAAAATTGGAATGATGGAATACTGGAATATTGAGAAAACAAATTCTTTGCCCGCCATTCCATTATTCCATTGTTCCAATATTCCATTTTTTTGTCCCTTTAACCTCTGTGGCCTCTGTGATCTCTGTGGTTAAATCGTTTTCCTTTTTTACGTCTGCCGGATCCTCGGGTCGGCCAGGGCGTAGGAGAGATCGGCGATCAGATTTCCGATCAGGGTCAAGACCGCCCCGATCACCAGGATCCCCATGATGGTGGGATAATCCCGGGCCATGACACTGGCGTAAAAGAGCTGTCCCATGCCCGGGATGGCAAAGATGGTCTCAAAAATGACGCTGCCCCCGATCAGCCCGGGAACGGACAAGCCCAAAATGGTGATGACCGGCATGAGGGCGTTGCGCAAGGCATGTTTGAAAATGACCGTCCGGGGGGACAGGCCTTTGGACCTGGCGGTCGTGATATAGTCCTGGCGGATCACTTCCAGCATGTTGGAACGCATGTACCGGGAAAGGCCGGCCAGCCCTCCGGAGGCGCTAATAAATAAAGGAAGGATGAGATGGCTGACCCGGTCCCATATTTGGGCGGAGACCGGCAGGTATTCATAGTTCAAAGACTTGAGCCCGGAGATGGGAAGCCATCCCAGCTGCACCCCGAAGAGGATCATCAGCAGAAGCGCCAGCCAGAAATGGGGGACGGCAAAGCCGATAAAAACAACGACTGTGGTGATCTTATCAAAAAGGGTGTCCTGGTAGGTGGCCGATAGGACCCCTATGGGAACCGCCAAAAGAAAGATGATCAGCAGCGAGACAACATTGATAAAGATGGTGATGGGCATCCGTTCCAGGATCTTGTCGGCCACCTTCCTTCCGTCCTGGGAAAAAGAGATGCCGAAGTCCAGGACCACCAGGCGCCGAAGCCAGTTCCAGTACTGAATGTGCAGCGGTTGGTCCAGGCCGTAAAAGGCTCGCATCCTCTCCTTAACTTCGGCCGTGGCCTTGGGGTTGAGGTCCGTGGCCATGTCGATGGGTGACCCCGGGGCCAGATGGATGACCCCGAAGGAGATGATGGTGATCCCGATGAAGAGGGGAATCATGAGGAGCAGACGCTTGAGCAGATAGAATGCCATGGCGCTTTCAGGGAAAAAGTTTATTATTCATCATAAACTTGGAAAGGAGGGGGAGGCAAGAGAAACTTGAGGGAAATACAACAGAATAAATAGGACACGGATGAACACGGATAAACAGGGATTCATATTGGCAACAGACTTAAAGGCAAAAGACTTAATGGGACACAGATGAACACAGATAAACACAGATCAAAAAAAGGTTTAAAATCAAGATAAAGGATTTAATTTCCCTCACCCCTTACCCCCGACCTTTTGCCGCCCTTATCGGGACACGGTTGAGTACGGATAAGAACGGGGTTGCGAATACCTACCCGCTTCCGGGATTTCTATCTGTGTTCATCTGTGTTTATCTTTGTCCAATTGAATTTATTGGCCTTATCCGCGTGCATCCGTGTTTATCTGCGTCCCATTAAGTCCATTGTCTTTATGTCTCTATGTCTTTATGTCTTTTGCCAATATTAAATCTGCCTTCATCTGCGTCCCGTCAAACACGGGAGCGGATCTCGGCGTACCGGCAAAGTGCGGCCATGGCCCGGACCGCCCGCTCCGGCGCGCGGTAGCAGGGCAGCCCCCGGTCCTGGACAAAGGCCACGGCGTCATCCTCCCGTTCGTTGAACGAAGAGGCGATGACCGGTTTTCCGTATTTCTGCGGCAACTTGGCAAAGGTCTCCATGGGAGACAAGAAAAAGCCCTTCACCTGCTCGTAGGGTGGAAGTTTCAGCCAGGCTTGGGCGGTTTTTTCCATGGAGCGCACATAGCTGGAGCCAATAATTCCGTGGAGCAAGATTCCGTCGACGGAAGGATCCTCGAGGATCATCGCCGGTAGCTTCTCCATGAGAACGCCCATGTCCATGAAGAAAGTCAGATCGACCGGGTTGGAGGAGGCCCCGGTTTCCGGCAGGAGCTGGCGGATTTTGGCCTGAAGGCCCCCTGAGAAAACCGGAACTTTCAGCCCCCAGCGGTTGCACGCGTCGGCCAGCGAGGTTGCCGGTCCTCCCGAATGAGTGAGGATGGCCATGTTCCTCCCCCTGGGCAAGGGAAGGTAAGCCAGGGCGAAGGCCCATTCGTACAGGTCTTCCACCGAATAGGCGCGAATCACCCCGGACTGCTTGAATAGAGCATCGTACAGAAAGTCCGGCCCGGACAAGGACCCGGTGTGGCTCGCCGAAGAGCGGGCCCCCGCTTCGGTTCCTCCCACGTAAAGCGCCACGATGGGCTTTTCCCGGGATACCCGGGAAGCTACCCGCGCAAACTCCCCGGGCTTCTTGAGCCCTTCGATATAGACCGCGATCGCTCTGGTCTGGGGATCACCGCCCAGGTATTCGATGCAGTCCACCAGGTCAAGATCCGCCCCGTTCCCCACGCTGAAGGCCTTGCTGAACCCGATCTGGGACTTGGCCAGAAAGGGCAGAACCTGGGTCACGTAGGTTCCGCTCTGGGAGGCCACGCCCACCGCGCCCGGCTGATGCGTGTAGGGGTACATCGTGGGGTTCAGATGGAAGGCCGGGTGAACCACTCCGATGCAGTTGGGGCCCAGGAATCGAATCCCGTATTTCCGGGCAATCTTTTTGATCTCCTCCTCCAGGCCTTTCCCTGCCTCCCCCATCTCCTTGAATCCGCCGGAGATGATGATCGCCCTCTTCACCCCTCTCTCCCCCAGGTCCCGAAGGACCTCCGGCACCGCGGCCGGAGGGATGGTCACGATCGCCAGGTCCGCCGCTTCCGGCAGTTCGCTTCCCCGGCGATAGGCCTTGAGCCCCAGGATGAGATCCTGCTGGGGGTGGATGGGGTACACTTTTCCTGCGTACTTTCCTCCCAGAAGATTCAGGAGCTGGATGGATCCCATTTTGAAAGTGTCATTCGAAGCCCCGACAACGGCCACCGATCGGGGATGCATGATTTGATGCAACGGGTGTTCGCTCATGGAGGTCGCTCCGCTAAAATTTGAATGCCTCCGGGTTTGAAGCTCCATGACCATAGCATAAATAAAATCGTTTTTTCAAATGGCATGGGTTGCAGGCCCGGGATCCACCGGGAGAAAGCCAGGGGCGGTCCCCGGTTTAGACCAACGTGTTTGGCCTCCGGGGGTTTTCGTGTTAACATACACAAATAATTCCTTTGCGGTGAACCCCCGGCTCTACCGGGGGAATCTCAGGTTTTGACCTTTTCAGGATGCTTGGGTTGTGGCCTGGCACGCTGGCGATGGTCGCTTTTGCATGGTGCCCATTTCGATCCGCTTTGAGTGGTTCATTGTTTTTCATACCTCCGGCTCTGCCGGGGGTTATGTCTTCCCTGGAGCCGTATTTATGAAGAAAGAATACGCCTTCTTGTTCATCCTGATTGCTTTCGTCGCCGGAATTGTGGTCGGGGTCATCGCGACCGTCCTGTACGAGGAGAAGATGCCCGCCCTGCCCTCCCCCATCAAGCCGCCCGCATCTTTCCCCGCCCCGGCCGTCACCGCGGATGTCCAGCAGCAGATTTCCATTCTCCGGGGGAAGCTGAAAGAAGATCCCAAAAACCTTAAAGCTCTAGTCGAGCTCGGAAACCTCTACTTTGACACCGACCAATTCGATCCGGCCATCCGCACCTATGCCCGGGCCCTTGAACTCGACCCCCGGAACGCCGATGTGCGGACCGACATGGGAATCATGTACCGGAGGAAAGGAGACGCCGACAGGGCCATTGCCGAATTCAAGAAAGCAGCCCAGGACGACCCCAGGCACGCCAACAGCCGGTATAACACGGGGGTCGCCCTCCTGCACGACAAGGGGGATATCAGAGGGGCCATCAAAGCCTGGGAGGATTACCTCAAGGTGGAGCCTGCCGGCCCACGGGCGGAAAACATCCGCGGTCAGATGGAGAAAATGAGGAGTATGGCCAAATAGATACGAATTCCAGGCTGGTGAGGCAAAAAATACACTATATTTCCACCGAAACTACCAGCCCGGTTTTTGGCTCCCAGGTTGATTGCCGGCCGGTTTTGGTATATAATTAATTAAAATGATTGATAAAAAATAATCTCTGCCGGCCGCGTGGGCCTTGTTTCCGAGTCTTTTACCCCTCGGCATGAGAAATGCAAGAGAATACTTTGTTTAGGAGGGGTGGTAAGGATGAAAAGAAAAAATTTTTCAGAAAGAATCATCATGTTGTTGATCGTTTTGTTTTTCGCCATCCCCGTTTGTGCCCTGGCGCTTACGGAGTCGGTTACTGTCTGGCCGAAGTGTTCAAGCTATTTTATTTATAACCTGCTTTTTAGATAATCCCCAGGAAACGCAGCTACCCCTTCCCATCGCTGGGCCGGCCAAAGAAGCCGGTCCAGCGATTTTTTTTGGGGAAGGATCATTTTAGTAAGGGAGTAAGGACCTCAATGACTTCGTGGGGGGATAGGTTCATAGGACCAGAATCAATTTCCCGTCCCCGAGTTTCTGGAAGACTCCCCGGGGAGATATTCCCTGCATAAAGAATGCGCAGCGCAATCCCCCGGGGGCCCCAGACCGCGGGGTCCGTGGGTCCGAAGAGGGCCACCGTGGGAACACCCAGGGACGCGGCCAGGTGAGTAATCCCGGAGTCATTTCCCAGATAGGCCCGGCTCCATTTTAAAACCCCGGCCAGCCGGACCAGGGGAAGGGTATCGGCCACTAAGGGGCTGGCCTTTTTCATGGCCTTTCGAATTTCTTCAGCCCCCCTCTCCGCCGGGCCGGAGAGGAGAAGGATTTCGGCCCGCTCAGCCGCCCAGTCTGCAACCATGGCGAATTTCTCCGGGGCCCAATTTTTCCCCGGGCTGCCGCTTCCCGGGTGAACCGCCAACATCCGTGTTCCCTCTCTTACTCCCCAACCGGCAAAAAAGCCTTGCGCCCCGGTCACCGCCTCTTCAGCCAACTCTAAGGGGGCACACGTGTTTTCTCCTTCTATCCCTTCCCTTCTCAGGGATTCTACCAGGTAATCGGAAAGGTGAACCCGCAATGCCTCCGGCGGAAAGGGTGGAATGGATATCACCCGCCCTGCGCCGGCCCTCTTCATGTTCTTCGCCAGAATGTTCCCCCCGGCTCCTCCGAATGAGAGAACCGCCCCGAAGGAGAAAAAAAAGGAACTCAGCCTGGATGGCAAAGAAGCTTCCTCGGCATAAAAATAGGCCATCTCCGCCTGATCGATGGAATGGAGGAGACTTGCCCGGAGGTCATGGGCCACCAGAGCCAGCCTTTCCGGCCGTCCCATCATTTCCAGGGTGGCCCCGGGAAAGGCCTGGCGGAAGATACGCATGACCGGCAGAGCCAGGAGCAGGTCACCGATGCCGCCGGAGTGGATGATCAGGATCCTTTGCGGATGAGAGTCCTGAGTGCTGAGCGCCGCAGCACTCGATCGCTGCGCTTGAGGAGCGTTACGCTCTGGGCGTGACTTGAGGAGCGTTTCACTCGAGGAGCGCTTCGCTTGAGGCAAAAGATTTTCTTGCCTAAAGAGCGGCGACCGTTTAATGTTGAGTCCTGGATCCTGGGTCCTGCGTCCTGAGTCCTGAATCCCGATTCCCGCCTCCTGCCTTCTGATTTTTGCTTAAGGATCTTCTCTTATTTCTCATAGCTCATTGCTCAGTCCTCATGCCTCAGCACTCTTTTTGGCTCCGAATTTATTCTCCTTCCCCGCCCGCAACCGTTGGATGTTCTCCCGGTGTCGGTAGAAGATGAGGGCGCCGATGATGACCGCAAAAGGAATGTAGATGGCCTGGGAACGGAGGAGGGCCAGGAAGACGGGAAAGGACGCGGTGGCGGTCAGGGAGCCGAGGGAAATATAACGTGATTTGTAAACCACCGCGGCAAAGACCAGGAAGGAGAGGATCGCCGCCACGGGCGCCAGGGCCAGGAAAGCCCCCAGGGCGGTGGCAATCCCCTTTCCTCCTTTGAACTTCAGGTAGATCGGATAGAGGTGGCCCAGAAAAGCAGCCAGGGCTACGGCTCCGATCCAGAAGTGAGAATCCAGGGCGGAGCGGGCAATCACCACCGGAAGCAGGCCCTTCAGAATGTCGCCCAGAAGGGTGATCACTCCCAGCTTCTTCCCGGCCGTGCGGTAAATGTTGGTGGCCCCGATGTTCTTGCTTCCCTGGGTGCGCGGGTCCACGTCGCTGAAAGCCCTGGCCAGAATCACCCCCGTGGGAACCGACCCTAAGAGATAAGCAAAGACGAGAAGCAATAAGGTCATGGACAACCCCACCTCCAAAAACAAAAAATACTTTCACCGCAGAGAACGCGGAGACCGCAGAGAATTTCAGGTTAAAAATCTAAATGCCGAAAACAAATTCTGATCCGTTCCTCTTTCCTTGCTTTATAATTTATATTTCCTCTGCGTGCTCTGCGCCCTCCGCGGTGAAAATTGCCTTTAGGCTTTTCGGACCCGGCAAGGGATATACCGATGCAGCGGAGTGCCCGCGAAGCGGTCCCGGTGCCTGGCCGCGGCCAGCCGGTTCACGTTCCCCCCGTGGGCTTTCCCGCCATGAATTAGGCCGAACCCGTGGGGGATGACCACCTGCCCCCGATGAGAAGCCTCGGTAACTTCCGCCTCCACCCTCGCCGAGCCTGCCTCCGTCTCGATGATCGCCGGATCTTTATCGACAATCCCTAAGTTTCGAGCATCTTCCGGGTGAATCCGGACGGTGCAGTATCGTCGGCCTTCGTTCCAGGCCGGGTCCCGCATGATGGAATTGGCCACCATTTCCATGTGGTTTCCGGCCATGAGAATCATGGGGTAATCCTTGTTTACCAGGGCAGCCTCTTCAGAGGCCGGGGTCACTTCCTTTACCCAGGATTCCATCTCCGGAAAATGGATATGAATTTTTTTGTCCGGCGTCTTCAGGACCTTCAGGTTGTTCTCCGTATCCACCACCCCGATTTTGACTCCTCCCGGGGTCTTCAGAATTTTCCCGAAAATCTCCTCCCCCGTCAGGGGGCCGGGCTGAAAACCGGCCCGGGCTACGTCCTCCGGATGCATCATGGGGAAGCGGGCCAGGAGTCCCCACAGGGCGGAAAGGTTCTTCGATCCCAGCTCTTCCCCCAGCGTCTGGGCCAGGATGAAGGGAAGCCAGGAGGCCGCTTGGGGGTTGGCCTGCATGTATTTCATGAGGGCCGCTCCGTA
>LJUR01000143.1 GCA_001304105.1 Deltaproteobacteria bacterium SM23_61
GAAAGAGTCTTTGACCTTCTCGACAATGGAAAACTTCCGGTCGTCCGGACAATCCACACGGATCTCGGGAGTGTTGTAGGCTTTGGGCACATCCCCGAGAAGCTCGGGGATCCGCTTGTCCGTTTGGGAGAGGATTTCCAGCAGCCGGCAGGAGGTATAGATGGCGTCATCGTACCCGTAATAGCGGTCCGCGAAGAAGATATGCCCGCTCATCTCCCCCCCGAGAAGCGCTTTTTCCTCCTTCATCTGCTTCTTGAGAAGGGAGTGACCGGCCTGCCCCATAATGCCCCGCCCGCCGTTCCTGGCAATGTCATCGAAGAGGTTCTGGGAGCACTTCACTTCGGCCACGATGGTGGCCCCGGGATTCGTTTTCAGGACCTGGCGGGAGAAGAGAATCATCAACTGGTCACCCCAGATGATGTTGCCCCGGTGGTCCACGACCCCGATCCGGTCGGCATCCCCATCATAGCCGATCCCCACTTCGGCCTTGGTCTCCTTCACTTTGGCGATCAGGTCCCGCAAATATTCGGGGATGGTGGGATCGGGATGGTGGTTGGGAAACCGCCCGTCCACGTCGGAATAGAGTTCGATTACCTCGCAGCCCAGGTCCCTCATGATTTTCGGGGCCGCCAGGCCGCCCGTCCCGTTGCCGCTGTCAGTGACCACCCTGATTCTTCTCTGGAGGCTGATGTTTCCCGCCAAATGCTCCCGGTAAGCAGGGATGATTTCCCGGTGGGAAACAGACCCTCGGCCTTCGGTGAAGTTTCGCGATTCGATGACCCGGCGGATTTCCTGGATCTGCTTTCCGTAGAGCGTCTCTTTTCCGGAGCAGACCTTGAAACCGTTGAATTCCGGGGGATTGTGGCTGCCGGTGATCATCGCTCCCCCGTCGCGGTCCAGGTGGAAAAGGGAAAAATAAAAGACCGGCGTGGGACAAAGACCTACATCGACCACATCCAAACCGCCGGTGACCATGCCCTGCACAAGAGGATCTCGAAACCGGGGGGAGCTCAGCCTTCCGTCCCGGCCCACGACCACTCGACGCTTCCCCTGGCGGGACAGGTAAGTCGCCAGACCGCGGCCGATCAGCCCGACCGTATCATCGGTTAAGTCCTGGTCGACCAGACCGCGGATGTCATACTCCCGGAAAATTTCCGGATTCATCGCCTGGGACGGTCCCTCTTAAAACTTTCTCTAAAAATTCATCAGGTTAAACGCACTTTTCTAAATTAACACGTGCCCCGGCCCCCGTCAAATCAATTGTCCCGGAGACTCCTAACCCGTCACCCTTTAGACTTCCTTGCAGGCATTCTCCAGCATTTCCAGGGTCATATCGATCTCCCTCTGGCGTGCGTCTTCATGATTTCTTGCTTCCAATCTTCTCTCTCCCCGAAAAGAAAGGTAAAACAAGCTTCCCTCCTGTCCCTTTTAAAAATACCAGAGAATCGACAGCCAATCAACGGCCTGACCCATTTTCCGCCTGTCTCTTTAGGCATTTTTTCGGTATACTGCCGGTGGGGGCCTTTGCAAATGTATTTGCTCTCTGCATGGGATTTAGAAAAAAATTTTTATCAACCCGGATAACCAAAAATGATCCATTACGCATGGATAATAGCCTTCACCGGAACCCTGGTCACCATCCTCGCCCACGGGTTCGGCAGAATGTCTTACTCCGTTATCCTTCCATCCATGAAGGAAGGCTTGATCCTCAATTACACCCAACTCGGCTCCCTGGCCACGGGAAATTTTATCGGATATCTTTCCCTGGCCATCATCGGAGGATTTCTGGCCGCCCGGTTCGGCATTCGGAGAGTTGTCTTCATATCGCTCCTGGTGATTGGCATCAGTTTATTTTTGACTGGCTTGGCCAATTCATTCCTTTTCGCTTTTCTCATGCGGCTCATTACCGGAGCGGGAAACGGCGGCAGTTACGTTCCGATTATGGCCCTCCCGGCCGCATGGTTTGTCATGAAAAAGAGGGGGCTGGCCACGGGGATCGTGTCCGGGGGAATTGGAACCGGTCTCTTTTTATCCGGGGTCATCCTCCCGCCCTTAATCGCAGCCTTTGGAAAAGAAGGATGGAGATATGCCTGGTTCTTCTTGGGTATTGCCGTGACTGTCCTGGCCTTCCTATGCTATGCCTTCTTGAGGAACCATCCTCAAGAAAAAGGGCTATCCATGTTGGGGGGTGAGGAGGAACAGAAAGCGGGGCCCAAGGCTACCCTTTTTTCCGCATTCAGGGATGTGGTGGTGGAACCGGAGTTATGGAAGCTCGGGGGCGTTTATTTTATGTTCGGCTTTTCTTATGTCATCTACCTCACCTTCTTCGTGGCCTATCTCACCAAAGAAATGGGGCTTCCGCCGGTATCCGCGGGCAGAATATTTGCCTTTCTCGGCATATTCAGTATTTTCTGTGGTGTTATCTACGGCTGGATTTCAGACGTTCTGGGCAGGCGATGGGGTTCCATGCTTGCCTACCTAACCCTTGCGCTCTCCTATCTAATCTTTGCCTTCTGGAAGGATTCCACTGGCTTTTATGTATCCGCAGGGGTGTTTGGGATTGCTGCCTTTTCGGTACCCACGATCATGGCGGCAGCTTCCGGGGATACGGTGGGGGGGAGTCTGGCACCGGCTGGTCTCGGGTTCATTACCCTCTTCTTCGGGGTTGGCCAGGCCCTTGGGCCGGTCATGGGGGGGTGGATAAAAGATACGACGGGGACATTTACCTACGCCTTTGTTCTATCTGCAGCCGTATCTCTGCTGGGCGCGGCAGGGTCGTTGGTGTTAAGAAGGAAAACGGCATAACCGCAGGACAAAAATGGCTCCTGCTCTTTGCCCCCTCCAACTGGATGCCCAATTTCTCCTTGAGGCAGGGTAATCGTGAGGAATCATCCTTTTCTGAAGTCATCGGTTGACATAATTCCTGGAGGATATCAATTTCAACCGATATCCAAGATGGTCCGATATACTTTTCTTAAGACCTACTGTGGATTTTCTTTTTTCTTTTCTGCGCGCTTCTACGCGGGGGATAGAGGCCCCAATGCTTCATAAAAGAAACCAAGACCTCACATTTCCTGCATAGGACCATTTTTTCACTCCATCTGCCTCTGGGTTTCCCTTGGCAAACTGTGCCATTGATGAACCAGCAGAGGTGCCCACTTTTAAATTCCCAGGCTGGACAGATCTCCCGCACATTAGGAGGACAACGCTTGATCTCCCAGCAGGGCCCCGATCGTTCCTGCGTTCCCATTTTCAAGGCGAGTAAAAAAAAAGCCTGACGTTCCACATAGGGAGGAATGATCCGCCATCCCTGTTCAAAGCTCTGAACCGCCTTGAGCGAGATCCCCAAGAGTTCAGACATCTGCTTTTGAGTTTTCAGAAGTTCCTGCCGAATCGATTGAAACTCCGTAGCATTCATGATATCTGCCCATGAAGCGGATCTCAAAACCTGACCTTCTTATTTCTACCACAAGGCTCCAGTCAAAAGAAACCCCTTCCGTAGAAAAGCTAAATAATTCCTGCGGTTAAAATTCATCGGCCTTTATAGAATGCAGAGCTAAAAAATTTTTAAAAAGGTACTTGACGATTGTACCACATAGTGGTACTTTGTTTATATCATAGGGAAGTATTCATTTCAAGCAGCGACTGCCGTAGCAAAGGAGGGTTTATCATGACGGATAACCAATCGAGCCTGCACACGCTTACCCAGATTTTCGGCGCCTCGTGGATAACCCAAGGGATCTGGGTTGCAGCAGAACTTGGAATTGCCGATCTCCTCGCCAACGGTCCATTCACCGCCGAAGAGTTAGCAAAGCAGACGAAAACGCACGGCGCGGCACTTTATCGCGTGTTGCGTGCGCTGGCCAGCGTCGGCATCTTCGCCCAGGATGCGCAGGGTCGCTTTTCATTGACTCCGCACGCCAGCCTTCTGCGAAGCGACGTAGCCGACTCGCAACGTCCCTTTGCCATCATGATGGGGGCGGAGTTTCACAAAGCTTGGGGGGAACTGTTGCACTCGGTGCAAACGGGCGAGGGGGGATTCCAGAAGACGTTTGGTAAGCCCTTTTTCCAGTACATGCTGGATCATCCCATGCGGCACGGCATTTATGACGCCGCTATGGGGGAGTTCGGCCGGGCGGAGACCGAGGCGATGCTTGAGGCCTACGACTTCTCCGCATTTCAAACCGTAGTTGATGTTGGCGGCGGCAGCGGCATGCTTTTGGAAGCCATGCTCAAGCGTCACCCCGAGATCCGGGGGACACTGTTCGATCTGCCTTCAGTCGTGGAACGCGCCCGTTCCTTCATCTCGGGTTCGGGCCTGGATGGTCGGTTCCGGACCGAGGGAGGGAATTTCTTTTCTTCCGTTCCTGCCGGTGCAGATGCCTATATCCTGCAGCACGTTATTCATGACTGGGAGGATGGCGAAGCGATCACCATCCTGCGCAATTGCCGGGAGACAATGAGGTCTGACTCCAGGGTGCTGCTCGTCGAGATGGTCATTCCACCCGGGAATGGCCCCTTTTTTGGAAAATGGCTGGATCTCATGATGCTGCTCGTGGGCGGTCGCGAACGAACCGAAGAGGAGTATCGCCAGCTCTTCTCCTCAGCGGGACTGAAGCTGAACCGCGTCATCCCAACGGCTTCGGACGTCAGCCTCATCGAGGGCATTCGAGCGTCATAACCCCCATTGTTCACTCCTGGTGGCATGGGGCCACTGCCGGGCCAGGTCACCCGATCATTCAAATTGAATGTTAGCAAGACATTCCAGATGGAGACGGAACCACCTGCGTGTGAACGGCAGTGTTTCAACAGCCTCGCTGTTTTCCTTCAATTTCTGGAGGCCCCAAAAAGTTTTCGATATCCAAAATAAGTGTAGAATCGGGATGAATGACTTCTTTCTCCAGTCTTCAATGCCCAAAGCATCCATTGACTCAAAAATAGTTAGGATAGTTGTCCGACCCAAACTAGTCTAGTCAGGCCGGCAAATTGGCTCATTTTTGTCTCCCATGCCTAGGGCGGCTGATCCGGATAATTTGAAATTTCGATCAAGTTTCCATCCGGGTCGCGGAGGTAGATCGATTCAATCGGGCCTTGGGCGCCGCTTCGCTTCACGGGCCCTTTGATGATTTCAATCCCCAGGCGGTTGAAATGCCCGATGATTCGCGCAACCGGTTCCTGGGTGATAAAACACAGGTCTGCGGAGCCGGGAGTCGGCCAGCGGGCTTTCGGGTCCAGCTCATTCCCGGCTTCATGGAGATTGATCTTCTGGCAACCTAAGGCCAGGGCCTTCCGGTTGCCCCCGAAGATTATAAGCTCCATGCCCAGGGCCCGGGAGTAGAAGTCACAGGTGGCGGAGATATTCCTCACGGTGAGAACCAAATGATCCAAACGGTCGATCTTCATCGGTTGTCTCATCTCCCCGGGACGATTTCTTCAGCCTTGAGGACAGATGGCGCGGGTTTGGAACGCTGGCTGACGATGGATTGAATTTCATCTAGGCATTGGCAGAGCCTAGGCAACAAATCGGCCTTTAAGTCGAAGTAATTCACGCTGGCCCCGAATAACCCGAAGCCCGACCATTTGAAGACGATCTTCAGCTTCCCCCTCCGCTCCACCAGAAGAAGGCTTTTCTTCGTCTTTCCAACGAGAAAAGACTTCTCCTCGAGAGGCCCAAAATCCTTGATTACCCTCCCCATGAAAACCCGATCCCAGAAGCTCATGCGGACTCCTTTGTCGGAAGGCCGATCCTGAAAGAGAACCTTGACTTTTTGCGGTGCGTATAACCATAATATCATAAAAGCGTTGTTTCCTCTCTTTCGACGGTTCAATTTAATCATCATGATGACAACATATGCCAACGGGGGGTTGGCTTTTTTTATCCCGCTGAAGGGAAAAGATCATGGGAGTCAAGATCACCGATACGACCATGAGGGACGGCCACCAGTCGCTGATCGCCACCCGGCTGCGGACGGCTGACCTTCTATCCATTGCCGAAGAAATGGACCGGGTGGGGTTCTTTTCCCTCGAAACCTGGGGGGGAGCGACTTTTGACGCCTGTATCCGTTTTCTCAACGAAGACCCCTGGGAACGGCTCCGGACCCTGAAAGCCCACCTTCCCCGCACACCCCTGCAGATGCTCCTCCGCGGTCAAAACCTGGTCGGCTACCGCCATTACCCCGACGATGTGGTAGAGGAGTTCGTCCGCCTGGCCATCAGGAACGGGATCGGGGTTTTTCGCATCTTCGACGCCCTGAACGACGTGCGCAACATGGCTTTGGCCATCACTGCGGCCAAAAAAGGGAAGACCCATGTGCAGGGGACCATCTGCTACACGGTGAGCCCGGTACACACCGTCGATCGCTTTGTGCAGATGGGAACTGACCTGGAAAAGGCAGGGTGTGATTCGATCTGCCTCAAGGACATGGCCGGCCTGATCACCCCGAAAGCGGTGCGCGAGCTGACCCAGGAGCTGAAAAAAGCGGTGAAAGCGCCCATCAGCCTTCACAGTCACTGCACCAGCGGGGTGGCCCCTTTCAGCTACCAGGCCGCGGTGGAGGCGGGGGTGGATATTCTGGACACCGCCCTGGGTCCTTTTAGCGGCGGTACTTCCCAACCAGCCACGGAGGCCATGGTGGCCGCTCTTCAGGGTACCCCCTTCGATACCGGATTCGACTTGAACCTTCTGGCCCGGATCAGCGGGCGCCTGAACCCCTTGCGGGAGAAATACAAAGGGCTTTTCGACCCCATTGCCGAGCGGCCGGACATCAATGTCTTTCTGCACCAGATTCCCGGGGGCATGCTCTCCAACCTCCTCTCCCAGCTCAAGGAGCAGAAGAAGACGGAGAAATACCCGGCCGTCCTGGAAGAAATTCCCCGGGTCCGAAAGGACCTGGGTTATCCTCCCCTGGTTACGCCCACCTCTCAGATTGTGGGAACCCAGGCAGTGATCAACGTGATCCTGGGAAAAAGGTACGCCAGTGTCACCAAGGAGGTAAAAGAATATTGCCTTGGATATTACGGGCGGACTCCGGCTCCCATCGACCCGGAAATCCGGGAAAGAATTATCGGCCAGGAGACGCCCATCGAATGCCGGCCGGCCGATCTCATCAAACCGCAGCTGGAAACCCTCCGGCAGGAAGCGGAGAAAATGGGCATTTTGAAGAAGGAAGAGGATCTGGTCACCTATTCCCTCTACCCCAGCGTGGCCGCTAAATTCCTGCGGGGGGAGATCCAGGAAGAAGCCATCCCGGCGGCGTAAAGACAAGAAAACCAAAAAACTTTTTCACCGCAGAGCACGCAGAGAACGCAGAGGGGATTGAAATAAAATCAAAACACAAGGACCCACAAGCTAGTCGGCAAAAAAATACCCTTGTTTTTTCATTGTCGATTAATTATTTTTTGTTTCTCTGCGTGCTCTGCGATCTCTGCGGTGAAATGTCTTGGGGTTATTATGGAAAAGATGAACATTGATTTTGCCAAGGCAGGGGGGCTCATCCCGGCCATCGTCCAGGACTGGAAGACGGGAGAGGTTCTCATGGTGGCTTACATGAACGCCGAAAGCTGGGCCAAGACGCGGGAGACGGGAAAAGCCTGCTTCTGGTCCCGCTCCCGCAAGAAGCTCTGGCTCAAAGGAGAGACGTCGGGGCACGTGCAGATGGTCAAAGAAGCCTACCTGGATTGCGACAACGACGCTTTGCTCCTGAAAGTGGAACAAGTCGGCGGGGCGGCCTGCCACACCGGATTCCGGTCCTGCTTCTACCGCCGCATCGAAGGGGATCGGCTGGAGATCGTGGGAGAGAGGGTCTTTGACCCCAAGGAGGTGTAAGGTGAATAAGCTCAAGTTCGGGATTCCCAAGGGAAGCCTGGAGAAGGCCACCACCGATCTTTTCGCCAAGGCGGGATGGATGATCAAAACCAGCTCCCGGAACTATTTCCCCACGGTGGACGACCCTCATCTGTCCTGTGCCATCATTCGGGCCCAGGAGATGGCCCACTACGTGGAAGAGGGGGTTCTGGACGCGGCGATCACCGGGAAAGACTGGATCCTGGAAAACGGCAGCGACGTGGTCGAAGTCCAGGAGATGATCTATTCCAAGGAAAGCCCCCGGCCGGCCCGGTGGGTCCTGGTGGTGACCGAAGACTCCCCCATCCAGCGGATCGAAGACCTGCAGGGGAAGAAAATCGCCACCGAGCTGGTTTCTTTCACCAAGAGATACTTCGCCGAAAGGGGAATCAACGTAAGAGTGGAATTTTCCTGGGGAACCACGGAGGCCAAGGTGGTGGAAGGCCTGGTGGACGCCATCGTGGATGTCACCGAGACCGGGTCCACGATCCGGGCCCACCACCTGCGGATCGTGCATGAACTCATGCAGTCCACCCCCCGCCTCATCGCCAACAAAGAAGCCTGGCAGGACCCCTGGAAGAAGGAGAAGATCCAGCAGATTGCCACCCTGCTCAAGGCCGCCCTGGGGGCGGACCGGATGGTGGGGCTGAAGATGAACGTGCCGCAAAAAAACCTGGAAACGATCATCGCCATCCTCCCCTGCCTGAATGCCCCCACCGTTGCCTCCCTGTACCAGAGCGACTGGTACTCCGTGGAAGTGGTGGTCCGGGAAGAGGTGGTGCGGGAACTCATCCCCCAGCTTCTGAAAAAGGGTGCGGAGGGCATCATTGAGTATTCCTTGAACAAGGTCATCTGATTTTTTTGTGATTTTTTTGTTGACTTTTTTGGTCTTAGAATTTAAATTTACTCTCGCCTGAGTTCGTAGCCTGCCTTTTCTGCAAATTGGGGAATATTTGCGAAGAATAAGCCGTTTCGGGCGTGGGGGAGAGCCGTCCCTGATTCTTAGAGCGATGGGCTCCATCCTTCCTCTCTTATTTTTTATTAATCGGCCAAAAGCTGCTGGGGGAGGTTTTTCTACCCATGGGGTTGGTTTCTATGAATTGGAAATTAACCGCCACAACCCTTTTTTGCGACTCGGTTAAGAGATGGGTTCCGCTCCTGGTTTTTAAGGATGGGCGTACTCA
>LJUR01000144.1 GCA_001304105.1 Deltaproteobacteria bacterium SM23_61
TCCAAGATCATCAAGGAAGCGGCTTCCCTGGGCGGGTCGGTGCGCGGCCTGGTCCCGGAAATCGTGCACCAGAGGCTGAAAGAAAAATTTCCGGCGTACCGGAATGTACCGTAAAATGGGGGGAAAGGGCGAAATGGGGAAAAGGCGAAAAGGGAATTTGGTTTTTTCCATTCGCCGTTTCCCCTCTTCCCCTTTTCGCCCCTGAATTCACGCCAAAGAAGAGCTCAACATTGCATAAGGCACGAAAGGAGTTTCCAATGAAATTGGCCGAACGAGTCAATCGCATTAAACCCTCTCCCACTTTTGCCGCCGCAGCCAAGGCCGCGGCCATGCGGGCCAAGGGGATCGAGGTCATCAGCTTTGCCCAGGGGGAGCCGGACTTTGACACCCCGGAAAACATCAAGGAGGCCGCCTACAAGGCCATCCGGGAGGGGATCACCAAATACACGCCCGCCTCGGGCTTTCCCGACTTGAAGGACGCCATCATCCAGAAATTCAAGCGGGACAACGGGCTCACCTATGACCGGTCCCAGGTCTTCGCTTCCGCCGGGGCCAAGCTCATCATCTATAACCTGGCGCAGGCCCTCTTCCAGGCCGGGGACGAGGTCATCGTTCCCGCGCCCTACTGGGTTTCCTACACCGACATTGTCCTGCTGATGGATGCCACCCCGGTCGTGGTTCAGACCGCGGAAGCCCGGGACCGACCGGGGCTACCTACACGGCCGACGAGCTGAAAGCGCTGGCGGAGGTCCTTCTTCCCCGGAAGATCCTGATTGTCGCCGACGACATCTATGAAAAATTCGTTTATGACGGGACGGTCTTCACCAGCATTGCCTCTCTGGGTAAGGAAGTGCAGGATCAGACCGTGGTCATCAATGGTGTCTCCAAGACCTACTCCATGACCGGGTGGCGGATCGGCTACGCCGCCGGCTCGGCCGACCTCATCGCGGCGATGGACAAAGTCCAGACCCAGAACGTTTCCAATCCGGTCTCCTTCTGCCAGAAAGCGGCCGTCGAGGCCCTGGCGGGTCCCCAGGATTCGGTGCCGAAGATGGTCACCGAATTCGACCGGCGCCGCAAATACATCGTCCAGCGCCTGAACGCCATGCCCGGCGTCAAATGCGCCATGCCCAAAGGGGCTTTCTACGTCTTTCCCAATATCACCGGCCTCTTCGGAAAGAAATGGGGAGACCGGGTGATCTCCAACTCGTCGGACGTGACCGATTTGATCCTGGAGGAAGCCAAGGTGGCGGTCGTGGCCGGCAGCGGTTTCGGCAACGACCAGCACATCCGTTTCTCCTACGCCACTTCCATGGCCAATATCGAAAAGGGAATGGACCGGATCCAGGAAGCCCTCAAAAAGCTGAGATAAAGGCGAAACGGCGAAAGGGGGAAAAGGCGAAAAGGAAACAGATCAAAAGGCAGGAAACCTTTACGACCAAGGAACGGCCTGATTTTTTATTCGCCCTTTCGCCTTTTCGCCCCTTCGCCCTTCTTTTTCCATCGGAAATAATCCCGCAAAATCTGTTCATGATCGAAGGCCAGCGGACGGGGCAGATTCTTCTCCGTGAAAATCCTCACCTCTCCGGCGTCATCCCCCGCCCGGGGCACCCCCCGGGCCCTGGCGGTGAAGACGGTGGAAATGTTGTGCTGCCGGGGATCTCTCCGGGGGTCGGAATAGGCATGGAATTGTTTCAGCGATTTCACCTCCAACCCGGTTTCCTCCCGGGCCTCCCGGACCGCAGCCTGCTCCAACGTCTCCCCGTAGTCCACAAATCCTCCGGGCAAGGCCCATGCTTTCGGCTCGTTTTTCCGGAGGATCAGCACAACCCCCTTCTCCCCCTCTTGCCCCGCGACTTCGATGATCACGTCAACCGTGGGGAACGGATTCATATAAAGGTGAACTTCGGTCCCGCACCGGGGACAGAGAACTCTTTTTTTCTCCATTTCCGGCCCCTCTCTAAAATTCCAAAAAAGAACAAATGGGACACAGATGAACACAGATAAACACAGATTTTATATTTGCAGACGGCCAAAAGAAAAAGACCTAATGGGACGCGGATAAACACGGATGAACGCGGATTTTACATTGGAAAAAGACATAAAGACAAGAACCTCATTGGGACACAGATGAACACAGATAAACACAGATTCTACTCACAACTCACACCTCACATTTTACGGCCTTTATTGGGACGCGGATAAACACGGATGAACACAGCGCGGCTCCGCCGCAAACAAAGAAAATCACCCCCTCCCTACCCTCCCCCCTCCCCGTCGAGAGCCTCCGGGTCGAACGAGAGGAGGAGGGATAGGGTGGTAGGGGGGACGCGGATGAGCACGGACAAAACGAAAAATTAGAAAAATAACGGTTAACCGCAGAGATCGCAGAGCACGCAGAGGTATGGACGGGTAAAGGCTCGAGGCCCGCTCTTTGCTTCCTCTTCGTTCATCCTCTTTTTTCCATCCGCGGAGGACCCAGAGATAGAAGGATCTTCATCCCCCCAAAAGGACAAAAGAACCACAAAACGCGGAGAGCCGAGAGAACGCAGAGAGGATGAAATATTCATAAAATGATTCATTTCCTAGTCTTTTGAAGAAAAAGCTCTGCGGTCTCCGCGTGCTCTGCGGTTGAAATTCTCGAGGGCCTCGGCAAATGCTTCAAGCTCCTTGACATTTACCCGTTTCCCTGTTATAAATCAAGAAAAATTAAGAGGTTATGTTCATGAAAAGAATCGGACCTTTCGCCGCTCTCGTCGTCCTCGTGTTTCTGGCCCAAGGGGCTCTGACCGGGTGTGCATCCCTCTTCTCCACCAAAGAAGGAGGGGCCGCTTCTTCAGAGACGGCCCTCAGAGCCTCCTTCTCCGGTTTCGAGGACGTGGTAATCCCTTCCGACCTTTCACCGGACAGAAAGAAGTCCCAGGTTTACAGCGCCGGCAAGGTCAAAGTGGGACTTCTCACTTTTAAAGGGCGAGTCGAACCCGGCTCCCTGGCGGATTTCTTCCGGAACAACCTTCCCCGCAACGGCTGGAAATTGATGACGAGTTTGAAGGACCGGGACCATTCGCTGATTTTTCTCAAAGACGAGCGGGTGTGCCTGATCACCATCAGCGAGACCTGGTTCACCTCCATCTGTGAAGTCCGGGTCGGCCTGGTGGAAAAAGGCTCGGAACCGGGCAAGGGCACAACCACTGGCTGATCTTTCTGGTTTCGACCCGAAAAACATGTTGAAGGGCAGAAAAATCGTTCTCGGAGTGACCGGGGGCATTGCCGCCTATAAAGCGGCTGAGCTCGTCCGGGAACTGGTACGCGCGGGGGCCGAGGTCTTCGTGGTCATGACCCGCAACGCCCAGGCCTTTATCACCCCCCTCACCTTCCAGACCCTTTCCGGCCATAGCGTCACGACCGAGCTCTTCAGCCTGACGGAGGAATCCGAGATCGGCCACATCGCCCTGGCCGACCGGGCCGAACTGCTGGCCATCGCCCCGGCCACCGCCAACATCATCGGGAAGATCGCCGCGGGGATTGCCGACGACATCCTCACCACCATCGTCATGGCCACCAAAGCGCCGGTTCTCCTGGCCCCGGCGATGAACGTGCACATGTGGGAAAACCCCATCTGCCAGGAAAACATCCAGAAGCTTCGAAGCCGCGGGTTTCATTTCATCGACCCCGAAGCCGGGGAGCTGGCCTGCGGCTACGAAGGAAAAGGGCGGCTGGCGGAGATTCCGGCCATCGTCGAGGAGATCCGTTCCATCCTTTCCCCCAAGGACCTGTCGGGAGAGACGCTTCTCGTCACCGCAGGGCCCACGGAGGAGCCCATCGACCCGGTTCGCTTTCTGAGCAACCGCTCTTCGGGCAAGATGGGATTCGCCGTCGCCCGCGCCGCCCGTCGAAGGGGAGCGCAGGTCATCCTGGTGAGCGGCCCGTCGGCCCTCCCCGCGCCGTCCGGGGTGAAATTCATCCCCGTCCGCACGGCCTCCGAAATGCGGGAAGCCGTCCTGGGAAGCCTGCCAGGGGTCTCCACGTTGGTCATGGCCGCCGCTGTCTCCGACTACCGGCCCAAGGGGACCTCTCCCGAAAAGATCAAGAAGTCCCGGGCGGAACTGAGCCTCCCCCTGGAACTCAACCCCGACATCCTGCACGAGGCCGGCCAGCGGAAGGAGAAGCGGCTGCTCATCGGATTTGCCGCCGAAACCGAGAGCCTGCTGGCCAATGCCAGGAAAAAGCTGGCGGAAAAGAATCTGGACCTGATCGTCGCCAACGACGTCCGTCTTCCCGGTGCGGGTTTTCAGGTGGATACGAACGTGGCCAAGCTCATAGATCGTTCCGGGAAGGTCGAAGAGCTTCCGCTCATGAGCAAAGAAGACCTGGCGGATTGCGTCCTGGACCGGGTCCTTCTTTTAAGGAGCGCATGAAATCCAAGTCTCAACCGCGGGCTTTAGACCAGACCCAGCTCCTTCTCCAACTCAAAGACCTGGTGACCGGTCTCCGGCACTACCTGGAAGAAGAACGGGCGAAGGGATTGGAAGGCTGGCCCAAGAGTTCGGCCCCGTCCCGCAGGGAGGCTTTCTCTCCGCCCCCCCCGTCCCCCTCCCCTCTGACTCTGAAGGAGGTTCGGGAAGAATTGGGGGACTGCCGGAGGTGCAAGCTCCATTCTACCCGGACGAATATCGTCTTCGGGGAGGGAAATCCCAGGGCCCTGCTCGTCTTTGTGGGGGAGGGGCCGGGGCGGGATGAAGACCTGCAGGGAAGACCCTTCGTGGGCCTGGCGGGACAGCTTCTCACCAAGATCATTCAGTCCATCCAGCTAACCCGGGAAGAGGTGTACATCGCCAATATCATCAAGTGCCGCCCCCCCGGAAACCGGAATCCGGAGCCGGACGAGATCCGGGCCTGCGAGCTTTTTCTCATCAAGCAGCTCCAGGCCATCCGGCCCAAGCTGATCTGCGCCCTGGGAACCTTCGCCGCCCAGACGCTGCTGAAAACCGAGGAGAGGATCTCCCTTCTGCGGGGAAGATTCCATCCATACCAGGGGATTCCGGTCATGCCCACCTACCATCCGGCTTACCTCCTCCGCAACCCTCAATTCAAAAGGGACGTGTGGGCGGACATGAAAAAGATCAAAAAGGAGTGCGACCGGTTTTAAATTTCTCCGCTATGGCGGTATCGAGGGAGTTTCCATAATGGGCAAGAAGTCTTTCTGCGCTTTTCTTTTCCTGGGGCTTTTTCTCTCCGGCCTTCTTCTTTCTGTGCTTCCCGGTTTTCTTCCGGCCCAGGAAAAACAGGTCAACATCCTGAAGATCAACGACGCCATCACTCCGGCGATCGCCGATTTTATCAAGAGGGGCATTGAACAGTCCATCAAAGACAAAGCGGAGTGCCTGGTCATCCAGATGGACACGCCCGGCGGGCTGGACCTTTCCATGCGGGACATCATCAAGGAGATAATGAACGCGGATATTCCCATCGTGGTTTACGTGGCCCCCAGCGGGGCGCGGGCAGCCTCGGCCGGGGTATTCATCACCCTGGCTTCGGACATAGCGGCCATGGCTCCCGGAACGAATATCGGAGCCGCCCACCCCGTGGCCGTGGGGGGGGGCAGGATGGACCGGACCATGGCGGAAAAAGTGGTGAATGACGCGGCGGCCTACATCGAGTCCATCGCCGCAAAAAAAGGAAGGAACGTGAAGTGGGCGGCCAAGGCCGTGCGGGAGAGCGTCTCCATCACCGAGACCGAGGCCCTGAAGATCAAAATCATCGACCTCATCGCCAGGGACGTGGATGACCTGCTGGCCAAGATCAACGGCAAGCGCATCGAAAAAAACCGGCGGACCCTCAAACTGGCCACCAAGGGGCTGAAGACCAAGTCGCTGGAGATGGGGTTTCGCGAGAACTTCCTGGCCATCTTGAGCAACCCCAATATCGCCTACATCCTCATGATGATCGGGCTGGTGGGCCTCTATTTTGAACTCTCCAACCCGGGAGCGATCTTCCCCGGGGTCATCGGCGGGATCTGCCTGATCCTGGCTTTCTTCGCCTTCCGCACCCTTCCGGTGAACTATGCCGGAATCCTGCTGATCCTGCTGGGAGTCTTCCTCTTCATTGCCGAAATCAAAATAACCAGCTACGGCCTCCTTTCCGTGGGGGGCGTCGTCTCCCTGGCCCTGGGGTCCATCATGCTCTTTGATTCCCCCCTTCCCTTTCTGCGGGCCTCCCTAATGGTCATCATTCCCACGGTTCTGGCCGCGGCGGGGTTCTTCATCTTCGCCGTGACCATGACCATCAAAGCCCACATGGCCAAACCTGCCACCGGGAAAGAAGGCCTTCTGGGCGAGGTGGGAAAAGTCACGACCCGGATCGCTCCGGAGGGAAAAGTGTTCGTCCACGGAGAACTCTGGAACGCATACGCGGACGAAATCATCGAAGAGGGCCAGAAGGTCCGGGTAGTGAAGGCGGAGGGGCTCTGGGTGAAGGTGGAAAAAATATCTTAGGGAGATGACAGACTTGGAATCCGAATCCCGATGCGCTTCTTGCAGACGCCATCTTCTCTGTCATTCCGGCGAAAGCCGGAATCCAGATTAGCCTGAGAATCCTGGATTCCGGGTCGCCCCCGGCCTTCGCCGGGGTTGCCCGGAATGACGATTTCCTCTTTCTTTCAGGAGTTTTGCAAGAGGCTCCGATACTCGTGAATCTCCCCAGTAAAAGCTGACGTATGGTTACAATCTTTAAAAAATCATAATGTAGGAGGGTACCATGTTTCAAGGTCTATCGTTCTTAATCCTGCTGGTCCTGATCCTCATGATCCTGGCCAGCGCCCTAAGGATTCTCAACGAATACGAACGGGGGGTCATCTTCCGGTTGGGCCGGGTGCGCACGGTCGCGGGAAAACCCGAGCCCAAAGGTCCAGGGCTTATCTTTCTTATCCCCATCATCGATAAGCTGGTGAAAGTCAGCCTCCGGATCGTAACCATGGATGTTCCTCCCCAGGATGTTATCACCCGGGACAACATCTCCATCAAGGTGAACGCGGTGATCTATTTCCGGGTCATGGATCCCATCAAGGCGGTCATCGAGATTGAAAACTACCTGTATGGCACCTCCCAGCTCTCCCAGACGACCCTCCGGTCCGTTTGCGGGCAAGTGGAGCTCGACGACATCCTCTACCAGCGGGATAAGATCAACCTCCAGCTCCAGGAAATCCTGGACAAGCATACCGACCCCTGGGGCGTGAAGGTAACCGCCGTGGAAGTGAAGGGCATCGACCTGCCCGAGGAAATGCGCCGGGCCATGGCCAAGCAGGCCGAGGCCGAACGCGAACGGCGGTCCAAGGTCATCCGGGCGGAAGGGGAATACCAGGCGGCGGAGCGATTGAAAGACGCCGCGGTGATCATCGCCGACCATCCCATGGCCCTGACCCTGCGCTACCTCCAGACCCTGACCGAGGTGGCCTCGGATAAAAACTCCACCACCATCTTCCCCCTCCCCATCGACCTGATCAAGCCGTTCCTCAAGCTGGCGGAGCAGGCCGATAAGGGAATAGGATGGGGCCCGTGCATGGGCCCCATCTTATTTTTTCAGCCGGCGAAAGAAAAATGAACCACGGAGATCGCAGAGAACGCGGAGAAAAAATCCTTTTCAAAATCAAGATACATCCATCTACGTCCTGCCGGTTTCGGTCTTGCCTTGATTTTTGATATTTGGCGCCAATTCTTCTCGGTGGTCTCTGTGCCTCCGTGGTGAAAGTATTTTCGTGGAAGACTGGAAACGAAATCTATACAGCCTCTGGGCGGTGGAATTCCTGGCCGTTCTGGGCATCGCCCTAGTCCTCCCCTTTCTTCCCTTCTATGTCCGGGAATTGGGAGTCCGGGAACTGGAAGACGTGAAGCGGTGGAGCGGATTTATCTACGCCGCCCCCTTTTTCCTGGCCGTCTTTACCGGGCCCCTCTGGGGCTGGCTGGGGGACCGTTACGGGCGGCGGATGATGCTCATCCGGGCCGTCTTCGGCTTCGCCGTGACTTCCCTCCTCATGGCCTTTGCCCAGAATGTGACCCAGCTTTTTTTCCTCCGCCTGATCCAGGGCGGGGTGGCGGGATTTATCGCCGCCACCCTGGCCATCGTGGCCACCACCACTCCCCGCGAGCATATGGGGTATGCCATGGGCATTCTCCAGACCTCGCTCACCACCGGAGGGATCATCGGTCCCCTGGTGGGAGGGGTCCTGGCGGACCTGATCGTCATGGCCATCCAACCCGTTCTTTCGCTGTTCGTGGAAAGACTCTGGCCCTCCGCGGAAACCATCTCCACCATGGCCGGCGCCGTATTCGGAATCATCGGCGTTTCCAGCCTTCTCGCCTCTCCCTACTGGGGCAAACGGGGAGACCGGGTGGGCTATAAAAGGACCCTGGCTTTCACCACCCTGGCCACGGGGATCTCCTATGCCCCCCAGGGCCTGGTGACCGATGTTTTCCAGCTTCTCGCCCTCCGGTTTATCCAGGGGCTCTTTGTAGGCGGAATTCTTCCAGCCCTGTATACCCTGACCTCCCTGAATACTCCGGAGGAAAGGCGCGGGGGGATCATGGGGATCACCCGGAGCGGACTCCTGATCGGGAATGTGGCCGGGCCCATTTCGGGGGGGTTTTTGGCCGCTTCCCTGGGTATGCGTCCGGTTTTTTTCTTCACCGCGGCCCTTTTGATCGCGGTGACCTTCGTGGCCAGAAATTTCATCAAGGAACCCCCGCACTGAAACACGCAATAGGTTACAGGAGCGTCACGCCAGGGGCGTGACTTGAGGATCGCTTCGCCCTGAACCCTATTAGGTTCATGGGCTCCGCTTGAGGCCAAAAAAACTTAACCGCAGAGGTCGCGGAGAACGCAGAGGTCAAAATGACCAAAAGCATCGGGCCAGGGTGCGGTGAGACAAGCGAACCTCCTTCTCACCCTGCCTGGAAGGCAAAAACCGCTAAGGGCTTTTAAAGAGCGATCTCTGCGCTCTTAGCTTCCTCTTCGTTCATCCTCTTGTCTTGATCCCTGAAGGATCGAAGGGCAAAGAGGTGTCCATATCATAAAAAGATTTGTATTTTTTGCCTTTAGAACGAAGAAGCTCTGCGGTCTCTGCGTGCTCTGCGGTTGATATTTTTTCTTCATCTCAAGAGGGCCCAGAGACTTTTATATTTTCCCAAGGAACAAGAAGATAAACTGGAGGACCCGGTTCAAAATGTTGTATACTGAATGAGTTCCTACACCCTACCCCCTACACCCTACACCCGGTTTTTATGATTGATTTGCACATCCACACCAACGCTTCTTCCGACGGTCAGCATTCTCCCCGGGAAATTTTCCAGATGGCCCGGGGTAAAGGCCTGCGGGCCATTGCTTTTGCCGACCATAATTCGGTGAAAAATGTGGGCGAGGGGGTCCGTTTGGCCGAGGAGTTCGGAATTGAGTTCATTCCCTGCCTGGAGCTGAATACGCTATTCAACGGATTGGATCTCCACCTCCTGGCCTATTTCGTCGACCCGCAGAGCCTGGAGCTGCAGGAATGGCTGGAGGAAATCCACCACAAAAAGGCTGAACAGGCCCGAAAACGGCTGGAGAGGCTGAACGAACTGGGATTTTTCTTCACCGCAAAGGACCTGGAAGCTTTTTCCGAAGGATCCCTCCCCACGGGAGTTTCTTTCCTGAAGGCCATCCTGAGCCACCCGGAAAACCGCCGGGATCCCCGGCTGCGGCCGTACATCGACGGGGACCGGTCCGACTCCCCCTACGTGAATTTCTACCGGGACTACCTGCGGGGGGGGAAGCCGGCCTTCGTTTCCATGGAGGATGTTTCCACTCCCGAAGCCGTCCGGAAGATCAAGGGGCTGGGAGCAATCTCCATCCTGGCCCACCCTTCGGATACCGGCGAGGAGAACATCCGGGCCTTGATCCGCAGCGGGCTGGAAGGTCTGGAAGCGTATTCCCCCTATCACACCCCCGAGGAGCAGGAAGCCTTCCGGGTCTTTGCCGAAAACCACGGTCTTTTGGTCACCGCCGGCTCCGATTTCCACGGGAAAAGTGTCAAACCCGATGTGGAACTGGGACAGGTCTACGGAGACCACTACGACTTGATTTCCAGGCTGCGGGAAAAACGAAAGGATCGGCCATGAAAGAAAACGAAATTCAGGGAGCCATCTTCGACCTCGATGGAACCCTCATCGACTCCTACCAGGCCATTTACCTGGGGTTTCACCATGCCTACACCGAGATGGGCCTTCCTCCCTTGTCCTATGGACAGGTCAAGAAGGTCGTCGGTCTCGGGCTGAACCACACCTTCCGGGAACTCCTGGGAGAGGAGCGGGTCCTCCGCGCTCTTTCCCTCTTCCGCAAGAAATACGAGGAGGTCTTCCGGGAAAATACCCGCCTGCTGCCGGACGTGCAGGACGTCCTGGAAACGCTCCATGGCCGAGGCATCCGGCTGGCCATAGCCACGAATAAACTGGGCCGTTTTTCCCGGGAGATCCTCGAGCACTTCGGGATGGAAAAGCTATTCACCGTGATCGTCGGAGACGGAGACGTGCCGCAGAACAAGCCGAATCCCGAAATGCTCCAGCTGGCTATGGAGAAAATGGGGGTGGAAAAGGAACGGACGATCTTCGTGGGAGACTCGGTGATCGACATCCAGACCGGGAAGAATGCGGGAGTCCGGGTTTTCGCCGTCCCCACCGGGAACACAGACCGCCGGGCTTTGGAAAACGCCCGCCCCGAGGTGATGCTCGACCGGCTCCCGGATCTCCTGTCCTTCCTTTGAAGTTCGCTTTTTCAGTTCGGGGATGAAAAAAAGAATTGAACCGCCGAGCACGCAGAGGTCGCAGAGCTTTTCCCTTGGAAAGACAAAAAACACATACCATTTTATGGATATGGACTCCTCTTCGCCTTTCCATCCTCCGGGGATGGAAACAAGGGGATGAACGAAGAGGAAGCCGAGAGCGCAGAGATCGTTCCGTGAAACCCATTGGCAGTTTTCGGCTTCCGGGCAGGATGAGAAGGAAAGCCGCACATCCGGGCGGGCGGCAAAAATGCCCGTTGCGGATAGTTTCTGCCGGGGGTACAATCGAAACAGATTCCTCCGGGGGGGGGAAACGATACCGTTTCCCGCCCCGGAAATGATCTGTGCGCACCAGGAAGGAGGAAAGAATCCCATCGCCCAACGAGGGGACCCTCGTTCTCTGAAAAGGAGGTCAGCAATTATGCCTCTTAAAGAAATGCTTCAGAGGTTGGTGAAGGTTGGTCCTGGACCAAAAACTTTTCTTTCCATCTACCTGGATTTGAGCCCGGACGGAAGCGGGAAAAAGCGTCACGCTGTCTTTCTCAAGAGCCGGCTGTCGGAGCTGGCCAAAAACCCTTCGGTCCATTCCCGCGACCAGACCCTGCTGGCCCGGGACCTCCGGCGAGTCCAGAAATATCTGGAGGAGGACCTGGACCCGGCCTGGCGGGGGATCGCCCTTTTTACCTGCCCCTCTGAAGACCTCTTTCTCGCCGTTCCCATGTCTCAGCCCCCGGCCAATTCCCTGGCCCTGTCTGTTCATCCCCACCTGTTTTCTCTGACACGGCAGGCGGAGCTTTATCAAACGTACGGCATCCTTGTGGCCGATTCCCGCCAGGCTCGTCTATTCCTGGTTCACGAAGGTCGCCCGGAAAAACAGACCTCCCTCTTCTGGGAGGATAAGCATACCACCCGGTTTGGAAGAATGGGATTATCCTTCCAAAAATTTCAACGGCACCAGCAGGAGCATATCAAACAGCGAGCCAAAGAAGCGGTGGAAAACATGGGGAAATGGTCCGTCCGGCGGGAAATCAAATATCTGTTCCTGGCCCCTGAAGAAGAGATGGAGGCAGAAATCAAGAAACAGCTGCCCTCCGCCCTGAAGAAAAAGCAGGTTCTCCTGACCTCCCTGGACCCCCGGGACCCGGACCATAAGATCTTTTCTGCCGCCCAAAAAGCCCTGCAGACCCTCTCCCGGGAAAGGTCGGAAGCGTTGGCCCGCCAGATCATGGACGAGGCTCAGCCTCTGGGACGGGCTACGGTAGGCCCGGAACCGACGCTGAGCGCCCTCCAGAATTACCAGGTGGAACGCCTGGTCCTGGATGCCAAGTTTCATGCCAGCGGCTGGCGGTGCCTTCATTGTGGTTACCCGGGCATGGGGGGAGTCCCCCGTTCCTGCCCCCTCTGTCAGGGTGGAACCGAGCCTGCAGAGCTAAGGGAGGAGATCGCCTGGAAAGCCCAGTCAAGCGGGGTCGAGATTTTTTTCACCGATAACTTCACCCCCTTGATGAAGGCCGGGGGAATCGGGTCTCTCCTCAAATTCAAAATCACCGGCAAAACCTCCCGTTCGTCCGGCGTTTAAAAAATCCTAATGGGACGCGGATGAACGCGGATAAACACGGATGAAGAAATTTTAAATATAATGATGAATCGCAGAAGGTAAACAGAACAAAGAGGAAAGGAAAAATGAAAGCTTGGAACAATGGAATAATGGGTCAAAGAGAAAACAAAGAAAGTCAACGACCCATCATTCCATTATTCCAGTATTCCAACATTCCATTCTGCTTTTTCCGCGGTCTCTGTGGTTGCATCGTTTTTTAAGGAGGGAAAGATGGCTTTTTGGGAACAGGTGAAAGGGAAGACACAGGCAGTCCAGATAAAGCTCCGCATGCATTTTCTGGAGAATCAGCTGGAACAGGTTTTTTTCCGTCTGGGCAGCCGGGCCTACGACCTGAGTAAGAGCGCGGGCTCTCTCCGGGAGGATGAAGAGGTTCGCGCCATCCTTGAGGATATTTCCTCGAAGAAGCGCTTGAGGATATTTCCTCGAAGAAGCGGGAGATGGCCCAAATGAAGGAGGATTTCCAGGACATCTGGCGGGAGGAATCCCGGGAGCTGAAATCAAGCCTGGAGAGGGGAGATGGGGCCCTGGAGCAGGTCGAGATCTCATTCCTTTCTCCCCTGGCCGGGAAAAAAGTGAAGGACGTGGACCTTCCCAAGGAGGTTCTCCTGGGACCGATTCTGCGGGGGAAGGAACTCATCATTCCCGATGGCGAGACCGAACTGCAGGCCACCGACCGGGTGACCCTCATGGGCAAGAAAAAGGACGTGGAAACGACGGTGAAACTCCTGAGGGCGATGCCGTGAGCCGGATTCGGGAAATCTCCAAAGACCTACCGCTGTGGAGGAAATTTTTTTCTTTCCTTCCTTTTCCCGGGCGGATATAATGAGGGCCAAAACCGGCGGCAACATGAAAACCAACGTGTCTGCTTTCTTTCTCCTCGCGGGGGCAGCTTTGCTCTTGACGGGCTGTTCCTACACTTTTAGCTCGGCCGTGGGGACAAGGGTTACTTCGGCTCAGATCCAGGAGATCAAACTGGGTCGGACAACCGAATTGGATCTGGCCAAGCTTCTGGGTTCTCCGGCCAAAATGGAAAAAATGAAGGACGGGGCTCATCGTCTGGTGTATGAGTGGACCGATATCTGGAGCCCGACTTTCCTCGGAGGATACCAGGCCAGGGGGTTTTTTGACAAAGAAAAGGACGAAGCTTTTGAGATCATTATTAAGGATGGAGTGGTCCTAAGCTATCGATTCATGAAACCATAAGGGGGAAACGAATGCTTAAACGCAACGGGAACATTCGGGTTCTGGCAACGATGGTTCTGTCTTTGGGCCTTCTTTTTCTCGGGGGTTGTGCCGGCAGCAAGACTTATCTTCTCAATTTATCCTACAGCCCTCTGGGAACCCCTCAGTTCCTGCCCCTTTCCGCCAAGCCGGTGACCCTGGCTCTTTATCGGTTCGAAGATGTCCGGCCGGACCGCATTTATCTGGGAAGGCGCGTGTACCGGGACGGGTCGGTGGATTTCTTCAAACCGGATGCCGGAACGGTGGAGCAGGTGTTGACCCAATCGGTCATCAAACTGATGGAAAAAGCCGGGTTCAAGATCCTCCCGGTCAATCGGGTATTGAACAAGGAAAAGGAGGATTTTAAAGACATCCCCGGGGACGTGGCCCTGGGCGGAAAGATTGAAGCCCTCTGGGTGGAGGCCAAAACCGGCTATGCGACCACCGATACGAATGCCAGGTTGCGTATCAAGGTGGTCTGGGGGCTGCCCAAGGAACGGGTCTGGATGAGCAAGGCCATCGAAGGGAGCGCCCAGGAGACCGACCGTCCCCTGTATCAGGTCAAACATGCCGAAGCCAAAATCAACGAGGTCTTCAAGGATGGAATGGATAAGTTTTTAAAGGACGAAAACCAGTTGCGGGAGAAAATCCTGAAGCAATAAAATTTAATGGGACACAGATGAACACAGATAAACACAGATTTTATACTCGCAAAAGTCTTAAAGACAAAAGACGTAATGGGACACGGATGAACACGGATAAACACGGATGAGAAGCTAAGGACAAATACGGTTTTTCGTATAAGTTTTTCGCCTTACGACTTGCGCCTTACGCCTTACGCCTTACGCCTTACGCCTCACGGTTTTAAACGCTGCTCACGGCAGCGTCCCATCATCCTCACTTGAATCGGCTGCCCGGCCGGGGAGCGCAGGAAGAACCCACTCCACTCTCGCTTCCCTGAGGGCTGCCGCAGGAAAATGCGGACATCATCCGCTGGGGCTTCGACGCCCCGCACTTGGGGCAGGTGACCTTCTCGCTCCCGTCCGAAACCCCATGAATCACCTCAAATTCATGGGCGCATTGGGAGCACTTGTATTCGTAAATGGGCATCCTGAAAATCTCCTTTTAAAAGACTGAGAGTTGAGAGTTGGGAGTGGAAAGTTGTAAAAGAAAGGCCTGAATTTTTTTAACTCTCAACTCCCACCTCCCACCTTATTGTTTTTGCCGGGCCTTACCCTAAGGCCATCATCAATCCGATCATCGCCCCCAGGCCGGTGCTGACGAACGGGTTGCAGGTCAAACCTCAGGTGCTGCCGACTTTCATGGAAACCAGGCTGAGGGCAAAGCCGATGGCCGCCCCAATGACCAGCCCCAGAACGACTTTCCAGACCATGGCAAATCTTCCCTTCTATCCTTCTATGATAACGCTTTCTTGACGATATTTTCCAGCTGACCTTTAGGGACCGCACCGATGACCTGATCGACCACCTTCCCGCCTTTGAACATGATCAGGGTGGGAATCCCCCGCACGCCGTAGTTGACCGGGGTCTTGGGGTTTTCATCCACGTTTAGCTTCACAAACTTCACCTTTCCCGCGTACTGATTGGAAAGCTCTTCGAAGGCCGGAGCAATCATCCGGCAGGGGCCGCACCAGGATGCCCAAAAGTCCACGATGGCCGGCTGCTCCGCCTCCAGTACCTCTTTCTGAAAATTGGCATCCGTTCCCAATATTAAATTCGATCCCTCTTCCATCGCTTCCTCCTTTAAATTTTTAACATAAAAACAATATTTTTACAATTAGATGCATGCCTTCCGAAAAAGTTTCAAAAAAGGGATTTTTCACGATCCCCCGGGTCCGATTTTATTCCTGGCCGAAAAATTTTTTAAACTGCATGAGAAGGCTCAAATTCCCTTCCGCAGTGTATTTCTTCTCCAAAAAGGCCTTGGCCCCATCCATCCTGCCCAGGGCCACGGCCGCCCAGACTTCCGAGGGAGTATGAATCGTCAGGTTGGGATGATCTGCCTTTCCCTCCTTGAAGGTACAGGTTCCATCCTGAATGTCAAAGTGCCACTGGCCCGGCTGTTTTCCGCTCACCTCGAATTGGATCGTCCCCCGGAGGTCCGCCGCCAATTCCCTTCTCATTCTTACGGCCATTCCCCCCAGAAGGATCCGGATATCTTCTCTCACTGCTTCCTCGAAGGGCCTGGTTTCCTCTCCCCGGCGGGATCGCTCCGCGTGCTCCATCCGCACCTTCCAGAATAGATTCGCCTGCTCCTGGAATCCCCGGCGGTTCTGGGTCCAGGGCTGGCGGACGATCTCTTCGGCCTCGGCCGAGACCTTCCCCTTTTCCACGAGTTCCTGCCCTGCCCGGTAAAGGCCCTGGAAGACCAGCTCTCCTTTTTTCCCCAGCCACTCCGGGGCCAGGAGGCTTTCCGACCCGGGGCGCAGCAGGGTCCCGGCCAATTCCCTCCCCGAAGATCTGGCCAGAAGCCGGAAATTTTCCACCAAGGCCGTAAAATGATCCCCCTCCGGGAAGCCGCATACCGAAAGGAGGACCATCTTTTTGGCCCTCTCTCCCGGAAAACGGGGCGGATGCCGGGTAATTCCCCCGGCCTCGATCACGAAGGGTTCAAAAAGGGGAAGCGTTCGTTCCATGAAAATTTTCATGTAAGCGGTCATCCCATAAGCGTAGAGGGGGGTCGCCCAGACTTCGACATCGCAGGATCTGAGTTTTTTCAGCAGGCCGGGCATGTCATCCCGGTGGATGCAGACCCCCGGGGTTTTGTACCAGCAACTGTAGCAGCCGATGCAGGGGTGAATTTTTTTCTCCGCTAGATGGACCGTTTCACACTCCGCCCCTTTGCTGGCGGCCCCTTCCAGGAATTTATCCAATACCATCTGGGTGTATTTCTTGGGCCGAGGACTTCCCTGCAACGCCAGTATTTTCATGATCTGCCTTCCTTCCTGAGTCACAAATTCGGTTCATCATTTTCCCTTGGCCCGGGCGGAGGATCGATGGGTGCCGCCAAAATCGGCGGGAGCAAACCCGAATAAATCAGGTTCCGCTGTATTCCGCAAGGAGACCCAGGCCTCTAGGGATAAGCCTATGTAAGAACATAATAAAATCCCATTGGGGAAGGATCGAAACAAATTCCCCGTTGACCCAAGAGAGACCACTGCCTCATTTTGGCAAGCCCAGCGAGCCTTCGCCCGGGCCATCGCTAGCTCCTTGAATTCAGCAGCAAGCTTTTGACTCAGGAGGCTAGTGCTGCGTCCCGGAATTAACCCGATAAAGCTGGAATCCGGTGCCAGGATCCGAGGGTCGGACCGATGCGCTTGCCAAAACAGGCAGTGGGGGCGCACCGGCCCGCCCCTTGCCTCCTGACACCAGGGCCCGCCTTTGTCATTTTATTTCCGGGGCTCAACATTGGGAGATGCAGGGTTCTGCCCCCTGCGGGCGCCAAAAAGCTGCGGCATCCGGGACAGAACTTTCATGTCGCCCTTGACCCGGTAAAGGCCCTCCATGAGAGCTTTCGGCCGGTCGATCTCTCCCCGGGCGATTTTGACCCAAACATCACCGGGGGATTCGATCGTGACCGTGGAAGCGAGGGCCTCTCCCCTGCGAACCCCACAGCGCCCCCCGTCGATGGAAAGGACCCACTTTCCCCCCCCTTCTCCGGAAATATCGAACTGGATCTCCGCCTTTAGGTCCCCGGCCGCCCGGGGATCAAAGGCGCCGGGCATGCCTTCGATGAGCTGCTCAACCGAATCCGGAACGGCCGCGGCCGCTTCCGGGCTGACCCGGTATTTTCTCTTCAGATAGATATCGGGGTATTTTTTGGAGAAGACCACCCCGATCCCGATGCACAGGGAAAAGGGGATGATGATGGAATAGAGGGGTTTCCCCCTACCCAGGAAACTGGAAAGAAAACAGGCCAAAAAGATCCCCGACCAAACGTAGGTGATGCGATAATTGATCAGGCGAAAATCGGGCGTTCCCCAGACCGTCTCCGGGTACCACTGCTTGGCCACGGCATACGTGAAGGGGTCATACCCCAAAAGCTGGGGTATCAGACTCATGATGAAAAGGGTAAAATATAAGAAAGCCACGGAATGATCCACGAAGATATGGGCCGGTTTTTCCGGCAGCTGGTAAACCCAGATCGTTCCGGCCAGAAGAAATCCCAGGAAGGCTTTTTCCAGATAAGTGTTGTACCTGAGGATCTTCCGGGCGGTCACGAACTGGATCACCGCCAGGACAAAACCGATGACCACGGCGATTCTGGCCTGTGCCCAGGTGGCATCCCCCAGCCGGGCGATGCACTTGAAGCTGGCCACCGGGATAAAGGAAGTGACGAAAAGAACCTTCTCTATCTTGCGGGACATCTCAGGACCCAGCCATATTTTTTGAATCGATTCTCCAACCGAATCATCCAAGGATATCAAAAAGGCAAGGGATTCACCATATGAAAATGGAAGAAGGGTCGAGAGAGGATCTGCTCCGCAAAATCGAGGCCCTGAAAGAGGAATTGAAGGACCGGGAGAAAGCGCTGCCCGCTCATACCATACGCCCCCACCAGCTGTTGGCGATCGAGGAACTGGAAGAAAAGATCCGCCTTCTGGAGGGAAAACTTCGAAGCCTGAATTCATAGGCCGGTATTTTACCCATGAATTGCATCAACCACCCCGATCGAAAAGCCTTTTCCATCTGCCAGAAATATAACCTCGGGTACTGCCAAGAATGCTGCACCTGCACCGACCCCAAGGGATACTGCAAGTACCGCACCCAGTGCATCGCCTGGCAAATCTGCAAGAAAAGCAAAGAGCATAGCGCATAGCGCCAAGCGTTCATTCTTAGGCCTCTATGCCCTATGCTCTCTGCGCTATGCCGGTTTTTGGCGCGGGCCTTTTCTGTTTGACTTACGGCCCCTCGCGAATCTATAATCAGAGAAAATTATTCCTATTATTCCAAATGGTTAAAATCAAAACCGTTTTCGGCTGCCAGAACTGCGGCTACCAGTCGCCCAAGTGGCTGGGCAAGTGCCCGGACTGCGGTTCGTGGAATTCTTTCGTCGAAGAAGTGGTCTCCCCTGCCGCGGACCGCCCGGCTCATTCCCTGGCCATCTCCGCCCAGGAGGTTCCTCCCCAATCCATCCTGTCGATCGAAACCCGGGAAGAGGGAAGGCAGAAGACCGAAATCGGCGAATTCGACCGGGTCCTTGGCGGAGGCCTTGTGCTGGGTTCCATCGTTCTCATCGGGGGCGACCCGGGGATCGGAAAATCAACCCTCCTCCTGCAGGCCCTGGACCGGCTGGCCCGGAAGAAGGTCCATGTCCTTTACGTCTCGGGGGAAGAATCCCTGCGCCAGACCAAGATGCGCGCCGATCGGATCGGGGTTTCATCCCCGAACCTCTTTGTCCTGGCCGAGAATTCCCTGGAAAAGATCGTCGAGTCCATCCAGAAACTGAAGCCGGGGGTGGCAGTCATCGATTCCATCCAAACCGTGTTTACGTCCCAGCTCCAGTCCGCCCCCGGGTCCATCGGCCAAGTGCGGGAATCGGCCGGGAGACTCATGATGCTCTCCAAATCCACCGGCCTCTCCACCTTTCTCATCGGCCATGTGACCAAAGAAGGCGCCATCGCCGGCCCCCGCGTTCTGGAGCACATGGTGGACACCGTCCTCTATTTCGAGGGCGACCGGGGTCATCCCTACCGCATCCTGCGGGCGGTGAAGAACCGTTTCGGCTCCACCAACGAAATCGGCGTCTTCGAGATGAAAGACGGGGGGCTGGAAGAGGTGGCCAATCCCTCCGAGCTCTTCCTGGCCGAGCGCCCCATCGATGTCCCCGGGTCGGTGGTCATCTCCAGCCTGGAGGGGTCCCGGCCCATTCTGGTGGAACTCCAGGCCCTGGTCAGTCCTTCCTCCTACGGAATGCCCCGGCGCACGGCCATCGGGGTGGACCCCAACCGGGTCTCGCTGCTGGTCGCGGTCCTGGAGAAGAAAGTGGGAATGAACCTGGCCCAGCAGGACATTTTCGTCAATGTGGCCGGGGGAGTGCGGATCGATGAACCAGCCGCCGACCTGGGGGTTATATGCGCGGTGGCTTCTTCCTTTCTGGATAAGCCGATCCCCTCCAGGACCATGGTCATCGGAGAGGTGGGCCTGGCGGGTGAAGTGCGGGGAATTCACCAGGCCGAGCTGCGCATAAAAGAGGCCTCCAAACTGGGCTTCAAACGGTGTCTCCTGCCCGCCAGCAACCGGAGCCGCCTATCCCTGGAAATGGAAGGCATGGAAATGGTCGGGGTCCAGTCGGTGGAGGAGACGCTGGAGATTCTCTTCTGAAGGAGATGCAGACCCTCAGGAAGAGAAGAAGATGACGCTTGGGATGGTGGGAGTGAAAACAACGGGAATCATCCTCGCGGGGGGAAAAAATCTTCGCATGGGCCAAAACAAGGCCTTTTTGGAGGTTCAGGGCCAGAGGATCATCGACCGGACAAAAAGCATTTTCCTGGAACTCTTTGAAGAGATCCTTTTGGTTACCAATTCTCCCTCCGATTATCTCGATTTAAACCTGCGGACGGTCACCGACCTGTACCAGGAGAAGGGTTCTCTGGGGGGGATCTTCACCGGCCTTTTTCACGCCTCCTTTTCCCACGCCTTCGTGGTCGCTTGCGACATGCCTTTCATCAAACCGGCACTGATTTCCCATTTGGCCGGGCTGTCCCGGGGGTACGACATCGTGATACCCCGGACCGATGATGGTTTACAGCCCCTCCATGCCGTCTACTCCCGGAAATGTCTCCCCTTCATGGAAGACCTGCTGCGCAGCGGAAATTTAAAGATCCTGGACTTCTTTCATCGGGTCAAAAAAAGAGAAGTCCCCACCGAAGAAATCCTGCCTTTCGATCCCCGGCTGCTTTCCTTTTTGAATTTGAACACCCCGGAAGACCTCTCCCGGATCCAAGAATTTTCCTAACCTATCATGTCTTTGAAAAACGGAACCCTCCCGGCCGATTCTTATTGCGCCCAATCCAGATTACAGGCGGGACCCCGGGAAGAGCCGGGGCTTTACCGATAGGAATTCAATTGAAATCGTCTGACGCGCCCGCGCCGCCGTCGACGGGGCGCAGCTCCACGAGAATCGGTCCGAGATTGTTTTCCTCGAAGGTTGCCGGAGGAGGAGCTTGCTGCGTATACCGAAGGTTAAAGGACACCGGGAAGACCACCGGTTGACTGTAGTGCCTAGCCTTGTCCTTTATCTGAACCGTGACCGTGAGGGAATAAGAATAGAGCCACGAATCCCCGGAGGGCCCCGAGGTACTCAGGAACACATACCCGGACAGCTCTTTCCCGTTTCCCTCCTTGAGCTTGGTGAAGGATAGGGGATAGGATCCCACCCCTGTCTGATCGACCACCGCAACGATGGAATCCATGTCTCCGTCCGGGTCGGAAGCCTTCAAATAGATCTTCCAGTTATCTCCGGGGCTCAATTCCGGGGAAGCAAAAGAGGCGGTGATCACCGGAGCCGCCTTCCCGAATTTTTCTTCCCGCATCTGCATATCCATCATCATCGCGCATCCCGCAGTCGGCAAAATCAAGGCCATTGCTGCCATCGCCATTTTATTCATTTCTCTACACCCCTCTCTGTGCGAGCTTCAATTTCAATTTAAGCACCTTTTCTCTTTCCGAATCCTTTCTCTTTCTTACCCCTAATTTTTTAGGATCATCTCCAAATTCTTTTAAAACCAAAGAACTGCTCTTTTCAGAATTTCCTGTGATTTCAGGGGCCCGGAAGGAAAGTCATCTTGCTTGCAATCATGAGGCACCGATCTCTCCCAACCGGTGGCGGGGATGTCGGTTATTTCTTCGAGGCTCATTTATCCCGCCCCCGCTGCGCTTTGCGGATGATCCGCAGGGGGTTCATGGAAAAGCGATCTCCCGCCGATGCTTGCTGCGCAATCTGGCTTTCCTTCCGGGCCCTTGACAGGCTTTCCTGAAACATTCGACCAACGAATTTGGGGATAACCCATTTTTTATTATAAACCTTTTTTGGGGGGGTG
>LJUR01000145.1 GCA_001304105.1 Deltaproteobacteria bacterium SM23_61
TATAACGAACATGCCAGGAAGATAGGAAAGGGTGTAAATGATGTTCTCACTGAGTGAATCAGCCAATGAGTCATATTCAGGATTGGAACTCATGTTGACAAAAGGCAGCACAGCGATGGAAGGCTTGTCCGGAAGCGGAAAGGCCATCTTCTCCCTGGAGGCAGGTTCAATCTTCGGTGCTCGCCAGTAGAAGTTCCACACAAGCCCCCCGGCTACCAAGACCAATACAGCAACCGCCGCCGCAACCCAACGCCATCGGGTTCGCTCCGGTTTTTTCTCATCAATCACCTTTCCGGCCTGTTCTGGCTCCATCAGAACCCGGTACACCCGCACAGGCTTCTCAATATTCTTGACCGCCTGCTCTCCCATGTACTCATAGCCCAAGGGAAGTCTCTTCCCTATGTGGTCAAAGGCTGTTCCGGAGATACAGATCCCCCCGCCATCGGCAAGCCCTTCAATCCGTGCCGCAATGTTCACCCCATCCCCATAAATCCGCTCACCTTCCTCAACCACATCCCCCAGGTTGATGCCTATGCGGAACTCCATCCTCCGGCTCTCAGAGCGGTCCGCATTTCTGACCTTCAGCTCTCTTTGGATCTCAACGGCCGATTCCAGGGCATCCACCACGCTGGCAAATTCCGCAAGCACATTGTCCCCCGGAGAATCTACAACCCGACCTCCCTTCTTCTGGATCAGGTCACTTATCACCGCGCGGTAGGTCTGCAGAATGCGGATAGTTCCCACCTCATCCGCACCCATCAGGCGGCTGTACCCCTTCACGTCCGCACTGTCATTGGATCACCCCTGGAATGAAAAAGCCTCTGGAAGGGAACTGAAGTCCCTCAGAGGCTTCACTTTCAAAACCTTCGAGTGGCTCTTTCATGGCCATCTCCGGAAGGTTAAGGTTGACCTGAAAGTCTACGGCAAGACTGAATTGTTTTAGGATTAAAGCAAAGATAGACCTTTTTGGGAAAAAGTCCAGATTTTTATGTGGCTGATATAACGACAAATTTAAGGTTTGAGTCAGTAAACACGCGTCAGAGGAACCAGTTCAGACTTTCCACTACGATAACAGTGTTTTGCTCGATCGAATCTTAGTGAGCTTCCGATGTCTATCGTATCAAGTCTCAGTAATTGCAGTTAAATGTGCTCCATGCTGATCATTCTCTCTAAAACGCCCCTGACTTCCCTTACGAAATCGGTAGCACGCAAGAAAGTCTTTTCCGCTGTATTTTTTTTGATCATGCACTGATTCCTACCCGCATAATATTGGCAAGGAGCGTGCTTTCAGAAATCGGTCCATTCTCAAATTGGTCTTTATCAACCATAACGGTCGTGATCACGCATCCATTCTCGAAAGCCACTTCCCATGCCACATCAGTTGCTCGGCCTCCCTCTTAACGGGAATCCAGAAATGGCACTTTTCCGCAATCTCTGCGTCAATCTGCGGGATTGTTTGTGCGGTGTACAACCTGTACACCTCCGCGCAATCCCTTGATTTCCTTGACCTTGCGAAAAATTGTTCATTTCTGAACTGGAAACTTGAGCTGGTGCCCATCGGTGCAGATTTTTATTTCTGGATGGGCTCTAGCGTGGATCCTCACGGCATCCAGCGGGCGCTTCTACCGTACCTACGCACCCGATCTGCCCGAGACTTAAAGGGCCGGATTAGGATTGGACAACGTTGCGGAAAACCCGTAGGATGCCTTTTCCGGGCCAATCGAGACGCTACCGATGGATTGCGGGAGATGATGTGCCGGATCAGTGCGGCGTGGCCCCCACACATACCATCCGAATAGAAAGAGAGAAGGACATGGCACTTCGAGACCTCTTGGATCAGGCCAGGGAAATAGAGGGGTATCTCACGGAAATACGCCACCGTATCCACAGAAATCCCGAACTTGGGTTCCAAGAAACAAAGACTACCGCCCTGATTCGTGAAGAAATATCCCGGCTGGGGCTGGAGATCCAGCCCCTCGAGCTTGATACTGGAGTGGTGGCCGTCCTGAGAGGGAAGGGTGCAGGGCCTGAAACCGTTACTGGTCTTCGTGCGGACATGGACGCCCTCCCCATCACGGAAAGGACAGGGCTCCCTTATGCTTCCAGGAACCAGGGCGTGATGCATGCCTGCGGTCACGACGGTCACGTGGCCCTTCTTCTGGGTGCGGCCCGGCTCCTGTCCGGCCTTAGCGACCGGTTTTCAGGCATGGTCAAGTTTCTGTTCCAGCCTGCCGAGGAACTCTTGACCGGTGCCCGGGCCATGATAGATGCGGGTTGCCTTAGAGATCCCGTGCCTGAGCGCATCATAGCCGCACACGGGTGGCCTAACATCGAGGCAGGGAAGGTAGGGGTCCTGGGAGGACCTGCCATGGCTTCGGCCGACAAGTTTCTGGTCCGATTAAAGGGACGGGGCGGGCACGGCGCTTATCCCCACAGAGCCATGGACCCGGTTCTTGCAGCGGCTCATACGGTGACAGCCATGCAAGGGATCATCAGCCGCGAGACCGATGCCCTCGAGCAGGCTGTTGTGTCCGTCTGCACCATGGAAGCAGGCCGGGCCTTTAACGTGATTCCAGGCGAGGCCTTGCTGGGGGGCACGGTTCGCTGTATGCGTGAGGGGCTACAGAAGGATATACGGGGCCGTTTGGAACGGGTGGTGAAAGGAACTGCCGCGGCCTTTGGGTGTGAGGGGAGCCTCGAGTGGACAGAGCTGGTCCCTGTTCTTGTAAACGACCCTGAACTTACCCGCACGGTTGAGGAAACAGCCAGGGAAATGCTGGGGAAATGCTGGGTCCGGACCGGGTCGAAAAACTCGCCGGGCCCAGCATGGGTTCGGAAGATTTCTCCTTATACCTTGGGGAAGTCCCTTGCGGGGTCTTGTTTCGTCTGGGGCTGGCAGTGCCGGGCAAAAACAGGGTCCCTCTTCATAACGATCAATTCGATTTCACAGACAGCGCTCTCACGGTGGGGGCGGCCATGATGACAGGGCTCGTGCTACAGATTCACGGTTCATGAAATACGCCGGCCTTTTTATTCGACATTCAGTTCCCATATGAGGGAATTCCCAGGGAGTACCCGCCGTCTACCACCAGCAAGGCCCCTGTGCAGTACCTGCTTTTTTCAGATAGGAGATAAAGAATCGCCTCCGAGATGTCCTCCGGCCTCCCGGGTTCTCTGAAGGGAATTCGAGCGAGCTTGGCCTCGTGTTCTTGCCGTGCTCCCGCTTCTGAGAGACCGGATACCACGGTCTCCGTTTCGATGAGACCCGGTAGCACACCGTTCACCCGGATACCGAAGGGGGCCAGCTCCACCGCAAGGACCTTTGTAAGCATGTTGAGTCCCGCCTTGGAAGTGGCGTAATGGGCAATGCCGGGTCGGGAAACAAGACTCGCCGTAGAACTCACATTGACGATCCGGCCCCGGACCTTTCTCTCGATCATAACCCTGGCCACAGCCTGGGTTAAAAGAAAGGGGCCTTTAAGGTTCACCCCCAGGACCCGGTCCCACTCTTCTTCATCAAGTTCGAGGAAGTTTTTTACAGGGTAAAGACCGGCATTATTCACCAGGCCATGGGGTTCCCCAAACCGCCGGATCGCAGCAGCCACAAAGGCCGCTGCCTGTTCGGCCCTGGAGACATCGCAGGGAAAGGTGAAGAGTCGGTCCTCTTGTGAGCGGCCCGCATCGGCCGACAACCGCTCCAATCCCTCCCGACCCCTGGCACAGGCGGCTACCCGTGCCCCACAGTTCAGGAGCATGTGGGTAATTGCCGCCCCGATGCCCCGAGAGGCCCCGGTTACCATGATGAGCTGCCCTGAAAGGTCCTCCATGTGTTTCACTCGCGAATCCGGATAGGTTGTATTCATGCGCAAAACTCGACCACAAGCCCAGCAAAGACCTTGGCGGTCTCTACAAGCTCATCCACGGTGATGAACTCATCCACACTATGGGCTCTGGAAAAGTCCCCGCCACCATACATGATACCAGCCACACCTGCCTGGGATGTCCAGTAGGCATTCCCCAGAGACGAATAACCCGCCATATTCCCAGTGGGAACCACCTCCTTGCCTGTTATTTCCCGGGTTATCTCTCCAACCTTCCGCACAAAGGGATGATCCGGTCCGATTCCACCTGTCTGTCTGTCGTTTAACAACCGCATGCTCTCCACCACAAAGTCGGCGTCTTTTTCCTGCAGGTCGCGGAGAATTCGATCCATTAATTCCTTGATAACCTCCTTTTTCCGGGCGGGACGGATGTCGAAGGTGATCTTGCAGCGGCTGGGCACCACATTGATGGCCTCTCCACCCTGGATAATACCAATGTTTAGCGTGGTCGCCCCCATGAGAGGATCAGAATGCAGATCGAGGCGGCGCACGGCGTTTGCAAGGTCGATCGCCTTTTCAATGGCATTAATCCCTTCCAGAGGATTTCCCCCGTGTGCCGATCGGCCCTTGAGTGTAAATTCGTACCACAGCCTCCCCCGGGCCAGGCATCCCAGGAGACCCATTCCAGTGGGTTCTCCCACCACATGGTAGTCCGGGAGCGGCAAACCCTTTTCCTCCAACCCCCGCTCTATGAGAAACCCCATGCCCGGCCATTGGCCGATCTCGTCATCCACGGTAGATGTAAAGAGCACATCCCCCTTGAGAGGGATCCCTGCCTCTCGCAATGCCCGATAGACGATGAGCTGGATGGCCAGGTGTCCCTTTGTGTCCTCAGCCCCGCGGCCGTAAACACGGCCATCCACGAATTGTCCTGAAAAGGGAGGATAAGTCCACTGGGATTCATCTCCCGGACCAACCACGTCCATGTGGGCATCCAGGCAGAAGACCGGTTTTCGTTCAGACCCCTCTGCCAGGGCCACAATATTCGGCCGGGGCCATGTAAGCCCCAGGGCCTCCACGTCATCTCGAGGGGCCTGAAGAAGCACCGGCTTGAGACCCTCGGCCTCGTATAGCCCGGTCATCTTTTGGGCCATTTCTCCATAATCCCCAGGGGGGTTTACCGAAGGAATTCGCACCAGATCCTGGGTGATTCGGACCAGGTCATCCGCATGGGCCTCGATCTTGCGAGACACCTCCCTGCGAACGTCTTTTTTTTCTGTATTCATTGGAGTTCCTCCTCCATCCAAAGGTTCAATGGGAACGATTTGTTTCCAGGTCCGGTCTTGACGGGCTGTTGCCCAAATTCGCTTTTGGCTTTAGATGCGGGTTCCGATGTCTTTCCCTCAATACCGAGGCTCCCGGCCTGGTCATTTCAAGGCGTTACGGACGGGTGATGCCCGCCTGCCTTCGGGCCGGCGGGCAAGCCTCCCCCCTCCACTGTTCCCGGTCCTCACTTAAGGGAGTCAACCTCAAAGTAGCAACCGCCGTATCTGCAGACAATTTAGAATTACTCGACTCCCCGATTGGTGAGGACCGGGCCAGGGGGTCCCCCATCCCGTAACGCCCTGAAATGACGAAGGCCTCCCACCAGGCATTTGGGAAAGACATCACAACCCTCATGATCATCTGAGGTATGTAATTTGGGCAACAGCCTGTTGAAATGCAACGTTCTATAAAAGATCCCTTTGACCGAAAAGAATTCGGCTGAAGTCTGGCCTAGCTGAGGGCCTGTCTGCTTCATGAAGAGGTTTTTCTCCCGTTCTTGGATTTGTAGGACATAAGATCTCTTTTTTGAGCGGAAACCTGTTCGTACTCAAAACACTCATGGCACGTGACACTACTTCAGGTCAAGGTGACAGGCACTCCACCGGTCTTTACCCTGAAGGCGGAATTCCGGGGCCTCCTTCTTGCAACGATCCATGGCATGAGGACATCGGGGATGAAAGCGGCACCCGGGAGGAAAGTCTTCCGGGTTGGGCGGCTCCCCGGATAAGGGTATCTCCTCAGAAGACCCTGTCTTCTTTTCGATGGTGGGAATGGCCGAGAGGAGAAATTGCGTGTATGGGTGAATCGGTCTTTCAAAAACGGCCGGCGTATCCCCCATCTCCATGATCTTCCCGGCATACATGACCGCCAGTCGCTGGCACATCATGCGGACCACGCTCAGGTTGTGGGAGATAAAAAGATAAGTCAGGTTGAATCTGGACTTGAGGTCCAAGAAAAGTTTAAGGATCGTGGCCTGGACCGAGACATCCAGCCCCGACGTGGGCTCGTCCAGGATCACAAGGGATGGATTCAGGCAGAGTATCCGTGCAAGGCCCAGCCTTCGTTGCTGGCCCCCGCTGAATTCGTGGGGGTAGAGGCCCAGGTGTTCCTCTCCCAGGCCTACGGCCTTCAACATTTCCCGGGTACGCTCCTCAATGGCCACCCTCTTCATATGGGTATGGATGTGGAGGGGTTCCGCGAGGATTTTCCTGATCTTCCAGTGGGGATCCAGGGATGAGCCGGGGTCCTGGTAGACATACTGGATCTCGCTACGGATACGTATGGCCTGTTTCCTGGGCAACCGGGTGATATCTCTTCCCTTAAAAATGACATGACCCCCGGTGGCTCTGTAGATGCCGAGGATGGTCTTCCCCAGAGTGGACTTACCGCACCCGCTCTCTCCCACAAAACCGAAGGTCTCGCCTGGAAAGACCTGGAAGGAGACTCCATCCAGGGCTTTCAAAAAAGACACGCGGCCCTCAAGGAACCCCCCGGGGCCCTTAAAATATTTCCTTAATCGCTGAACATCGAGGATCAGTTCCTGCATCGGATCACTCCAATGGGCGAAAACATCGGACCCAATGCCCTGCGTGGATTTCAACCTTCGGGGGACGCTCCCGGGCGCACCGGGGCTCGGCCATAGAGCATCGGGGATGGAATCGGCATCCGGATGGGGGATGAAGCAGGCTGGGCACCTCTCCGGGAATATCGCGGATGTTTCCGTCAGGTCTAGGTAAACTCTCAAGCAGTTCGCGGGTGTAAGGATGCCCGGGAAGTACGAATATTCTTTCGGCGGGAGCGTCTTCCATGTCTTGCCCCGCGTACATGACAACAATTCGAGTGCAGATCTGACTCGCCACGCCAAGATCGTGGGTAATGAACAGTACCGATATCCCTCTTTCTTCTACCAGGCCCCGGAAAAGCCGGAGAATCTGGGCCTCCACCGTCACGTCCAGGGCTGTGGTCGGCTCATCAGCGATGACCAGGCCCGGGTGCGGCAGCAGGGCCATAGAAATCATCAGGCGCTGCCGCTGCCCGCCGCTGAACTGGTGGGGGTATTTTCGGAGTTGGCTCAGGGGAGAAGGGATCTGTACCTCACGGAGAACATCCGTAATCCGTTCTGTATCTTTATCCTCCGGGTCTACCCCTCCCTTCCATTTGAGGATATCACGAATCTGGGTCCCTACTGTAAAGACCGGGTTCATGGAATTGAAGGGATCTTGCGGAACAAGGGTGATGGCGCGCCCCCGGACCTTTGCATTCAACTCCTTTTCCGACATGGTCAGAAGATCCCTTCCCATAAAGTGCACGGATCCCTCCGTGATCTCTGCTGAGGGAGGAAGGATCCGCAGGACACTCCGAACCGTTGTGGTCTTGCCAGACCCGCTCTCGCCGATGAGCCCTACGACCTCACCCTCCCCCACGGAGAGGTTGACCTTCTCGAGGGCCCGGACCACTCCCCTGTCCGTGAGAAACTGGACACTCAGTTCCTCCACTGCCAGGAGAGGGTGTTTTCCTTCCCGTACCATGGCTAGTCAAAACCCCTTCGAATCCGGGGATCCAAAATATCCCTGAGCCCGTCCCCGAGCATGTTAAAACCCATCACCACGATAAAGATGGCCAGACCGGGGAAGGTGGCATACCACCAGGCATCCGGGAGATACTGCCTTGATTCAGCGATGGTAACGCCCCACTCGGGGGTAGGGGGCTGGGCCCCGACACCCAGGAATCCAAGGGTCGCAGCCGTAAGGATCGTAAAGCCCATGCCGATGGAGCTGCGGACGATGATGGAAGATGAGACATTGGGGAGCACGTGGAGGAGCATAGTCCGGATCCTCCCGGCTCCGAGGGCCTCGGTGGATTCAATGAAGGCCGTTTTTTTCAGGCTACGGGCCTCCGCGTAGACAATTCGAGTGAACCACGGCCAGTAAGTGATGGACAGAGCCAATATGACACTTCTGATACTCGGCCTGAAGGATTGAGCCAGGAAAATAGCGAGAATGACCTGGGGAATAGACAGAAAGATGTCCGCCACACGCATGATCAGTTCACTGATCCAGGTTTCAAAATACCCCGCCAGGAGCCCCAAGGGCGCCCCTACGAGAAGAGAGGCTCCTACGGCGATAATGGAGATCACGAGCGTGACCCGCGCCCCGAAAAGGAGTCGGCTCAGGATGTCCCTGCCCATGCTGTCCGTGCCGAGCAGGTGTTCGGGTGAAGGGGGACTCAAGCGCTTGGCAGGATGGATCCTGAAGGTGTCTTCGGGGTAAGGGGCCAGGATTCCTGCAAACAGCGCGGCGGCCACGAGACTCAGGATGATGAGGAAGCCCGTGAAGGCAAGCCGGTCCCTGGTGATTTTTTTCCAGGTAAGCCGAAATCCGGTCATAGTTCCGCCTTCCTAGGATCAATCAGGCTGATGGCCACATCAACCAGCAAGTTCACGGTCACGTAAGCAATCCCTGCCCAGAGGGTCACCCCCAGAATGGCTTGGTAGTCTGAGAGCACGATGGCGTTATAGGCATAAAGCCCAAGTCCCGGCCAGTCGAATACCGTCTCGATAACCACGGTGCCGGCGAGCAGAAGCCCGAAGAGGAGCCCGATCTGGGTCACGGTAGCGATGATGGCGTTTCGAAGCATGTATTTGTAGATGATGATCCGCGGCGGCAGACCCATGGACCGCTCATAGAGTATATAGTCCTGTTGGATCACGTCCAGCACACCGGAACGGGTGAACCGCGTGATGGTAGCAAAGGATGCAAAGGCCAGGGTCAGGGAGGGCAAAGCCATGTGCCGGATGGAACTCCAAAGGGCCTCCCCGTTTAAGGTGAGCAGGGAATCCAGGATATACATCCCCGTGATGGATGATGGGGCACCCGTGTCGATTCGGCCTCCAAGGGGCGTGATCCCCAGCCACATGCTCAAAAAGAGCTGGAGCATGATGCCCAGCCAGAAGCTTGCAATGGCCAACCCTCCGACCGTCACGCCCCTTAAGAGGTGGTCCAGGGTGGAATTGCGTTTGAGGGCCGCTACGATACCCAAGGGCACACCGATCAGGATAGAGAGGAACATGGAAACAAGGGTAAGCTCCAGTGTGGCAGGGAAACGATCGAGGAGGTCATCCAGGACTTTTCGCCCTGAATAGAGGCTCTTTCCCAGATCACCCCGGGCGAGCTGCTTGAAATAAAGGCCAAGTTGAACATAGAGGGGATCGTCGAAGTGATAGCGCTGTCGCAGTTCCATCACTTGCTCGGGGGTGGCCATTTCGCCCGCCACAAGGGCCGCCGGGTCTGCAGGGATCACCCGAGATATGACGAACACAAGGACCAGCAGTCCGAGGATCGTTGGAAAGGCGTAAAGAATTCTCTTAACGGTATAGATCAGCAAAGTAAACTGCATAGAGGCGAATAAAAGAATGCCTCCCCCTTCATCTCGGAGCAGAGATCCGGGGGAGGCAGGTATCCGTTTACCGACCCGTTCCGGATCAAACAAGGTGGATCCAGCGGCATTCCTGGCCGTTTCCGATAGGACAGAACCTGAGGCCCTTCACACTGTTTCGGTAGGGCCCGTACCATTTGGTGTTGTAAATCCAGATGTCGGCCGCATCGTTGACCACAATGCGGCTGGCTTTTTCGTAGAGCTCCCTTCGAACCTCCTGGTCACTTATGGTTCTCGCCTTCTTGAGGATGTCGTCCACTTCCGGGTTCTTGTACCAGGCCGAGGCCTTCCAGGCTCCCCACCGGCTGGAGCTGTACATTTCGCCGATCCAGTTCTCCGGATCCGCATAATAGGTGCTCACCCAGTGGATCCACATGTCGGGAGACGTGTTGAGGTCTTTGGCCTTTCCCGAGAGCGTTGGCCAGGTCTCACGAATGATATTGACCTTGATCCCCAGCTCCCGGAGTCCCGCCTGGAGGATAAGGGCCGCATCGTCGGTTTGAGCATAGCCCGTCATGGGGTGGATGTTCAGGGGTCGGTCCACCTTGACCTTGGCCATCTTGAGTTCCTCTCTGGCCTTTTTCAGGTCAAACGTGTACCCCTGGAGGTCGCCTGGAGCTCCCCACATGGTATTGGGGATAGGACCTGGGTTGCGGGCTACACGCCCTTTGAGAACCTGGTTGTTGAATGCATCGTAGTCAAATGCGTAACTGATGGCGCGGCGCACGTGGACATCATTGAAGGGGGCACGTTGGTTGTGCATCCGGATCAGAAAAATCCGCATGGACTGCTCCTCATAAACAGTGATGTCCTGAGCCTTTTCCAGCTTTTCGATCTGCTCAACGGGGAGGTATCCGTCGCACCCGTGGATGTCACCCTTCATGAGGGCCATGACCCGGGAAGCGGTCTCGTGGATGGTCCGGAATTCGATTTTGTCTACGTGTTGCCCTTCTTCCCAGCCCATCCAATGATCTTTGAAGCGCTTTGCCTTCCAGCCCACGCCGGGACTGTAATCCTCAAGCACGTAAGCGCCCGATCCGGCATCATTCTTGGACAGCCATTCACTTCCCCAGGGTCCCGGTTTTCCTTCCAGCACCTTGGGGTTGACCACACAAAATGTGGGCATGATTGAGAGGAACGGTGCATAGGGCTCTTTCAGGCCGAACTCGACGGTATAGCGGTCTTTTGCCTTCACGCCGTCAGGATCAACCACAGGCTTGAACAGTGCCGATGCGCCCTTTCCAAGGGAAAGGAGACGCTCCATGCTGTACTTCACCGCCTCCGCAGTCACCTCGTCCCCGTTGTGAAACTTGGCCCCTTTGCGGAGGACAAAGGTCCACTTGAGTTCGTCATTGGATACGCTGTAACTTTCGGCGAGCCAGGGGTAGTTCTTCGGGGGGTTGTCCAGGTAACGGTACAGGTGATCGTAAAGGTTAAGCCGCACATTTTCTGAGGTCACGTCATAAATGGCGTGAGGGTCCATGCTCTGGAATTCGCTTGGGCAACCCCAAACATAACGCTCCTCGCCCCCGGCGGCCCAAGCGCGGACGGGGCTGAGTCGAAACCCCGAAAGCGCAAGGGAGCCGATCCCCACAGCCTTGATGAATTCGCGCCGGGACAATCCCCGGCCACCAGTCTTATTGGATGAACTTCCTCCTTCCATGGGAAACCTCCTTTCTGGATTTATGAGTGATGTGTCCTTTGGTATGACCTTTCCACCAAACCTTACGAAAAATGCCAGAATGCCCCGACCTTTGGTCGGAGAGCTTTACGGTATCCTCGACCTCTTCAACCCTCTTAGGGAACAATCCGGCTGGTTTCCATCCACAATTTGCGGCCACTGCCCAGTTTCCAATCCAGAAATGAGGATTCTTGCACAGGATCAAAGCTTCCGGGAACCCGCTGCAAAGGAGTGAGACGTCGTTTCCGCGGAGCAGTGCGAAGAAATAAAGCGCGGG
>LJUR01000146.1 GCA_001304105.1 Deltaproteobacteria bacterium SM23_61
GTCCATCCCGGCAAATGGGAGGTGAAATTCTCCGATTCAGAGACGGTCCACCGTTCGGTCATCCGCGGCATCCGCGGGATGCTGGAAGAAACCCCCTGGCTGAAAACCTTCGGGGCAGCTTCTTCCCAGGCGATCCGGGAGCCTTCCGGAGCATATCTCCCTCGAGAAAAAGAAGCACCCTTTCCTCTCTCCTGGCCGGCTCCCTTCCTGGGGGAACGAAAAGAAGGGCTGACAGCGGGGTTGCAGGATTCCGATTCCCTGGCTTCTTTCCTCGGCCAGATTCAGGAGACCTACCTGATCTTCGCCTCACCCGAAGGGCTGGTCCTTCTCGACCAGCATGCGGCCCACGAGCGGATCCTGCTGGAGACAGGGCCTTCTCTTGCCGGAAGTGATCGAGCTTACCCCCGCCGAAGCCGAAATCACCGAGGAGCACCTTTCCGACTTGGCCCGCGTGGGTTTCGAACTGGAACCCGCGGGAGTGAGAACTTTCTGGATCCGGTCGACTCCCCAGATTTTGGAGGGGGAAGAACCTCTGAAGGCCCTGCGGGAGATGATCAAAGAGATCGCCTCCTGGGGGAAGGGGGCCGACCTGGACCGTTCCTTCGATCCTCTCTTGAAAATGATGGCCTGCAGGGGAGCAATTCAGGCCAATCGACCCCTGGGGAGGGAAGAAGCCCGGGCCCTCCTGGCCGACCTGCAGAAATGCCGTTTCCCCTCCCACTGCCCCCATGGAAGGCCCACCCTGCTGAAAATCACCCATTCTGACTTGGAGAAGATGTTCGGAAGAAAGTAATCTTTTTTCACCACAGAGATCGCAGAGGCCCCAGAGGTAATACCAATCTATGGTTTGAAGCTGAAACATTCTGGGATTTGACATCCTCATAGGGTTTTCTGAAGTTTTCATTTTCGTGCAGGCATGAATCCGGTCCAAAGAAAAAGAAGAAATTGGATTCCCGTTTCCACGGGAATGACGGAAAAGAAATCTTAGGAGATTTCATCGGAAAGGTCTGGTTTTTTTGCGCAAAAAATTTTTCTCTGTGTTCTCTGTGCACAATGTGGTTAATAATGAAATGGATACACCGAAATTCGTAGCCATCCTCGGGCCCACGGCGACCGGGAAGTCTTCTCTGGCCCTGCACCTGGCCGAAAAATTCGGGGGAGAAATCATCAGCGCCGATTCGGTTCAGGTTTACCGGGGGCTGGACATCGGGTCGGCCAAACCCTCCGCGGAAGATCGACGGCGGATTCCTCATCACCTGATTAACATTCTGGACCCGGACGAGGATTACAGTGCCTCTGCCTTCCGGGCCCATGCCGATGGAATCATCCGGCGCCTCTGCCGCGAAGATATTCCGACCTTTGTCGCCGGGGGAACCGGGCTTTACCTTAAGGTCCTGTCCCGGGGTCTTTTCCGGGGTCCGGGAGGGGACCCGCAATTGAGGCAGGCTCTGCGCCGGCAGGCAGAGAAGGAAGGGAGTCATTCGCTGCATAATAAACTCGGACTATGGGACCCCGAGGCCGCCTCCCGCATTCATCCCCGGGACACCTTCCGTCTCATTCGCGCCCTGGAAGTCTATTCCCTTTCCCAAAAACCCATATCTCAATTTCAAAAGGAGCACGGTTTCCGGGAAACTCCCTACCGGATCTTGAAGATCGGCCTCCAACGCGGGCGTGAAGAACTGTACCGTACCATCGAAAGCCGGGTGGATGAGATGATGAAGAAGGGCTGGCTGGAGGAGGTCAGATTGCTTCTGGAGAAAGGATATTCCCCCGGATTGAAGTCCTTGCGGTCCTTAGGGTACAAACGCCTGGTTTCTCATCTTTCGGGCGAGATGGACCTGGAGCAGGCCATTCAGCTCATCAAAGTGGATACCCGGCGCTTCGCCAAACGCCAGATGACCTGGTTCCGGACCGACCCGGAGATCGGTTGGTTTCCGGCAACCCATGAAAGCTACGGCTCCATCGAAGCCGCGGTATCGGTTTTTTTTCATCCGTGTTGAAAAAATGCCATCCTTCCCGGAATTGCAAGTCAGCGGTTTTATCCGCACGAATATATTTCCCCCAGGGGTTTAAGAATAATTGATTTCTTATCGATAGTTAGCTGATGGGAATGCCGGCTTCCCGGCCGGGGGAGAGGCAAGTCGGGGAAAAGAAGAGAGGCCTGTTTTTTGCATTATCTCCCTAAGGTTGTTTTGATGTTCCTTCCAGCACCAAAGGTCCTTTTTGTTTTTCCTTGACAAGCTATTGAGATTTATGCTTTTTTTGAAAATGTGAATGAATCTTCGCCAATTCTTTGTCTTTTCCGGACAAATTTTATCCTACATTGAATCTCTTCTGGTACCAAGGAGGACAAGATGAGAAAACGAGAATGGGCACTGGGATTTCTGGCAGCCGCATTTTGCTTTTTCCTGTTAAGCCATCTTTCTTGGGCGCAGCAGGCTGTGATCCAGGCTGTAGGAAGCGGGGAGATTGACTGGTCCGAGCAGGTCATTCGGGCCACGGGAAGCGGCGCTCCCAACCCGGACGCCCCGAACGTCGCCGCTGCCCGGCTGGGCGCGGAACGGGCGGCGAAAGCCGACGCTCTGAGGAACATCCTGGAAACCATCAAAGGGGTGCGCATCGATTCGGAGACGCTGGTGGTCAACGCCATGACCCAGAACGACGTCATCCGCACCCGGGTCCAGGGAATCGTACGGGGAGCACGGGCGGTCAAAACCCGTTATCTCTCCGACGGGGCTGTGGAAGTGACCGTGGAGATCCGGATGGCCAGCGCGACTGCGCCTTCCAATACGCTGACCGCGACCGTTTTGCCCCCTCAGACCCTGGGAACCCAGACCCAGAATATCCCTAAGGCTGGGAACCCGGTTTACACCGGGGTGATCTTTGACGCCCGGGGCCTGGGTATCCGTCCGGCCATGTCTCCCAAGGTGCTTGACGAAGACGGGCGGGAAGTCTATGGCTCGGCCTTCGTCTCGGCGGAGTGGGCCACCAAGTTCGGGATCGTGGGATATGCCAAGGACCTGGAAGCTTCCAAGCAGAATGACCGGGTGGCGGCCAATCCCCTGGTGGTCAAGGGCGCCAAGGTATCCGGCACCGGAGGGTGCGACCTGGTCATCAGGAACGCCGACGCCCAGGAAATGAGGGACATGAGCAAAAACCTGAGCTTCCTGGAACAGTGCCGCGTGCTCATCGTAGTGGACTGATTTTTTACGGGACACAGATAAACACAGATTCTACTCGCAACTCACAACTCACATTTTACGGCTTTTATTGGCACACGGATGAAAACGGATAAGGATTTGGCAAAAAGTGCAAAGAAAATTAATGACTTTTAAAAACAGTAGTATAGATAAATATAAATAAGAGTTGAAATTCGAGAGCGAAGAATTGTGAATTTTAATCTCCATCTGTGTTCATCTGTGTAAATCTGTGTCCAGTCAATGAATGATTTTTTGACACGGATGAATTTATGATATAAGCGGGTTCTCAATTTTTTATCTGCGTGAATCCGTGTTCATCCGCGTCCAATCGAATAAAAAAGGAGGGTTTCATGAAACGGCGAGGTCTCTTGTACTGGCTGGCATTTCTGACGATGGTGGCGATGGTCGCCATGCTGATCTCTTCCTGCGCAAAGCCTACCCGCAAGCCGGAGGCCGCGCTGGACACTCCGGAACATCATGTCTTTACCGGATACAAGCTGTACGACAGGGGAGATTACGCGGGGGCCCAGAGGGAATTCGTTCTGGCCCTCCAGCTCGACAAGAATTACTCCCCCGCTTACGTCGGCCTCGGCCTGTGCTTCGGTTCCCAGAAGGCTTTCGAAAAGGCCTACGAAAACATGAAGAAGGCCAAGAGCCTGGCCAAGAAGAAAGAGGACCGAGTGGACGCCCACGTGGGAATGATCCGCCTGTACTCCATGGAACGGAAAGGCAAATGGCTCAAGGAGGCGGAGGATGAGTTCGAGGATGCGGTAAAACTCGATCCCAAATCCTCGGCGGCTTATTTTTACATGGGAAAGGCTTACAAATTCGGGTATGACTTCGACAAAGCGGGAACCATGTTCAAGAAAGTTCTGGACCTGAACGACAAATACCTGGTCGAAGCGGACAATGAATGGAAGATTGTCCAGAAGATCCAGCGGGCGGCGCCGGGGTCGATGATCGGGAAAAAGATTGCCCTGATCGAAGAGATCAGCCGGGCAGACCTGGCAGCGCTCTTCATCCAGGAACTCCTCCTGGAAAAGCTTTACCAGAAGCGGACCCCCGCCAAATTCGACACCAGTTTCCGGGCGCCCACGGACACGAGGAGGTTCCAGGCGGATAAGATCGTAAAGGCCGAGGCGGCCACGGACATTCAGGCGCATGTCCTGAGGACCGATATCGAGACGGTGCTGCGGCTGGGCGTGCGCGGGCTGGAGCCCACTCCGGACCACAAATTTCTGCCCGACGAAAAGGTTTCCCGGGCCGCCTACGCCATGATGATCGAAGACATTCTGATCAAGGTGAGCGGCAACCAAAAGCTGGCCACGGAATTCATCGGTTCGAAATCTCCTTTTCCGGACCTGCGGAACGACCTGCCCTATTTCAATGCGGTGATGGTGACCACATCGCGCGGGATCATGGAGGCCAAAGACATGAGCACCGGTGAATTCGCCCCCCGGGGAACGGTCTCCGGAGCCGATGCCCTTTTGATCATCCGCAAGCTGAAGGACGAGCTGCGCTTCTTCTAAGAAAGGAGTGAACCCCTTGGCTAAGAACGTTTGGATCGGGGGATGGCTGGTTCTTGCCCTCCTTTGCGGGAGCATGCCGGCGTTCGGGCAGCAGTCGCAGACCGTCACCGCCGAGGGAGTGGGGGCGGTCTTCGGGAACGATCGGGCCATCGCCCGGGACCAGGCCATCCAGGATGCGCTGCGCAAAGCGGTGGAGCAGGCCGTGGGGACCCTGGTCTCCTCGGAGACGATGGTGCAGAACTTTCAGACCCTGAACGACAAGATTTATACCCAGACGCAGGGGTATATCCAGAGCTACCGGATTCTCGCCGAGACCCCCGGTACGAACATTCACCAGGTCACGATTCAGGCGACCGTGGCCATCGGAGACCTGGAGAAAGACCTGCAGGCTTTGGGATTCCTCCTGGGGCAGGTGGGCAAGCCGCGGATCATGATCCTGGTGGCCGAGCAGCAGATCGGGCAGCAGTATTACAACTACTGGTGGGGCACGCACCGCGGGGCGCAGACCGACCTCAATGTGGCCGAAAACACCATCATGGACCGGTTCCGGGAGAAGGGTTTTGACATCGTGGATCACCAGGCCCAGGCCGGGAACATCAAAGTGCCCCCGGCCTTTCAGGTGGTGGAACTCTCCAATCAAAACGCCGTCACCCTGGGCAAGCAGGTGGACGCCGAAATTGTCCTCATCGGCAAGGCCTTGGCCCGGTCGGCGGGAAGCATCGCCGGGACATCCATGAAATCCATTCAGGCCAACATTTCCATGAGGGCCATCCAGGTTGATAACGCCCGGGTCCTCTCCTCGGGAAACGAGAATGCGGCGGCCGTCCATATCGATGAGGTGACCGGAGGGGTGGAAGCCATCAAGAAGGCCAGCGCCAAGATGTCCGCCAAGATGATGGACGACATCCTCAAGAATTTTCAGAAGAGGGTAGGGGCCACCACCACGGTTCAACTCATCGTGATCGGCTTGATCGATGCGAACGATATCCGCAGGTTTAAAAACTCGGTCCTGGGCCAGGTACGGGGCGTCGAGGGGATTCATGAAAGGAGCTTTTCCGAGAGTATGGTCAAGATGGACTTGGATGTCCGGGGAAGCGCCCAATCCATCTCCCAGGAGATCAGCCGGAAGACGTTTCCCGACTTCGCGGTGAAAGTCATCCGCAGCACCTGGAATACCCTGGAAGTCCAGGTCTCTCCTAAATGATCACAACCAGGGTGTTGGGTGTAGGGCATAGGGTGTCGGGTGCAGGGTGCAGGGTGCAGGGAAAATAAATATCGGTTACAAGTGACCCCTTGAGAGGCAAAGAGCAATGAGCAATAGGCGAATAACGAATTACGAACTACGAATTACGTTTAACTTATAACCAATAACCAATGACCAATGACCAATGACCAATAACCAATAACGAGTAACTATAGATGAATGAAATTAGCGGGGGAGAGCGAATGAAGAGAAAAGGAAAGATGAGTTTGGGGTCGCTGCTTCTTCTGGGGGTTGCCCTCGGCCTGGGCTGCGCCGGCGGGGCCCACTATTCGCTGGCCCCGAATTACAAGGACCGAGCGCCGTGCTCCATTGCCGTTCTCCCTGTGCTGAATGAAACCGTGAGCCTCAAGGCTCCGGAGATGTTCCGCCCCATTCTTTTGAACAAGCTCTGCCGGAAAGGGTACGAAACCCCCGCCCTGGCCTTCATCGACGGAAGGCTGAAGGAGAAAGAAATCCATGAGGCCGGCCAGGTGAACACCCTGACGCCCCAGGAGCTGGGTAATCTGCTGGGAGTGGACGCCTTGCTTTATACCTATGTAACCGAGTTCAGCACCACTTACCTCCTGGCCTACGCCTCGATGACCGTGGGAGCCCGCTTTGAGCTCAGGGACGCGAAAACGGGGGAGAAACTCTGGGAGTCCGCCCATCAGGCGAAGGAAAGCAAACTGGGGTTGGATCAGAAGTCGATGGGCGACACCTTGCAGTTTGCGGCCGGCCAGTCGTACGTTCCCTACGCCCAAAAGGTGGTGGACGTAAGTTTCCAAACTCTGCCCAACGGTCCCCGGGCTGCGGAACGGCCCAAGGCAGGGTGCATCATGCCCGGACTCTAAGAATGATTATTTGAATCCAGAAGGGAGGCAAGACTCATGACCTTCAAAGCGTGGAAGATTTGGACTCTGGCGGCGTTGCTTGCGGCCGTCTGGGGCTGCGCCGGCATGCCCTCCTTAGGGGGAGGACAAGCCCAGAAGCCTGCCCAGGCGCAGGTGACCCAGGCTCCAGCGGCGGCGCCCGTCCGTCAGGTCACCCACAAGGGCCCCAAGCTCCGGGTGGGCGTCGTTGACTTTGTCAATAAGAGCAGCTACGGAGCGGGAAGGCTGGGAACTTCCGCTTCGGACATCCTGACGACAGAGCTCTTTAAGACCGGGGCTTTCATCGTCGTGGAGCGGGCCCAGTTGAGGCGGGTGCTGGGGGAACAGTCCCTGGGGCAGAGCGGGGCGGTGAATCCCGAAACCGCGGCCCAGGCAGGGAAAGTGCTGGGGTTGAATGCCCTGGTGACCGGGTCGATCTCCCAGTTCGGCGTGAGTACGGGGGGGGCGGACTACGGGATCTATAAACAGAAAGTCCAGACCGCCAAATGCGCGGTGGACGTGCGGGTCGTCGACGCCACCACCGGACAGCTCCTTTTCGCCGATTCCGGCAAGGGGGAGTTTCAAAGGAAAGCCCAGGAGATTCTGGGGATGGGGACCCGCGCCGGATACGACGAAACCCTGGGCCAGGAGGCCCTCCGTTCGGCGATCACCAAATTCATGGACAACCTGGTGCAGAAACTGCAGACCGTGGAATGGTCGGGGGCCGTGGCCATGGTAACCGGAACCGACGTCTACATCAATGCCGGGAGGGACGTGGGATTGAACCCGGGGGATGTGCTGGTGGTGCAGACCCTGGGGCAGGAGATCATCGACCCCCAGACCAAAGTCCTTCTGGGCAGAACCCGGGGCGCGGTCAAAGCCGAGCTCATGGTCACCCAAATTGAAGAGCGATTTACCATTTCCAAGGTCCGCTCGGGGACGGGAATCCAGATCGGGGACATGGTGAGGATTAAAAAATGAGCCCAAAGAAAGAGGAGATCATGAAAAAACTCCCCTGGCTGCTTCTGGCGGGCCTGGTGATTCTATGGGGCTGCGGCATGCCCAAAGAAACCCGGCGCGGGGTAGGAAATGAGGGCTTCCTGGTCATCCAGGCGGTTCCGGATGATGCGGATGTTTACGTGGACGGCCAGTTGATGGGCAGAGCCGACAAATACGAAAGTGACCCCCTGGAACTGGACAGCGGCACTCACAAGATCGAATTCCGCAAGGCCGGTTATCATTCGGAGGTCCGCGAAATTTACGTGGGAAACCAGTCCCGCCACACCTTGAAGGTGAACCTGAGGAAAGCCCCTTAAATTAACACTAACGTAATAAATAAAGCGACATCACCCCCTCCCTAACCCTCCCCCCTTGAGGGGGAGGGGAGGGTGGGGGGTAAAACGAATTAATTCGTTTGTATTAGTTTCGGGTTTGGGTTTTGAGTTTCGGGTTGGACTACCTTGGGCCACCCATTGGGGCCTATTCGGTGCGAGGTAAAGATCATGGGTTGCACGAGAGGGAAATTTTTCCTTTTTTTATATATATTTGCCGGCGCTCTTTTCTTGCTGCTTCCCGGGGAAGGGCGGGGACAGGCGGCCAAGACGGCGGCGACTGCCAGCCAGGCCGAAGTCACTTACCTTCAGGGCAAGGCCGAAGTCCTGGCCAAGGGAGAAACGGCCTGGAAACCGCTTCGGGTGGGAAGCCGCCTTTCCCTGGAAGATGAAGGCCGCACGGGAGAACAGTCCCGCGTCGAGATTCGCCTTCCCGACCGTTCGATCCTGCGCTTCGACCAGAAGACGACCTTCAAGATGAGGAGCCTCCTCTTCGATGCCCAGGACGGATCCCGGAACATGAGGGTTGACATTCCGGTGGGCAAAACCTGGGCCAACGTGAGGAAGGCCTTCGGCCCCAAGAAAACTTTTGAAATCGCCTCGGCCAACGCCGTGGCCGGCGTCCGTGACACGATCTGGCGCATGAATGTAGAGACCGATCGGTCCACCCTGATCCGGGTGTACGAAGGTACAGTGGAAGTGTACAATCCCTTCGTAAAACCCGACTACAAACCGGAGGAAACCGGATTCCAGGCGCCCCGGGAAGTGCGCGGGCCCCAGGAGGTACCCCGCCCCTACCAGGAAGTCACCAAGGAACAATGGGAACAGATCGTACTCACCCAGATGATGCAGGTAGTAGTCCCTGCGGTGGGAAAGCCGGATGCCCCCACTTCCTTCAGCCCCCAAGAAGATCAGCAGGAAGAATGGGTGAGGTGGAATCAGGATCGGGACCGGCAGGTCCGGCATTAAACCGGCGATCCTTATGGTGAACCTACC
>LJUR01000147.1 GCA_001304105.1 Deltaproteobacteria bacterium SM23_61
CCGCCCTTTCGCGCTTACGATTCCCGCCGTTACCGTGTTGCTCAGGCCGAAGGGATTCCCGACGGCCACGACCCAATCCCCGACTTTCAACTGTTCCGAATTCCCGAGGGTGGCTGCGTTGAGCGTCCCTTTGGGGTCGATCTTCAAGACGGCCAGGTCCGTCTTCGGGTCTCTTCCCACGATCCGGGCCTTATACTCGTGCCGGTCAGCCAGAGTGACGGTAATGTCCTTGGCCCCTTCCACCACGTGATGATTGGTGACGATGTAACCGTCCCGGCTGATGATGACCCCCGAACCGGCCCCTTGCATGCGGAAAGCCTCCGGCGGCTGGGGGAAACCCCGGAAGAAATGCTTGAATAAGTCACCGTAGGGCGCCTCCGGAGAAGAAAATTCCTGGGGGAAGCCGGCCTTCTCGACCTTGGTGACCTTGATATTTACGACCGTGGATCCCTGTTTCTGGACCAGGTCGGCAAAAGAACCCGGAGGATTTGGTACGGACGCCGTCTCCTGCACCATCGCCCGGGCGTCCCCCGCCCCTGCGGGTTTGGTGAGATGGAGCGGTGCGGCCAGAAGAAGGCCGGCGAAAAGGAAAGATACCGCCACGGCGGTCAACGCCGTCCACCGGAATTTTTTGTTTCCCCAATCCATTCTAACTTTTGAAAACATGTTTGACCCTCCCTTACCTGTGGAATTGGGCGCGCCTTTCAAGCACGCCGCATCTTAGCTATTAATTTGAAGATAAGGGAGCCAGATTAAAGGAAGATGAAACCAGGATTAGAATTTTCTAATGAAGGGCAGGGGCTCACCCCCTCGCTTCCCTACCTGAACCTGTGAAAAAATTCAGGTGAGGAAAAGCCTGAGTGCATAAGCCATGTCCAGGGGACGAAAAAATTCGCTTGCCAAAATGAGGCGCTGATTTCTCCGTGGGCTGGCGACCATTGAACCTGGGTTGTGCCCACAGGAAATCTTCTTTTATTTACCCTGGCTTATGCTTGCCATACGGGCGTTTCTCTACGGATGCCAGGAGGGCGCTTTGGAGAAGGGACATGTCCCGCCGATTTTGGCGGCGCGAATTTTTCGGTCCCCTGGACAACCAGAAATGCTTTTCCCTTTTCGGTTTGAATTTTTTCAGAGATTCCCTCCTCGAGGGGGGAGGGCTTCGACGTGAGCTCCTTTCGGTCTGAACTCAGGGTTGAAGACAGCCGAAAGGTTAGGGCGGGGGGATTAAGATGAAAGGGGAAGAGAGATGGTAAATCGGCTGCCTTGGCCCGCGACGCTTTCCACCTGAATCCGCCCCCCGTGGGCCTCGGCAATGGATCGAGCGATGGCCAGGCCCAGGCCCGCCCCGCTTCCACCCTGGGCCCGTGCCCCGGCAGTCCGGTAAAAGCGCCGGAAGATCTCTTCCTGATCTTCCTCAGAAATGCCGATCCCCGTGTCCGAAACTCGGAGGAGGGCCCATTTTTCATCCGTGCGGAGAGAGATTTCTACGCTTCCTCCGGGCGGCGTGTATTTGATCCCATTGTCCACTAAATTTAAAATGAGTCTTCGGAGGCGATCAGGATCACCCGGGACTTGAGCGGGCTCCATGGGTCCGGTCCGGAGTTGGACCGCGTGCGACCCAGCCAACGGCTGGACTTCCTTCAGGACGTCTTCGATCAGATTCTTTAAGTTCACGGGACGCCGGTCCATGCGCAGGACCCCTGCATCGGACCGGGAAAGGAGGAGCAGCCCCTCAACCAGGCGGGCGATCCGATCGGTCTCCTCCAGGGCGCTTCGCAGGATGGCTTGATACTCTTCCGGCCTGCGGGGGGACCGCAGCCCGACCTCTATTTCCCCTTTCAGGACGGTTAGCGGGGTTTGAAGCTCATGGGAGGCATCGGCGCTGAACTGGCGGATCTCCTGGAAGGCGGTGTTCAAACGGCCCAGCATCTCATTCAGGGTTTGGGCCAGGCGGTCCAGTTCATCCCCTGCTCCTGATCCATGAACCTGCCGGTCCAGATGCTCCGCGCTGATCCTCCGGGCGGTTTCCGTCATCCGGTCCACGGGCTGGAGAGCCTTGCGGGCTAAGGCCCATCCCCCTCCCCCGGCGAGGAGCAGGGCTACCGGGAAAATGCCGGCCATAATCCAAAGAAACCGGCGGAGGGTCTTGTCCAGATTTTCCCGGGACATCCCGACTTGGATGACGCCGGAAACTCGCCCCGCTTTGACCACCGGCCAGGTCACCCGGATTGGATAAGGGCCAAGGCCTTCCAACGTCTCGAACGTGGGAAGGCCCCGGGATGCGTTCTTCAGGGCCTGCTCGCTCAGGGGCAGTTTCCCCCCGCGGGAAGAGGAGGGTCCGGAGGGAAGACGTTCGAAGTAACGCTCCAGGGGAGAGAAGCCAAAAAACCGGCGGAAGACCTCGTCGATTTCAGCGGGAATGAAAGTTTCCGCCCCGCCGCCAACCCGCTGGGCCAGGGTTTGGGCCACCCCGCGGAGGGCGGCATCCGACTCCTGAGACAAGGTGTAGGCCAAAAGCGCGTATCCCGTTCCTCCCAGGATCAGGAAGCTCAGGGTGAGAAGGCTCGTGTACCAGAGAGTCAGCCGGGCCCGGATGGTTCTCAACATCATGGCTCACTCCGACTTGAGCGCATACCCGCTCCCCCGGACCGTGTGGATCAACTTCTTCTCCCTTCCGGAATCGATCTTGCGGCGAAGATAGTTCACATACACGTCGATAACGTTGGTTTCGGTATCAAAGTCATAGTTCCAGACGTGCTCGCTGATCATGGCCCGGGTCAGCACCCGGCCGGCATTGCGCATGAGGTATTCCAGGAGGGCGAATTCCTTGCTGGTCAGGTCAATTCTCTCTCCTCCCCGGGTGACGAGGTGGCGGGCCGGGTCCAGGACCAGGTCTTCAACCTGAAGAAGAGGGGGCCCGGTCTCCGCCTTCCGGCGGAGCAAGGCCCGGATTCTGGCCAGGAGCTCCTGAAAGGCAAAAGGTTTGGTGAGATAGTCGTCCGCTCCGGAATCCAGGCCCAGGACCTTATCCTCAATGGCCGCTCTGACCGTGAGGAGGAGCACCGGGGTGGGTACTTTCCTCTCCCGCAGTTTCTTTAGGACCTGGAGCCCATCGATTTTCGGGAGGGCAATGTCGAGGATGATCAGGTCGTGAACCTGGTCGAGAACCCTGGCGAGCCCTTCTTCTCCGTCCGGGGCCAGGTCCACGGCATAGCCCTCTTCTTCCAGGCCCTTTTTTATGAATCGGGCAACCTTTTTTTCATCCTCGATGACCAAAATTCTCATGGATGAAGATTCCCTTGGCATTTCTTCCAAATTTTTTCCAACTGCCTGATCTGAATCATTTCCGAGGCTTTTTAAGGAAAAGGGAAATGGTTGTTTTAAATAATTATACCTCTTATTTATGGATCATCTCCAAATTCGTTGCAAGCCAAAGAGCTGGTCTTTTCATAATTCCCTGTGATTTCATGGGCCCGGAAGAAAAGTCATCTTGCTTGCAATCATGAGGCACAAATCTCTTCCCACCGGTGGCGGGGGAGTCTGTGATTTCTTTGAGGCTTACTTATCGCGCCTCCGCTGCGCTTTGCGGATGACCGACAGGGGGTTCATGGAAAGCGGATATCCCGCCGATGCTTGCTGCGCAATCTGACTTTCCTTCCGGACCCTTGCCAAGCTTTCATGAAAAATTCGATCGATGAATCTGGAGATGAACCTTATTTATTTATGGGGAAATCTGCATGGGAGTCCGAGCCGGGGGAAGGGAAAAAAAGAGAGCCTGATCGCTCAGGCTCTCCTTGACTTCCTCCGGCCTTAGCCTCCATTTCGGCTAAACCACAAAGGACTCTCTTTTCAAATTTTTCCTTTCAGGCTGACTTTCTCAGTCGGTTATAGGACTGCTATCTCCGTCACCCCCCGGCGGTTTCAATTCAATCATGACCGGCCCAAGATTATTCTCCTTAAAGACTCCTGCGGGAGGGGATGATTGAGTCGCCCGCAAGGATAACTCTAAAGGGAAAATTGCCGGCTCACTGAAATTCCCTGTCCCATCTCCTACATAAACCACCAGCTTCAAGGTCGTAAATTCCAAAGATTTTTCGGCGGTTACGGTGTTCAAATAGATGTACCCAGAGAGCTCTTTGCGGTTTTCAGGTTTGATTCTGGTCATGCTGAGGGGATACGCCGTACCGCCAGGCTGCTCGATCTCGGCGTAGATGTATTTCATCTTCCCGCTGGGATCCGAGGCCTGCAGATAAATCTTCCATGTGTCCCCAGGTCTTATCTCCTTGGAAGCGAAGGACTGGATGATTGTGGGAACGATGGATGAATAAGCCGAAGAGAACAGGCCCAAAACTGCCCCAGTGCTCAAGAATAAGGCAACCGTCACAGCCAATAGCTTTTTCATCTCCTTTTCTCCTTTCCATGCTGTCCGACCCCATTTCTTTAGTAAGCACTTACTAAAATATAACCCCAATTTAGAGAAAGTCAATATGAGCAGGATCATGCGTGCATATTTTTTTAAAACCCGTACGGTCCAGGGGATTAGCGGATTTTTTTTACCAAAATGATTTGGCTATCAAAGCTTTTAAATAGCCGAAACCTATAGGCAAATAACAACGAAAACCAATCCTTATTGAAAGGTTCGCTCCCTTTCCGGGTGGTGGATTCCATTTCCGCCCTGCGCTGGCGTCAGACCCGTTTCTTGAAGCCAGATTGACAAGAAACCAGGTTCCCCTTGCCGCTCCGGATTTTACCCTGAAGGTTTGGGAGGGAAAGCATCTCTCTCTGAAGGATCTCAATCGTGGGGAAGTCATTCGGGGATAAGGATTGGACCTCGAAGAGCATGACAGTCCTTATCCAACACCTTCTTTCCTCGAAAACGGACCGTTGACTTGGCCCGGATAATTCCCTAATATGATTCCCACGGGCACAAATTTAAAGGCAAGGGGTGGGAATGAAAATCATCCATTACTCAGAGGCCCAGGCGAAAAAGTACCCCAGCGAGCAGGCCAAGGGGGCGACCGGCCGGGTGGTCATCGGGCAGGCGGACGGGGCCAGGAAATTCTGCATGCGGGTTTTCGAAATCGCCGAGGGGGGAATGACCGGCAAGCATGCCCACGAATGGGAGCACGAGGTCTTTGTTCATGCGGGAAAAGGAGAGATTTTCCGGGAAGGGAAATGGGCCCCTCTTTCAACGGGGAGCGCGGTTTTCATCCCGGGGAACGAAGAGCACCAGCTCAAGAATACCGGGGACAGCCCATTTATTTTTGTGTGCGTGATTCCTTCCGGGGCACCGGAACTGTAAAAACGGTAAGGGGTGAGGGGAAAGAATTTTAATTCCTTGCCTCTGACCTCTAACCTCCAACCTCTCACCTTTGCTGCTTCAGCAGAAAATGCAGATGGTCCAGCATCTCCTGGATATTCCTGGACAGGTACCATCTCCCTTCGGCAAAGACCCCGTAGTCCGCTCCCGCCATGGCCGAGGCAAAACGGGTGGAGTTGGCGTAGAATAGCCACTGTTCCACCCACTTCTTCTCGATGTACTCGTTGAAAGGACTGTCCTTCTGAGCCAGGCCTTTGGCCACCCCTTTTTCCCAGGCGGTGGAAACGATCTTCGTCGCCGCCAGGGTCATTTCGTTGGTGGTTCGGATGGTGTTCTCCAACCGTTTGAAGTGATTCCCGGTCCACTCCGAGCTGTGGCAGGCCAGGCAGATATTCTGGAGGGTCTTCAGCCTCCTTTCCATTTCCTTGGAGTCGATCAGGTGCTGAGCCGCCGGCTCCCCGGTGAGCTCCGTGGGCAGGGGAAGTCCGGCCTTGTTCTTGATGATCGAGGTGTCGGGGGACTTGGGGTAAGGATGAGAATAGATGAGTCCCATGAGCCTCCAGGGAAGTCGGTCGCTCATCTTGTGGCTTCTCTCGGCGATGATGTCTCCGCCCTCGTTGACCAACAGGCTTACGTGGCAGGCGGCGCAGGTCGGGGCCGTGTAGTCCTTGCCCACGGTCCAGGGGACTTTGTTGAAATCCCAGTCTTTCTGATGGGATGAGAAAAGGTTTCCGTGCTTGCTCACCTCGTACACCTTGTAAGCAGGAACATCCGGCCCCTTGTGGCAGGTGGAACAGGTGTAAGGCTTGCGGGCGGTTTCGATGGAAAACCCGTGACGGGTGTGGCACGGCGTACAGGCTCCCGGGGTCCCGTCGGGATTGATGCGCCCCACACCCTGGTTGGGCCAGTTGGAGAGAAGGGGGAACTTCATCGGCCCTTGGTCCGTCTCCCGTTTGCGGAAGCCTTTCACCTTCACCTCCGTGCCGTGGCAGAATAGGCAGGAGTCCGCGTTGGTTTGCTCGTCGGGGGGCTGGGGGAGGGTCCGCATCGTGCCGAACTTCTGGACGCTGTTTACCGTGTCCGCCAGGTTCAGATAAACCGGGTTCTTGACCAGGTTTCCGTGGGCGCGGGACATGAGGTTCTGGTCGTACTGCTGCTTTTCAATCGGGTGGCAGACGGCGCAGTCCTGAGGACTGACCACCACGTGGACGTTGTACCCGCCGTGTTCGAAAGAATCCGGGTGTTTGCCGGGGTTCAGGGTATGGCACTCCGCGCAGCCCACCACGGTTTTGCCCAGGGGATCATCGATCTTCTCCGCCGAAACTCTACGCTCCAGCGCGGGCTTGGCCAGACCTTCTTTCGGGGTGACCCGGGAATGGCGGCTGTTCTTCCAGTCGGCCACGATCCCGGGTGTGGAAAGGGCGTGGCATCCCAGGCAGGCCTCGGTGGCCTCGCTCATCGGCCCTTCGGCCGGAACCGCCCTTCCGGGCAGGAGGAAAAGAACAAGAATTGCCAGGAGGAGAGGTTTCATCTCTTTTCTCCTTCATTCATAAATAAAATCGAACAACCGGTTGGCCATCTCTTTATCCAATTCTTTCAGTATCTTGTACTCCTCGATCGCCGACCCTTTGTTTCCCAGCTGCAGATAAACCATTCCCAGGTTCAAATGCCCCTGGGGCATGAGGGGCTTCAGCAGGAGGGACCTTTTGTAAGAATCGATGGCCTCTTCATAACGGCCCATTTGATGAAAGGCGGCGCCCAGGTTCAGGTGGGCCTCGGCATAGTTGTAATCCAGGCGTATGGCCTGCTTGTACGCCTCCGCTGCCTGGTCATATCGCTTCAACCCCGCGTACCCGTTGCCCAGGTTGTAGTGCGCCTCGGCAAAATCGGGCTGGAGGCGTATGGCCTGCTTGCTGGACTCGATGGCTTCCGGATAGCGTCCCTGCCGGTGATAAACCCAGGCCTGGTTGTTGTGTGCTTCAGCCAGGTCGGGGGCGATCTGCAGGGCTTGCCGGCATGCTTCCCCGGCTTCCCCGAAGCGGCCCAGCTGTCCCAGGACCCCACAAAGGTTGCTGTAAACCGCAGGATCTTTCGGGCGAACCTCCTGGGCCCTCCGGTAGGCACCGAGGGCTTCCTGATTCTTCCCCATTCGGGCCAGGCAGTATCCGACCTGGAAAAAGGCGCCGGGGTGGCTGGGGTTCTTTTGGGCAGCCTCCACAAAGTAAGGGAGGGCCAGGTCGCATTTTCCGGCCCACAGGTACCGCAGGCCGGTGGCATAGAGTTCGATCGCCTCCTCTGCGGCCACTCTTTTTCTCCTCTCCTCTCGCTCCGCCAGGCTTCTGCCCGAGGCGGCAGACAATTTGGAGATTCTTGCCGCCGGAACCGCAAAATTGAGGTTCTGCCCGGCGACGATAAGAAAAGTGGCGATTCCCACCACGTCGCCCTTCATGTTGAGCACCGGGCTTCCGCTGGACCCTGGGGATATGGGAGCGGTCATCTGCACGATCTTTCCGAAGTCGGGAATTTCCCGGATCGCCGAAACAATTCCGTCGGAAACGGTCTGATCCAGACCCAGGGGGGTGCCGATGACCACTACTTTCTCCCCGACCCGGGGGATCGTGGGGCTCACGGATAGGGGGATAACCTTTTCTTCGGGAATGTCCACGGAAATCCTTACCAGGTCTCCCTCGGAATCTTCCGCCACCACCCTCTTGACCCCATATTCTTCCCCGCTTGAGAGCTTGATTCTGGACCGGCTGGCTCCCTGAAGAACATGATAGTTCGAAATCACATCGCCGTTTTTGGCGACGAAGAAACCCGTCCCCTGTCCGAGGCGGTTTCCCTTCTGGTCAAAGGTCAGGATCACCACGATGGAGGGTTCGGCTTTCTTAATCAGGTCGGGCAGATCGGTCTGGGCAAAAGCGGGGAAAGTTCCCGCAAGCAACAGCAAAACGAGAAACCCGCGGAACCCATTACACTTTGGGAAGATTTTCATGAAGAAATCCACTCTAAACTCAGATTAGGGAAGCAAAAAACCCTTGTCAAGCTTTTATTAAATGGAAAAATGAAGTCAAGCCTGACTGCTCCAGCGGTCCATCCAGTTGTCCGCACCCTCCTTAGAATCGGGGAGACTCGGCACCGATTCATTCAATCCTTGCCCGAGGCGCCCGCAAAATCCGAGGCTAGAGAACCCGGGGTAGGAATTATATAATTATGTTCATCTCCAAATTCTTTGAAAGCCAAAGGGTTGGTCTTTTCAGAATTTTCTGTGATTTCAAGGGCCCGGAAGGAAAGTCATCTTGCTTGCAATCATGAGGCACATATCTCTCTCACCCGGTGGCGGGGGAGTCGGTTATTTATTCGAGGCTCACGTATCCCGCCCCCGCTGCGCTTTGCGGATGACCAGCAGAGGGTTCATGGAAAGCGCGTATCCCGCCGATGCTTGCTGCGCAGTCTGACTTTCCTTCCGGGCCCTTGGCAGGCTTTCATGAAAAATTCGATCAACCAATTTGGAGATGAAGCTATAATTAAAATATGGGCGGAGGTTAAGAAAAGACCGAGTGGGCAAGAAAGGAAGGAATATGGGCAAGACAGAAATCCTTCAGGTGTTCTCCGATTACATATGACCCTGGTGCTACTTCAGTACCGGGCGTATTGAAAAGCTGAGAGAAAACTTTGAGATCGAAGTACAGTGGAGGGCTTTCCCCCTGCACCCGGAGACTCCCGAAGAAGGGCGCACCCTGGAGGAGCTCTTTGCCGGAAGGAACCTGGACATCCCGGCCATGCTGGCGCGACTGAAACAGGTGGCCGATGATCTCGGTCTACCCTGGGGAACGAGGAAGATGACCTTCAACAGCCGGCTGGCCCAGGAGATGGGCAAGTGGGCGGAGGTGAAAGGGGAGGGGGACGAGTTCCACGACGCGGTCTTCAGGACCTACTTTGTGGAGGGAAAGAACATCGCCAAGAAAGACGTGCTGCTTGAACTGGTGAAAAAGGTGGGACTCCCGGTGAGGGAGGCGAGGAAAGTCCTGGAATCAAGGAGCTTCAGGGAGGCGGTGGATGAGGACTGGAACCTTTCCATGAAGTGGGGGATAACCGCGGTGCCCACGTTTGTGATCGATGGCCATGCGGTTGTGGGGGCACAGCCTTACGGAGTCCTGGAACAGTTCCTGACGAATAATGGAGTCAAGAAGCGAGCGCTCCGCTCGAGGAGCGTTACGCCGCAGGCGTAACTCGAGGACCGCTTCGCCCTGAACCCTATTAGGTTCATGGGCTTCGCTCGAGGCAAGAGACTTCGACTTTCTCTTGCAGACCCCGCAGGGATCACAGGGAAGAAAAAAGAGTAAAGGATCCACCACTCAGGATCCTGGTTTCAGGTTTCCAACGAGCAAGGAATGACTAGTGTCCTGAGTCAAAAGTTCGGTGCCGAATTTAAAGGGGGGAAGCGATGGCCCGGACGAAGGCTCGCTGGGCTTGCCAAAATGAGGCGGTGGTCTCTCTTGGGATAACGGGGAGCTTATTTCGATTCTTCCTGAATGGGATATTTTTTTGTTTTTACATGGGCTTATGCCTATGGGCAAGCGTCTCCTTGCGGAATACAGGGGAACCCGATTTATTCGGGTCCACTCCCGCCGATTTTGGCGGCGCCCATCGATCCTCCGCCCGGGCCATGGGAAAATTATGAACCGAATTTGTGACTCAGGACACTAGAAGCGGCTTTATATTTTCGTCTTTGCTTGCTCCCTGCTCCTTGCTCCCCGCTCTCTGCTACGAAAAGCAAAGCGGGCGAGAGGAAAAGCCTTCTTCTTTTCAGTAGTTTTCAAAAAATTTTTCTAATTTGTGCCGGTCGTTCGCGGAGAGGTCGGTGAACTTTACCCCTGACCGGAACCCGCCCTCTTTCTCCGCGCCGGCCACCCAGACGACCTGGGAATTGACCTGGATCGTTTCCACGGTCTTGTCCAGGTAGACAAAGATCGCCAGCTTGATCAACTGGCCGACGTCCAGTTTCTCGGGAATATTCAGCATGACCCCGCCGGGGCTCAGGTCGGAGGTGTGCCCCAGGCGGGGGTTCTGCGGGTTCGTGGCGTAATATTCGACCGGAAGGTTCAAGGCGGCCCGGGGATGCTTCCTCCCCTCCGGCTGGTCCGCGTTCCTTGATTTCTTCCTATAACCCATTCTTCTGCGCATGGTGTTCCCCTGGTTTTCTCCGTGAGCGGATCACTGAAGGTCCTGCCTTCCGCCAATCGAGATAGCAAACTCAATGCCAAGGAGGTGGATCGGATTTCATTCATGATTTTTTAATGAGCCTCGCCAAATTTGACCGGCAGCGGAACCGAAGTGACATATTTGGGCAGGCAGGGACAATCCTATTTAGCAGATCTATTTCCAATCTGCAAGCAAAAATTCAGCCCCAACATGGGCCAGAGAAAAGCCGCAAGTCGCGAGTCGCGAGAGCGCAAGTCGAATAGAGTATTTTCACCCTCACGCCTTGCGACTTCCGGTTTTTTATCGCCCTCGCGCCTTACGACTTGCGCCTTGCGGTTCTTTACAGCATCTTCATTTCATCCTTCCGTCCAGAATGCTTTTCTCTCCTCCCGGGGGGGTGTAAATCCAGAACATGCGGAGGTGAATTCGGCCGGTGTTCCTGATCTGATGGGGGATTTGAGGCTTTAGATAGATCACCCCACGGCCTGGGTTTCATCTCCCACCCGCACCTCGCCCTCACCCGAAACGATGATCCAGGTTTCGTTCTCTTTTTCATGACTGTGGAAGCTGCTGGATTCCCCCGGGGGAAGAATGGTCATTCCGATGGCCAAGCCCTCCACTTCTTCTTGCAGGCTGGGCGAGAGAAGGACTTTCAGTTCCCGGGGGTGTGGGGGAGGAGTGAGATAGCCTTTGGCTTCACTTGACCTGGCGATGATCATGTTTTCCTCCTTCCGGTTTTCGAAAAGTGGATTTTTTGCCTGACGAGTTCCAGCGCTTCCCATAGGGCAATGTTGATGGGATATTTTTCCTCCCCCAGGGGGGGATGGATCATGGCGACTTTGCGGGAAAAATCGGTCATGAGGGGAAAGGAAAGGTCTTTGCGGATTTTTTTGTTCACCCGCTCGGAGACTCCCGAATCCAACTCTTTCAGGGGTGCACACAGGGCGATCGAGGGCTTGCCGTTCGTATCCACAGTCGCCGAAAACCCGAAGAGACGACAGACAAGCGGCCGGAAGCGGTAATAGCTGCAGCCGCCCGAAAGCTCATCGGGGACATTGGGGTTCAACAGGATGCACGGCGCATCCGGGTGAATCCCTTCGAGCTTTTCCAGAGTTTCTTGCCCCCGGCCCTCCTCCCAGAAGTGAAGGCTCAACGGGAGCATCTCGAAAATGGAGGCTTCCACGAATTTGGACGTGGCGCAGCAAAAGGTGCACCTACGGAGGCATTCAATCCCGGCGCCCCTCTTGAGTTCGGCGACCTGTCGTTCCAGGTCGGCGTAGACCTCGAAGAGTTGGTCGAGCCCGGGGAAATGGATTTCCGTCTTTCCCACGCTCTCTGCTCCATGCTGGTTTTGCGGCGTTCAGGGTCGAATCGCCACCCGCAGGCATTCGTTGCTGGTGGCGGCCAGGTCAAAGGCCTCTTCCCAGCGGTCCAGGTCGTACTGATGGGTCACCAGGTGCTTGAGCTGGACCCTCCCTGTCCCGGCGAGGGAAATGGCCGTGTGCCAGTCGTAGGGGATCTGGGAGATTTCTCCGATCACATCGATTTCCTTGACGATGATCTTGTAGGTATCCACCGGGGCGATGATCCCCCCCCGGATGCCCCCGCCGGCCCAGAGGACTCTGCCTCCCTTGCGCACGATGTCGAGCGACTCGTCGATGGGCTCCACAGAGCCGGTGTTCTCCAGAACCGCATCTACCCCCCGCCCCTGGGTGAGTTCTGCAACCCGGGCCCGGAGGTTCTGTTTCTCCACGTTGATCACTTCATCAGCCCCCAGTTTTTTGGCCATGGCCAGACGGACGGGAACATCCCGGTCCAGGCCCGACAGGTAGATCGGTCCGGCCCCGATGGCCCGGCAGACCTGCATCATCAGCTGCATCATCAGGATGCCGCGGGCCCCGGGACCCAGGATGGCCACGGACTGGCCGGCTTTCATCCCCATACGGGTGATGATGCTGTGAACGGAACCGGCCGTGGGTTCCATAAGGACGGCTTCCAGATCGCTCACGTTGTCGGGCAGCTTGTGGAGCTGCTGCTCCGGCCAGACCGTGTACTTGGCGAACCCACCGCCGGTCATAAAGTGGGCCCGGCCCTCCATGGGCGGCAGGGTATTGCAGATGTTGTACCTCCCTTCCAAGCAGGCCGGGCAGTGCCCGCAGTAGAAGGTTACGATCTCGCAGACGACCCGGTCCCCGGGTTTGACCCGGGTCACTTGCGGGCCCACTTCCCGAACCCCCCCGACGATTTCGTGTCCGGACACCACCCTGCGGGGAGGAAATTTAACCCCCGTCTTATCCGCCTTCCACCGGTGAATGTCGCTCCCGCAGATTCCGCAGTATTTGACCTCCAGCAGCACATCTTTCGGGGCGTACACATTCTCGCCGATTTGGGGAACCGGGACTTCGCTCAAGGTGAGGTCTCCGTTCGGATGGGAGACCAGTCCTTTCATCATTTTCATCTTCAATCCTCTTGCTGGTTAATTGTTGCTGGTTACTCGTTACTCGGTGAATCCTCCGCCCTTCACTTCGGGAATTTTCTGTTTTTGCCTCAAGCGAAACCCTGAACCCATTATGGTTCAGGGCGAAGCGGTCCTTGAGTCAAGCCGAAGGCTTGACGCTCCTTAAGCCCTGCTCCCCGGCATGACGGTCCTCAAAGCCCGCAAAGCAGGAGCTTTCCGTCCGAGGTTTCCCGGGTTCTCCGCTGCAGCCTTCTTCTATATTGAAAGATGGGGGTTGGAAATTCAATGGGAAAATGTCGGGAGGGAGAACGGGGGGAACGGAAGTCACGATTCCTTCAGAGAGATGATCTCCGCCGCGCCGTTCAGGGAATCGATGAAGAGAAGACGGTTGCGCAAGGGGCGGCCCAGCCCGGTGATGATCTTGATGGCTTCCTGGACCTGGAGGGAGGCGATGGCGGAGACGATCCCGGCCAGATTTCCCAGCTCCACCTCGATCCCTTTTTCCGGGATATTCTGGGGGTCCCCGTAAAAAGCGCGGAATCCGACGTCTTCCGGGTAGATGGTCGTGACCTGCCCGGTAAAGCCGGCGACGGCCCCGTGCACCAGGGGGACCCCGGCGTTCCGGCAGGCTTTCTCCAGCCGGAAGCGGGAAGGCGTGTTGTCCAGGGCGTCGATGGCCACCTGGACTCCCCCCATGAGGATGGAGAGCTCCTTTTCGGCCACGAACCCTTCGAACACTTCCACTTCGGTGGCAGCATTGATCCTGGCGACCTCCGCCTGAGCAACCCGGACCTTTTTCGAACCTACGTTGGGCTCCAGGGACAGAGCCTGGCGGTTGAGGTTGTCCTCGCTGAAGGAATCCCCGTCGGCAATGACCAGGCTTCCCAGCCCCATGCGTGCCAGGAGGAGGGCGAGGGTCCCCCCCAATCCGCCCGCCCCGATGAGCAGGGCTTTTGCCCGAAGGAGGCTTTTCTGCCCGGCAATCCCCAGCGATCCCATGTTCCGTAAGTACCGCTGGGGCCAGACTTGCAGGTCCAAAGCGGCAATTTCCACGGCCCGCCGGGATAGGCCGAAAGAAGAAGCAAGGGAGTCCCGATCCCGAAGGGAGATGGTGGACACGTTTTTTTGATCGGGAGCCAGAACCGGTTTCGCGAGTTTCAGGATGTGGTCTTGGAGAGTCATAAGGCACGTGACTCGTTACACGTTATACGTTATACGTTGCTCGTTGCTGGTTCTCTGTCGTTGGTTTTTTAGCGAGTAACGAGTAACGTGTTTTTACTGGGGGGCCCAGATCACCGCCAGGATCTTGGTAGGGATATCGCGGTGGCACTGGACCTTGTGGGGGATGGTGGAGTCGTAGTAAATGCTGTCCCC
>LJUR01000148.1 GCA_001304105.1 Deltaproteobacteria bacterium SM23_61
CAGCGGGGAGTTTACTTTCAGGAAAGTGTTAGAAGACTACTTCAAGACCAGCTATCAGGCCATCAAGAAAAAAGGGGGGACGGTCTTTCATGCGGGTTATACGGAGATTGCCACCAACCTGAAGGACCGCCACATTGACTTTGCCTGCATCAACATCGCCCCGCCTGCATCCATCATTCAAGAAGCGGCCATCGGCCGAAAACTCCGCATCCTCCCCTGGCCGAATGACCTTCTTCAGCTCATGAAGAAAAAGTACGGCTACGGCATCGGGGTGATCAAGAAAGAAATGTATCCCGGCATCCTGAAAGAGGATATTCCTACTTCCACCATGGGCTCGGCGATCATCGTTCACAAGTCCCTGGACCCTAAAGTGGCCTACGAGATCACCAAGATTGTCTGCGAAAATTCGAAACAGCTGCCCAGCATCCACAAGAGCATGGTAGTGTTCCAGCCCGCCACTGCCTGGCAGGACATGCCTGCTCCCCTCCATCCGGGTGCCATCCGGTACTATAAGGAGAAAGGCTACATGAAGTAAAAGACCGCAGGGCCGGGGCGAAGAATATCCCCCGGCCCCTTTCCCGGTATCCCTAAGCCGAGATGAACGAATCGGCCAGGGATTGCGAGTTGCTGGAACGCTTCGTTCCACGACGGATGGGAACAGACGATGCGGGAACTTTCAGGGACTTCTAAAAAAATCGTTATCGCCCTGGCGGCTATCACTTCCCTCTTTCACCTCTACACCGCTGCTACCGGAGTGCTGGAGCCTCGCCTGCAACGGGGCTTTCATCTGTTGTTCCTGATTCCCTTGGCGTTTCTCCTTTTCCCGATGACTCGGCGGTCTCCCCGGGATTGGATTCCCTGGTATGACTGGTTGTTGGCCTTCGTGGCGGCGCTCCCCTCGCTGTACATAATCCTGGATAACGATAATTTGAACGCGCGCTGGGAAGGGGCCACGGATGTGACCCTGTTGCAGGTAGTGGTAGGAATCATCATCGTGGCCATGCTGATCGAGGCCGTGCGCAGGTCCACAGCAGCAGCCCTGGCCGGGTTGATGATCCTGGCCCTCATTTACCTCGTCTTCGGCCACCATTTGCCCGGCTTGCTGTACCACAAGAAGTTCAGTCTGGACTGGATTATCGAGACCTGCTACCTGTTGGACGATGAGGGGATTTACGGCTCTATCACCGGGGTATCGGCCGTATTCGTGGCCCTATTCGTCATCTTCGGGGCCTTCATCTATAGACTTGGCTTGGGCCAATATTTCATCGATGTCGCCTCCCGGCTGGCCGGGCGCACGGCGGGAGGGCCAGCCAAAGTAGCGGTGATTTCCAGCGCCTTTTTCGGTACGATCAGCGGGGCGGCCGCAGCCAATGTTTTCGCTACCGGAACTTTTACCATCCCCTTGATGCGCCGGATTGGATACCGGCCGCAGTTCGCCGGGGCCGTGGAAGCAGCGGCCTCCACGGGTGGACAGATCATGCCCCCCATCATGGGAGCCGCCGCTTTTCTCATGGCCCAGATTACCCAGATTCCCTACATCAGCATCTGCAAGGCAGCTCTGCCGGCAGCCATCCTATACTTTATGTGCATTGGTTTGACGGTCCACTACGAGGCCCTGAGGCGAGGATTGACTGGTTTGGAGGTCATCGAGGCTGCACCGGTTAGACTCTTGATCAGAGACCTTTACTTGCTCCTGCCCGTAGTCGCGCTCCTAGTTTTGATGATCATCGGGTATTCTCCCTTCATGGGAGCTTTCATGGGTACGGTCGTGGCCCTGGGAATCAGCTATTTCGATCGAAACAGGTGGATGACCCCCCGCAAGATTGTCGAGGCCCTGGATATGGGCGGAAGGAATCTGATCATGATTGCCTGCGCCTGCGCCGGGGCAGGGCTGATCATAAGCGTGGTGATTAAAACCGGCCTTGGTCTACAGTTTACCAACGTGGTCATTTCCTACTCCCGGGGAATCTACTTGGTAGCCATGCTCTTTATCATGGTGGCCGCCATAATCCTGGGCATGGGGCTGCCGACCACGGCGGCCTACGTGCTGGCCGTTTCCGTGGGTGGACCCACGCTCATCGAGATGGGCGGAGATGTCCTGTCGGTGCATCTTTTCGTTTTTTATTTCGCCATCATGGCCTGCGTTACGCCCCCGGTGGCCCTGGCCGCCTATGCCGGCGCCTCCTTGGCGGGCACGGATCCTTTGCGCACCGGCCTGGAAGCCTCCCGCATCGCTGTGGCGGGGTATATTATTCCCTACCTGTTTTACTTCAACCAGGGAATTCTCCTGCGAGGTACCTTCCTGGATATCGCCCTGGCCATGGGCACGGCTATCATCGGGGTGTACCTTCTGGTGATTGGCCTGCAGGGATTCATGTTGACTGACCTTAACCTCCCGGAAAGGGCCCTTCTGGTGGCGGCCGCCATTTTTGTCCCTTTTCCCATCTTTCTCGATAACTTTCAGTCCGTGCTATTGGGGCTGGGTTTAATGGGGGGGTTCTACCTGCAGCAAAGGCGCCGGAGGGGGAAAATGGAGCTTCCCTCCTCATAGGCCTTTAGGAATCCGGCAATCTTTCCTTCGATGATGGCTTCGGCCTCGAAAACATCCTCCGGGGTTTGAAATTCGGATTCCAGGCTCAGGAGAATTTTATCGAACCGGGAGGGCTTTATCCTCCAATTTTTCTCGTATTCGATCCGGGCAAGCTGGTATTCGGAATGGGAGAAATAGTACTTTCCCAGGCGCTTCCGGCCGGCGGCGAACTTCCAGGACTCCTTGAGCGCGAAAAACTCCCGCAGCGCCTTCCGAACCCTCGTTTCCTCCAACCGTTCCTCCCGCAGGCTGTCTCCAAGGCGGGTTTGAACGTGGTGGAAGAATTCCTTCACCAGGTCGATGTCGGTGACCACCAGCCCGTAGAGGTACCAGTCCTCGAGGGCCGCCAGTACGGACTTCTGTTCCGCCCGGTTCAAATGGGTATGGCTGGGACAGAAATGACCGGCGCAGATTTCCTTTCCGTAGAAACAATAATCCCGCAGGTCCCGCCCTTCGTTCACCGAGGGATGGAGCAGGCATCCCACCCTTTTCCTTTCTCTGTCCAGGAAACCCAGGAATTCGCAGTTGTGGATCTCCTCCAGGAGCTTCGGGTTGGGGGGGAATATTTCCTGATCATAGGCCTTTTGGAAAACCCCCGGATCCCGGCCCAGGGAAAAGAAAAGGTCTCTTCGCTTTTCCAGAACAGGGGTCAGCGCCGCGCGCGAGTGATCCTCCCAGTTGTAGAGGCCGCAGCAGGCCCCGCAGGATTTGGACGGGTCAGGCTGGCAGAGTGAGTAGCCGTCAATTGCGGATTGCGGATCGCGGATTGCGGATTGACGGACGGGGGGAATTCGCTCAGCCATCGTCCTTGATGCTCTCGTAAAAAGCCGTCACTCCGGTGAAAACCGGAGTCCAGGAAATTTATAAAAGGTGGAAGTAACCTAGATTCCGGCGCCTGCCCCGGACTAGATCCGGGGTTCGCCGGAATGACATAAGATTTATTTATTGGCTCATTACGAATTTATCAGCCTTGATTCAGTATCTCCGCGACCTTGTCCCGGTACGCCCGGCTCTTTGCGTCGGCGGCCGCCAGTTCAATCTGCGCCGGGGAGGAAACCCCCAGACCGAGCTCCACCGCCCGGGCGATCTGCGTTTGCTCGAAGATCTTCCGGTTCATGATCCGTTCGTTGCTTCCCAGGTGCTTGAGAAGCGCCACCCCAACGGCGTCCACCGCGATCCGGTCGGAGGAAGCCCAGAAGACGTTTCCCCGCGCCCCTTTTCCCGTGGCCGGCCCGCCATCCACGAAAGCCTCGATCCCGTCCATGATCACCAGGTTGGGTTTGAAGGGCTCGTTGATCTCGGCGATCATCTTCCGCTGGTGGGGGGAACTGTGGAGCTGGCGCATGTATTCATACCCCTGGCGGGAGGTCGGGACCCCTCCGACGTGGAGCTTCAGCGATAGGGTAAAAACACCGCCGTATTGGTGGGTCTTTAGACAGCCCGTCGAGATCAGGTACTCAGATTCCAGCACCGGCCGGGCGATCCGGAATCCGTCGGGCCAGTGACTGTCCTTGGGTCTGAACTCCACCCAATCCTTCTCCGGCAAATCGTCGAAGGGGGCGATCTTGACATCCAGTTTTTCCATGAGGGGAAGGATCCCCTTTTTTTCCATGACTTCCCGGGTGGGGGGGAAACTCCGGTCTCCCACGCTCACCGATTTGGCCCCCATCTTCCACAATTCCTCCACCAAAGACACCAAGACATCGTTGTGCGTGGACCCCGGCGTCGGGTCGGCGGTGTTGAAGTTGGGCTTGATCAGGACTCTCTTTCCCTTGATCGGATTGCCCTTGAGGACCTTCAACATCGTCTTGACCCCCTGCTTGCGGTCTTCGGTCTGAAAAAATATCACCTTATTCTTCTCCACTTTCTCCACTCCCATTCCTCCTTATTAGGGACACTTCCCTATTTTATCGTCGTTTTAAAATAGGGAAGTGTCCCTATTTTAACTTTGGTCTTCCTACCTTTTTCGCGATTAGGTTGCGATGCACGATTTTTCCCACTTTGCTAACAAACTCTTCGCTCCCGAACGGCCTGCCGGTGGAAGTTGCTTTTCTCATGAAGTCCTCAACATTTTTCTCTTCCATTCCTAGAAACTTTCGATAGCCATCAATTTCATCCGATTTCAACCACCCTTCCCCGGAGAGAACCCGATCTTTCGTTTGCATAACGTGCGCCCGGGCGCTGGACCACGGATAATCTTCAGCTTTTTTAACAAGGCTAGCCCTCACTGGATTCCTTTCGATGTACCGGGCCGCTGCCCATAAATAAGTCTCCCTTTCAATGATCGCCGAGAAAAAACGGTTTTGCCAAAGTCTTCCACTTCTTTGGTATCGGCGGTTCACGTATTGGGTGTATACTAAATTGGTCCCTCCGATCCCTTTGGCCAGGGACTCCTCTCCTTTTGGGACAGCAAGAATATGAATGTGATTGGGCATAAGACAGTAGGCCCATATCTCCAGGTCCCACTTGAAACTGTATCGACTAAGGATCTCCAGATAGGACTTGAAGTCCTCATCGGAAAAAAAAGTTGTCCCCTTGTTGTTCCCCCTCTGGCATATGTGGTAAGGAAAATTAACGGCAACCAATCTTGCTATGCGTGGCATAGCGGAACACTACACAGGAAATAATAAAATGTCAAGAAAATAGGGAAGTGTCCCTAATTAAGGAGGTGGAGATGGCTATCCGTATCAGGGTGAAAAGAATCTATGAGCCGCCGTCCCCGCAGGACGGGTTTCGAATCCTGGTGGACAGGTTATGGCCCAGGGGCATGTGCAAGGAAAAGGCCAAAGTGGATTTGTGGCTCCGGGATATGGCCCCCAGCAATGAATTGCGGAAATGGTACGGCCATGACCCGGATAAATGGACCGAATTCAAGAAGAAATATCTTGGAGAAATCGGAGAAAAGAAGGAGGAGTTTGAGCTCCTCAGGAAGAAAGCAAGGCAGGGAACGGTCACCTTCCTTTTTTCCTCCAAAGAGGAAAAGTTAAATAACGCCGCCGCCCTGAAGGAGTTCGTGGAAAGAGGTAGGGGCGATTCACCTTCGGCCCGAGCGGCTCGACTGAGCTCGCCGAAGTCTCAGGTCGAGGGCTGAATCGCCCCCTGCAACAGGCAGAATTCGTTCAGGCTCTCGGGCGCTGGTGGGGGTTGACGTAGCGGAGCCCGTATTCCTGGATAGTCTTCACCTGGATCCCCTTTTTCTTCAGGGCTTCGATCCCGTTCACCGCCGCGTAGGCTCCGGCCACGGTGGTGATCAGGGGAACTTTGAGGGCCACGGCGTTGGAGCGGATGGCCAGGCCGTCGGGCTTGGTCCCCTTCCCCCCCGGCGTATTGATGATCAGGTCGATCTCCCCGTTTTTCATCATATCCACCACATTGGGCCGTCCCTGGGAGACTTTCAGGACTTCGGTAACCGGGATGTCGTTGCGAGCCAAAGCCTTGGCTGTTCCCCGGGTGCCGACCAGGGTGAACCCCAAATCGACCAGTTTCTTGGCCAGGAAGATCATGGGCCGCTTGTCTTTGCTGCGCAGGCTGATGAAGACCGTTCCCTTCAGGGGGAGGATCTGTCCGGCCCCCTGCTGGGACTTCAGGAAGGCCATACCGAAGGTGTCGTTGATCCCCATGACCTCGCCCGTGGACTTCATCTCCGGACCGAGGATGGCATCCACCCCGGGGAAGCGGGAGAAGGGGAAGACCGCTTCCTTAACCGCGGTATGCTCGACCTCCACCTCTTTGGTGAAGTTCAGCTCCTTGAGGGTCATGCCCATCATGACCTTGGCGGCGATATTGACCAGGGGAACGCCGGTGGCCTTGGATACGAAGGGCACCGTGCGGGAAGCCCGGGGGTTCACCTCCAGGGTGTAGACCACATCGTCTTTTACCGCATACTGGACGTTCATCAGGCCTTTCACGTTCAGCTCCCGGGCCAGGGCATAGGTCTGTTCCTTGATCTGGTTCAGAATTTCATCCCCCAGGGTGTAGGGGGGAAGGACACAGGCGCTGTCGCCGGAATGAATCCCCGCCTCCTCGATGTGCTCCATGATTCCGCCGATGACTGCGGTCTCCCCGTCCGAGACGCAGTCCACGTCGATCTCGATGGCATCCTCCAGGAATTTATCGATGAGCACCGGCCGCTCCGGGGAAGCCTCGATGGCCTTCTTCATGAACTGTTCCACGTCGGCATCGTCGTACACGATCTCCATGGCCCTCCCCCCCAGCACGTAGGAGGGGCGCAGAAGAACGGGGTACCCGATCTCCTGGGCCAGGGCACGGACCTCTTCCACCGAGACCGCGGTGGCGCTGGGGGCCTGTTTCAGCCCCAGCTTGTCCACCAGCTCTTTGAACCGCTTGCGGTCTTCGGCCCGGTCGATGCTGTCCGGGCTGGTCCCCAGGATCTTCACCCCGGCTTTCTCCAGCGGCACCGCCAGGTTCAGCGGGGTCTGCCCACCGAGCTGGATGATTACCCCTTCGGGCTTCTCCTGCTCCACGATGGCCAGGACATCCTCCCGGGTGAGCGGTTCGAAGTAAAGCTTGTCCGAAGTGTCGTAGTCGGTGGATACCGTCTCCGGGTTGCTGTTGATCATGATGGCTTCGTAGCCGAGCTCCTTCACCGCAAAGACCGCGTGGACGCAGCAGTAATCGAACTCGATCCCCTGGCCGATCCGGTTGGGCCCTCCGCCGAGGATGATGATCTTCCGGTTTCCCGTCGGTTTGTTCTCGTTGACCCGGTCGAAGGTGGAGTAATAGTAGGGACGCTCGGCGATGAACTCCCCGGCGCAGGTGTCCACCAGCTTGAAAGAAGCCTCGATCCCCAGGTCTTTTCTCCTCTGCCGCACCGCCTCTTCGTCCGTTCCCGTCAGGCAGGCCAGCTGAACATCGGAAAACCCGTCGCCCTTGACCTTGCGCAGGGTTTCCGCGGGTATCTTTTTGAGCCCCGGCAGGCCTGCGAACTTCTTCAGAGAATGGCCCTCCCCCACGATCTCTTTAATATTGTGGAGAAACCAACGGTCGATCTTGGAAAGATCGTAGATTTCGTCCAGGGAAAGTCCCTTTTCCAGGGCCAGCTTGACGTAGAAGAGCCGCTCCGCGTTGGGGATGCGCAGCTTCTGGCGGATCTCTTCCAGGTCCTGGAACTTCTCCGGGTCGAATTCCTTCTTGTCGAAGCCCAGGCCGAAGCGTTGATTCTCCAGGGAACGGATCCCCTTCTGCAGGGCCTCCTTGAAGTTCCGCCCGATGGACATGGCTTCGCCCACGGATTTCATGGAGGTGTTGACCGTGGGGTCGGCCTGGGGGAATTTTTCAAAGGTGAAGCGGGCGATCTTGAAGACGCAGTAGTCCACGGTGGGCTCATGGAAAGCCGAAGTCCGGCCGGTGACGTCGTTGCGTACCTCGTCCAGGGTCAGGCCCACGGCCAGCTTGGTGGCCACCCGGGCGATGGGGAAACCGGTGGCCTTGGAAGCCAGGGCCGAGCTGCGGGAGAGGCGGGGGTTGACCTCGATGATCACGATCTCCCCGTTGTCGGGATTGCCGGCGAACTGGATGTTGGCCCCGCCGCCGGTGATCCCGATTTTGCGGATGATCCGCCGGCAGTAATCGGCGTACTGCTTGTACTCCCTGGCGGTCAGGGTCTGGGCCGGGGCCACGACCATGCTGTCCCCGGTGTGCACCCCCATGGGATCCACGTTTTCCATGGAAGTGATCAGGATGACATTGTCCACGCAGTCCCTCATCACCTCGTACTCGATCTCCTTCCACCCCAGGACCGACTGCTCCACCAGGACCTGGCCGATGGGGCTGACGCTGAGAGCGTATTTGAGGTAGCCGCTCAGCTCTTCCATGTTGTAAGCGGTGGCCCCGCCCGTGCCTCCCAGGGTGAAGGCCGGCCGGAGGATGACCGGCAGGCCGATCTTTTCGGCTATGGCCATGCCCTCCTCCACGCTGTGGGCCAGGCCGCTGTCGGGGACTTTGAGGCCGATCTCCTGCATGGCGTTCTTGAAGAGTTCCCGGTCCTCGGCGCGGGAGATGGCTTCGGCGCTGGCCCCGATGACCTCCACCCCGTACCGGTCGTACACCCCGTCCCGCGCCAGGAACACGGCCACGTTCAGGCCGGTCTGCCCGCCCAGGGTGGGAAGGATGGCGTCCGGGCGCTCCCGGGCGATGATCTTCTCCAGCACCTCGGGAGTAATGGGCTCGATGTAGGTGCGGTCCGCCATCTGGGGGTCGGTCATGATCGTGGCCGGGTTGCTGTTGATCAGCACGAGCCTGGGAACCGGAGTAGTCAAACTCGCAGGCCTGTCCGACAATAATCGGACCGGACCCGATGAGCAGAATCTTTTTCAGGTCATTTCGTCTGGGCACGTAAATCCCCCCTTTAAAACTAAAAAAACGTTATTCGTTACTCGTTGCAAACCTAACCACTGATCGGTGTATGTTGCTTTTTGGGTCCTGAGTCCTGCGGGCTCTGCGAGAAACAACGGCTTTTTTCTCTCGCCCGCTTCGCCCATCGAAGCAGAGCGCAGAGAGCAGGGAGCGTGGAGAACGGAAAAAACGTTATACGTTATTGGTTATTCGTTGAAAAACTGACCGCTGACGGCTGACCGCCGACCGCAGGATGTATTGTCCTGAGTCCTGCGGGCTCTGCGAGAGAAAGGGGCGGTCATCCTTTACTTGAGGTACTCGACAAATCTCTGCAGCACCCGGTCGGGTTTTCCGTTTTCATCCCTCTGGGGGATGAACTGAACGGAGAAAACCCGGGGACTCTTCTTACTCTCAATCCCTTCAACGCTTTGATCGTTCAGGTTGAGGTGGGTCACCCGGCAGCCGGCTTCCTCGGGAACCTCCAGGACAAAGCTGTGACTCTGGGCGGTGATCAGGGAATGCTTCTGGCCGCTTTCCCGGACCGGCTGATTCCCCCCGTGATGCCCGGGATGCATCTTTTTCACCCCGGCGCCCAGGGCCATTCCCAAGAACTGGTGGCCCAGTCCGATGCCCAGGATGGGCGGGCCGCCGGCGATCAATTTTTTCACCTCTTCCACGATCCCCTTGGGCTTGCCAGGGTTTCCCGGACCGGGGCTCAGCAGGACGCCCTTGGGTTTCAGCTTCAGAACTTCTTCCGCCCGGGTGTAAGCCGGGACCCGGACGAGAGAGCATCCCAGGGATTCCAGCTGATCGCTCAAGCTCCGCCGCATCCCGAAGTCCACCACCGCCAGCAGAGGATCTTTTTTTTCTTTCGGGGAAATAGCCTTTTGGGGCGTGACCTGGGAAAGCAGGTCCTCCTCGTAAGCCGAAGGGATCTCCTTCACCTTTTTCTGCAGCTTCGCCGGGTCCTTCTCCCGGGTCGAAAGGATCCCCCTCATCTCTCCCCGCTCCCGGAGGTGGACGGCCAGGGCCCGGGTATCGATCCCGCATACCGCCGTTACCTGATGCTCCCGGAGAAAGTCCGGCAGGTTCTTTTCCGCCCGGAAGTTGCTGTAGAGCGGGCTCATCTCTTTCAGGACCAATCCCCGGGGATGGACCCCGTCGGACTCCGCGTCCTGAGCGTTGATCCCGTAGTTGCCGATGAGCGGATAGGTCAGGGCGACGATCTGCCCCCGGTAGGAAGGCGTGGTGAGAACTTCCTGATAGCCGACGACATCGGTCTGAAAGACGACTTCACCGGTAACTTCACCGGCGACCCCGCAGGACCGCCCTTCGAAGACAGTCCCGTCCTCCAGCACCAAGAATGCTTTTTCCATTCCCTCTTCTCCCCCCAAAAGATTATAGCGCTTATAACGCGGGTTATCCATTTTTGTCAAGGACAAGAATTTCACTTGTCCGCTTTTCGCCAAGTTGTTGTAATAACAGTTGGTTTTCAGGCGTTGCCTGGCCGGCAAGCAAGGGCATTTCGCGAAAAAACCATGAGGCAAATTTCATTACTCGGGTCGGGCGGGCAAGTCCTTCTTTCCCCCAAGAGCTGGGTTATTCCGTCGTAGGGGCGTCACGCGAAGCGCGTGACCGGCCGTGCGATGGCCCGCCTCGCTCTGCGGAAGCACGGCGTGATCTCCGTATGGATTTCTTTCCCCGCCGATGCTTTTTCCGCGAAATGCCCTTGCTTGCCGGCCACAAGATTACCTTTCGGCAGAAAAGGAAATCGCAAAAGAGAAGCAAGACCGGTTGATTCGTTGATTCGTTGATGGTAAAAGAATTCTATGTACGAATGGGTCCATATCTATGAATTTGAGGGGGACCTGAAAGAGCAAGTCTTTCCCCTGAAAAAAGACGAAGACTACATCGGATTCTGGAAGGAAGCCAAATATTCCTATCTCTTCTTCAAAAAGGAAAAGAGGGCTCTCCTCCGGGAGTTTCTACCCTCCTTCCGATCGGAAACCGTCCTGCGCCACGAGGACTGGGAAGCGGGGAATTCGCTGGACATCCTCCAGGTTGGAGGGATCACGATCCATCCACCCTGGAAGACCCCCCCGGAGAAGAACAGGATCTCCCTGTCGATCGACCCCGGCATGGCCTTCGGTTCCGGCTTCCATGCCAGCACCAGGGGATGCCTGATCCTCCTGGAGAAATTATTCCGGAGGTGCCCTCCCCGAACCGTCCTCGACCTGGGAACCGGAACGGGGATTCTGTCCATGGCGGCATTGAAGATGGGCGCCGGGGTGGCTTTCAGCCTGGATAACAACAACCTGGCCGTGGAAACAGCGCGCAAGAACCGGGCGGTCAACGGGTTGGAAAGCCGGATGCACCTGTGGATGGGAGATGCCAGGGATTTTACCCATATCCCCGCCGACCTATTGATCGCCAACCTTCATTTCCAGGTCCTCGATGAAATGGCCGATCAGAGGAAATTCTATTCCCATCCCTATTATCTGGTATCCGGCCTTCTCGGCCACGAGGGGTACCGAATGACACAAAAACTTGAAGAAAGGCTGACCCTCCTGGATAACCATCAGGAGAATTTCTGGTTCAGTTACCTTTTCGCCCAGCCCTGACGTCTTATGTTCAAATCCTTGTAAATGGGGAAAAAACCATGCGATTCCAAGACAAAGTAGCCATCGTTACCGGAGGCGCCTCCGGGATTGGTGCGGCCACGGCAAGGGGGCTTTCCCGCGAAGGGGCCAAGGTGGTGGTGGCCGACTGGAATTTGGAGAATCTGGAGAAGATGGAAGCGGAGATGAAGAAAGAGGGCTGCCCCTTCCTGGGCCTGGAGATCGACGTATCCT
>LJUR01000149.1 GCA_001304105.1 Deltaproteobacteria bacterium SM23_61
ATGAAAGACCGTCCCCCCTTTTTTCTTGATGGCCTGATAGCTCGTCTTGAAGTAGTCTTCTAACACTTTCCTGAAAGTAAACTCCCCGCTGACCCCTATCTTCCCCGGGGATACGCGGATGGGCTTGGGATACTCGATGATTCCCCGGATGGTGGTCACCCCGGTATCTTCTGCGGCCATGACGTGCAGGAAGTTGTCGCTGAAGCTGCCGCCGATGGCCATAATATCTCCGTATTTCTTCTTGTACGGATCGGTCCCCTCCCGGGCGGCCACCACGAAGGGGGGCAGTGCCCAGCCCATCTCAGCCTTGTTCTCCCCTACTACCGGTTGGTTCTGGGTTCCCCCGCCGGGTATGACATTGATCTGGATGTGAGGAGCTTTTTCCTGGATGATTTTGGCAATTCCCGCAGCCATCACGAACCATCCTCCGCCCGTGCCTCCCGCGGTCCAGGTCAGCTGGACCTTTGCTGCCCCTTGGGCTGGGCCACTCATGAGAACGGCCAGGCCGATGACGAATACAACGATCTTGAAGGCAATCTTTTTTTCCATAGCACCCTCCTTTTCTTGGTGGTGAAAGGCGATTCTATGCGCTTATCTTTCCCGGGCCCTCACTTTCTCGAACTCCAAACTCCATTGCTTCTGGGGCAGCCGCCGGTTGCCTCAGCTCTTTATTCACTTGACCTGGCTGACGGTAGGAGCCTCATTGCCGGCCTGCTCAGGGGGAGCCTCCACCGGTTTCGTTTGGGTTTCTCCACAATAGGGACAAGGGGTCCCTCCGACCTTCAGGGCATTGAGCCTATGGAAGGCTTCGTAAATCTCTCGGCAAGCTGGGCACTGAAATTTCAAAAGAGGCAAGGAGCCTTTCAAAGTCTATTTCGATTCGAGTCTTTAAAGCTCATAACGCTCCCGGATCTTCAGGCGCGAGAGGAGTTCCTCCAGGGGGCGCATCTGCTGCGCGCTCAGACTGGGTAAGGGGGGGCGGGGTTCCCCCACGGGAAAACCCAGTAACTTTACCATGGCTTTGATGGCCACGGGGTTGGTATGGGAATAAGAAGCTTCCATCACCGGGAGGTTCTCGAAGTACACCTTCCGACTTTGCCATACATCCTGCCAGCTTTTCCAAGGGCGGGACATCTGGGCCATTTCTCGGGGGATCACATTTCCCGCCACGTTGGCGGTGCCATGGCCTCCCAGGGCCAGAGTGGGAATGATGATGGCATAGTTGGGGGCATCGCAGCACAGAAGCTGCAGCTTTCCTTGCGTTCCCTCCAAAACCGAAACCAACTGTCCGACGCTGGGCACCGCTTCCTTATCGGCCACGAGATTGGGGCACTCCGCGGCCAGTTTGATGATGGTGTCGGGGTTAATGTTCACGCTTACCCTGGCCGGGTTGTTGTACAGGGCGACCGCAATCTGGATGGATTGGCAGACGGTCTTGAAAAATTCAAAAATCGACTTTTGGGGGGGAGCGAGATAGGGAGGAACGACCATCATGACGCCGTCCGCGCCTTGGGCCTCGGAAAAACGGGCCAGTTCCGTCGTTGCCGCGGTGGTAGAACAAGTTACCCCGTGAAAAGCGGGAATTTTCCCCCGGCAGTAAGCACTCATCTCAGCGATTATGGCCTGCCTTTCTTCCATGCAGAGAGAAGGGGACTCCCCGGTAGAGCCCATGAAGATCAAACCATCCGTTCCGCTGGCCACGTGAAAATCCACTAGGCGGCGAAAACATCCCATGTCCACTTCACCCCGGGCATCGAAGGGGGTCACCAAAGCCACCCATGATCCCTCAGGGCGAACCAGCTTTTTATTCATACCCCCCTTCCCCATCCTTGGTTTATTCCTTCAAAATCGTTCGATCTATGGAGATATTAATGTTTGTCAAGCTACAATTGTAAGGACAAAACCGCGGCTGCTTCGTACCGGAAGGCCTGTTTTTTTGGGAAAGATTGGGTTTGTTTTTGGCGATTCTCTAGTATAATGATAATCGGCATCCTTGGACTGCTTGGATCTTGGTTCAAAGGCAAGGATTCTGTGCGGGGAAGCCAGCCGACGGATCTCGGTCTATTCTTGAGGGCTAAAATACCTTAGGAGGAAGCAATGAGTTCAAAAACCCAAGAGAGAATCAAGGCTCTGGAAGTTGCGCTGAACAACGAATCCCGGGAGAGGGATTTTTACCTGAAACATGCCGAGAGGACCCGGAACGCCCTGGGCAAGTCCATGTTCGCCTCGATCGCCAGCGACGAGGACGAACATTACAACCGGATCCTGAACCTCCACAAGCGGCTGATCCAGGAAGGCAAGTGGCCGGAAACGGTGCCCATCGAGGTGAAGGGGACCGAGGTCAAAAACGTCCTCAACAAGTTCATTGCCTCGGTGGATACCTCTTCCAAGGTTGACACGGGTGACATGGAGGCGGTCAAAATCGCCATCGACTTCGAGACCAAGGGGGAAAAGTTTTACAGCGACCTGGCCAAAAACGTCGAGAACCCCGTGGAGAAGAAGTTCTACGAATTCCTGGCTTTCATCGAACGGGAGCACCGTCTCTCCCTGCAGGACACCCTGGAATATTTTCAAGACCCCGCAGGCTGGTTCCGGGTCAAGGAAAAGCTTCACGTCGATGGAATCTGAGCGAAAGCGGTCGGAAGGTTGATGGGTTGCCGGAAGAACCCGCGAACCCGTTAACGGGGTATCTGTTAACGGGTTTCTTTTTTTGCTTGGGAAATTATAAAAGTCTCTGCGCCTTCCGAGGAAAAAATCAACCGCAGAGTACGCAGAGATCGCTGCTGGAAAGCCCCTTGCCGGTTGTGGCCTTCCGGGAAGGGTGGGAAAGAAGACCGCTTTTCCCCCTGCATCCCGGCGTTGAGCATTTGCCATTTCTGCCTCTGCGTGCTCCGCGATCTCTGTGGTTAAGTTGTTTTCAATTTTTCTCCCTTCCTAGCCGGAGAAAGAGAGAGGATAGAAAGATGATAAAAGCGAAAAAACTGGTCGAGATCGTCCAAACTGTTTTTCCAAAAAACATCTGGCTTCCCGCCTTGTCGATCATCCTGGGGGCCTTGATGTGGTCCATTTCCATAAATGGAATCCTGGTCCATCATAAACTCCTCAGCGGGGGAGTCTCCGGGTTGGCCTTGGTCATCTATTACCTGCTTCCCAAGCTTTCCATCGGGCTCATGGTATTTTTGATGAATATACCCATCTTCATCATGGGCTGGACCATGATCTCCGGGAAATTCTTCGCCTTCAGCCTTTTGGGGATGGCATCCTTCTCTTTCTTTTTGACCGTTACCGCCTGGCTGGAGATCGCCGTGGAAAATCCTCTTCTGGCCTGTCTCTTTGCCGGGGTCATCTCCGGGGTGGGGTCGGGGCTGATTTTCCGCGCCGGAGGATCGGGAGGGGGGACGGGGATCATCGCCATGGTCTTGAACCGCAGGTTTTCCGTCCGCGTGGGGATCGTCTCCTTTTTGCTCAACTCCATTCCCCTGGTCCTGGGGGCTTTCCTGATCGACCTCAATGCCGCTCTTTATTCCATCATCTATGTATACGTCTCCGGATCGGTCATGGATCAAATTATCGCCAGTTTCAACGAGCGAAGGAGCGTCTGGATTATTTCTTCCCAGTCTTCCGAGATCTGCGGTCAGATCCTGAACAAACTTCGCCGGGGGGCGACCCTCCTTTCCGGAAAGGGGGCTTATACCCAGTCTCCGGTTGAGGTCATCTACAGCGTGATCTCCCCTTTTGAACTCGCCAAATTGAAAGACCTGGTCATAACCGCCGATCCCAAGGCTTTTTTGATTATCAATCAAACCCAGGAAGTGATCGGGAAGGGATTCGATCAGCCGGCAAGCTTCTGAAAACCGCAAGTCGCCAGTCGCGAGAGCGCAAGGGGATGAAAGCATTTCCGCCTTCACGTTTCACGACTAGCGCCTCGCGGTTCTTAAAATCCGCTTTGCGCGTTTGAGTGCTGGAGGTCAGTATTCCTTTCAGCTATTAGCAGGGGGGTGAGAATCCATGGACCCAAGGCACAGAAAGAATCTTATCCTGCGGGGAAAAATCATCCAGGCCATTCGCCGTTTTTTTGTGGAAGAGGGGTTCGTGGAGATCGAGACCCCGTACCTGGTACCTTCCCCCGGCATGGAACCGCACCTTGTGGCTCTGGAAACCAATGTCCAGACGCCCGACGGGGAAAAGAGGAAAACGTACCTCCATACCTCCCCCGAGTACTGCATGAAAAAGCTTCTGGCTCGGGGCTGGGACAAGATCTTTCAGGTTTGCCGGGTCTTTCGGGATGAGGAGGTCAGCCGTATCCACCAGGTGGAATTCACCATGCTGGAATGGTACCGGGTCCATGCCGACTACCGGAAGATCATGGAGGATTGCGAGGCCCTCCTTGTTTTTCTGTCACGGGAGATTTTGAAAGGCTCGGAATTGATCTATCAGGGAAGGAAGATCGACCTGGCCCCCCCGGCCGAACGCCTGAGCGTGGCCCGGGCCATGCAGCTTTACGGAAAAGTGGATATTGAAAAGAATTACGACGGGCCTTCCCTCCTCGAGGAAGCGAAGGCCGGGGGGATCCGCTTTGACCCGGAGGCCTATTATTCCTTCGAGGAGATATTTTTCAAGGTATTTTTGGAAGCGGTAGAGCCTCGCCTGGGCAGCCCCAAGCCGACGATTCTCTACGATTATCCGGCGTCCATGGGAGCCTTGGCGCGACTGAAGCCGGAGAACCCCTCCTGGGCGGAGCGCTTTGAACTTTACGTAGCAGGCCTGGAGCTGGCCAACGCCTTTTCCGAACTCACCGACCCGGCGGAGCAGCGGAAACGCTTCGAATCCGAGCAGCGGCTCCGGGCGGTCCTTCAAAAACCTCTTTACCCCATCGATGAGGAGCTTCTCGCCGCTCTTTCCCGCATGCCCCCTGCCGCCGGCATCGCCCTGGGAGTGGACCGCCTGGTCATGCTCTTCTGCGATGCACCGGCCATCCAGGATGTCCTGGCCTTTCCTCTTTAAGAACATTTATGGGACACGGATAAACACGGATGAACACGGATTTATATTGGTAAAAGACTTAAAGACAAAAGACTTAATGGGACACAGATGAACACAGATAAACACAGATAAACTCGGAGAAAAGAAAAAGGATTCAGGATTCAGGAGTCAGGACTCAGGACTCAGGACTCAGGACAGTACACCCTGCGGTCGGCGGTCAACGGTCGGCGGTCAGGATTCAAGTTCTAGTAACGAATAACGAATAACGTATAGCGCTTTTCCCTATCCTCCTGCCTCCAACCTCCAACCCCCTGCCCCCTGTTACGAAGTTTTCCCTCGACCGGCGGTCGATTCGATTTTATAATGAAACCGGGTAAATAAAATCGATTCGCCAAAGGGAAAATGGATTTTCAACCAATCCTGGACCTCCTGGAGAAGAACGGGCAAGGGCATGTCCTGGACCACATACGGCGTTTGAGTCCTGAAAAAAGGGAGGTCTTTTGCCGAAATCTGTCCGCGCTGAACCTTCCCCTGGCCTTCCGGCTCTACCAGAATTTTTCGCGGCAAAAGGGCTCCGGTACCCATCTCCCCAACATTGAACCGGCTTCCATCATTCCCACTTCCAGGACCCCGGAGGAGATTCAACGTCGCCAAGAAGCGATCCGTCTCGGTGAATCCCTGATCCGGGGGAACCAAATCGCCGTCCTGATCGTGGCCGGGGGGCAGGGGACCCGATTGGGGTTTGCCGGACCCAAGGGGTTCTTTCCCATTTCCCCGGTGAAGAAAAAACCCCTTTTTCAGCTCTTTGCCGAATCGATCCAAGCCCTCTCGGCCCGCTACCGGGCAAGGATTCCGCTTCTGGTCATGACCAGCCGGGAAAACCGCGAAGAGACCGAGGCCTTCTTCCGATCCCGCGGTTTTTTCGGTTTGGGAAAGGATCAAATTCATTTTTTCAGCCAGGGAATGTTGCCGACTCTGACTCCTGGTGGAAAACTCATTCTGGGCGATGAAACCAGCCTGCTCGCCAACCCGGAGGGCCACGGAGGATCGCTGAAAGCGCTCCACGAATCCGGTCTTGCCGGGCGTTTGAAAGGGCAGGGGATTTCGGAGATATTTTACTGCCAGGTGGACAACCCCCTGGTCAAGATCGCCGACCCGGCCTTTATCGGGTACCATCGACAGGAAGGAGCCGACATCTCCACCAAGGTGGTCCGCCGCCAGAACCTGGAAGAAAAAGTTGGAATCTACGGGATGGTAAACGGGAAGCCGGCAATCATCGAATACAGTGACTTTTCTCCGGAGGACTACCGTTCCCTGGACGAGAATGGGAGCATCCGCTACTGGGCGGGAAACATCGCCATTCACGTGATCTCCCTTTCCTTCGTGGACCGGCTGAACCGGGAGGGATTTGCCCTTCCTTATCACCGGGCGGTGAAAGAAATAGAGGGCCTGGGCCCCGGCGGCAGGAGCGAAAAGATGGCCGGCTTGAAATTTGAGAGCTTTCTCTTTGACTCCATCCCCCTGGCGCAGAAAAGCTGCTGCATGGAAGTGGTCCGGGAAGAGGAGTTTGCCCCGGTGAAGAACCAGACGGGCATCGACTCACCGGAGACGGCCCGGGGAGCCATGACGAACCTTTTCCGGCGCTGGCTGGAGGGTGCGGGGGTTCAGGTGGCCCCCGGGGTGCAGGTGGAGGTCAGCCCGCTTTTCGCGCTCGATCAGGAAGAGTTGGCCGATAAGCTGAAGGGGAAGAAAGTGGTGGTCGGAGAGGACTCCTACTTCGGATAGCAAAACCTGGGGTGATGAAAAAAACACCTAAGTCGCTGCGGCTGCAGATCGGTCTTTTCGGGCGGACCAACGTGGGGAAGTCCAGCTTCCTGAACCTGGTGGCCGCCCAGGACGTGGCCATCACTTCCCCGGTCCCCGGGACCACCACGGACGTGGTGGAAAAGGCCATGGAACTCCTGCCCCTGGGGCCGGTCGTCTTCCTGGATACGGCCGGGCTCGACGATAGCTCGGTCCTGGCAGAGGCCCGGCTGAAGAAGACGGTCAGGATTTTCGACCGGTCGGATGTGATCACCCTGGTGGTGGAGCCGAACACCTGGACCGATTACGAGGAGCGGATCCTCGAAGAGGCGAAGAAAAGGGAGATCCCGCCGATCGTGGCGGTCAACAAAACCGACCTGCACCGTGCCTCGGCGGATTTCATCGAAAAAGTGCATTCCAAAACCTCCCGGGTCCTTTCCTGCTCCAGCGTGGATTTCGATCAGCGGGACCCGGTCATCAACCAGTACAAGAAATTCCTCATCGAAGTCTGTCCGGAGGATTTCCTGAAACCCCCTCCCCTGGTGGGCGACCTCCTTCCCGGGGCGGGGCTGGCGGTTATGATCGTACCCATCGACCTGGAGGCCCCCAAGGGACGGTTGATTCTTCCTCAGGTGCAGACCATCCGCGAAGCCCTCGATTTCGACGCGACGGTGATGGTGGTCAAAGAGAAGGAATATGCCCATTCCCTCTCCAACCTGAAGACCCCTCCCCACCTGGTCATCTGCGACTCCCAGGTCGTTCTGAAAATGGTGGCCGACACGCCCGGGGGAATTCCTTGTACCACCTTCTCCATTCTTTTCGCCCGGAACAAGGGAGACCTGGCAGAGCTGGCCCGGGGGGCGGCGGCCATTGAGACGCTGAGGCCCGGCGACAGGGTATTGATCGCCGAAGCCTGCAGCCATCACGCCATCGAGGACGACATCGGGCGGGTCAAAATTCCCCGGTGGATGAGACAATATGTTGGCGGGGACCTCCGGATCGACGTGTTTTCCGGGAGGGATTACCCGGACAACCTGACGGAGTACCGTCTGATCATCCACTGCGGGGCCTGCATGCTGACCCGCAGGGAAATGCTGGCCCGCATCCAGAAAGCCAAGGAAGAAAGGGTGCCGATCACCAATTACGGCCTCTCCATTTCCCTCTCCCAGGGGGTGATCCGCAGGGTCCTGTCCCCTTTTCCCGCCGCCCTCGATTCATTCCAAAGAGAACTGGAACGATTGTGCAAGACCGGAGAGAACGGCCGTCTCCGGACAGCCTGATTTTGGCCGGTCCACTGGCATAAAGCTTGCATATTTCATGGGTTTATATGAAAAATTTAACCACAGAGCCCCCCCCACCCTGACCCTCCCCCTCGAGGGGGGAAAGGAGGGAGGGGGTGATTACTTTGGGGTGCGGCTTCGCCGCGGGCACAGAAAATAGAGAAAATGGAATATTGGAATGATGGGCCCCCCACCCTGACTCTCACCCTCGGGATACTGGGCATAATTCGTCATGCCCGCGGAGGCGGGCATCCAGTCACTTGCAGACAACAACAATTTAAAGGACCTGGATTCCCGCTCCCTGCTAAAGACATGCAGGGACAGGTTTCGGGAATGACGGCGTTTTCCCCATTCCGAAACAGTCTCCGAGGGGGGAGGGGAAGGGGGGATGATTTCTTTTAGGAGGAGAAACTGGGATGGAATCTCCGATCCACCATAAATTTTGCCGCCCTTCACGGGTGACCTGGCTCTTTCTGCTGGCTTTTGTCGGCGCAGCAGCCCTCGGGGCCGGGACCATGAAAAAAGGAAGCGACGAGATGGAAGTCATCGGGAAAGTCTACCTGATGGGGAATGAGCCCTTCACCCATGTGGCCCTCGAGACGGACGACGGGCAGGTTTACGCTCTGGTGGGGGAGCATGAAAAAGAACTCCGCCGGCTTCAAGGAAAAAGGGTAAAGGTGGTGGGCAAACCGTCCGAGGAAAAACCCCGGGGAGCCAGGGCGATTGAGGTGAAGTCGTTTCGGGTGATGGAAGAAAAGTGAGATTCACATTTGATGCTTTGCCAGATATTCCCCCTCGCTTTCCTTTAGGAAAGGGAAGCGGCGATAAAATCGATTTAGTTCTTTCCCGCGTCATTCCGGCGAAAGCCGGAATCCAGTGTTTTCAAAGCATTAGAAAATTACTGGACCCCGGTGCCTGCCCCGGATTCGATCGGGGGTTCACCGGGGTGACGGCTGAAACCCAATTTTTTCTCAGCGTCAGGGGGATGGGGGGTAATTTCTGCGATGGAATGGCAATCAATTAAAAAACCATATCAAATAGAGAGGAACCAATGAAGAAACCTTTTTCCATCCTGTTGCTCCTGTTGGTCATTCTCGGATTTTCTCCGGGATGGACCGGAACCCTTTCCGCAGCCTCTGGAAAAGCTCCCATAAGCGGCACCCCCATGCTCCGGGAGCAGAAGCTCATGCTCCTGCGTGATTATGGGACTTCTGCCCGGATCAAAACCGAAAAAGGCATCCTGGCCGATACGGAAGGGGATACAATTCTGTTTTATGCTTATAATTTCGGTACCGGGAGTTATTACCAAACTTCGGCAACCTGCAGAAAAATTGTAGCCCTGGGGACCGGTTTTAATCTAAATATCTACGTGGAAGACGCGGAATGGGCGAGAGACCCGACCCGGTTTACGGCCGCCATTTTGGAGGGCATCGGTAATGAGTATAAAAACGTGATCCTTCCCACCGAGACGACCTACTTCGGAACTCCGCCCACCGGGGACTTCACCATTCTCCTTATGGACATCAAGGACAGCGGCGGGGATACGTACGTTTCGGGATATTTTGACTCCACGAATGAGAACAGCGTGAGCAACAGCAACAACCGCCACATGATCTACATGGACTCTAAAGAAGGAACCCCTGGTAATACTACTTTCTACGGGACCCTGGCCCACGAGTTCCAGCACTTCATCCATTACAACTCTGACCCTTTTGAGAATACCTGGGTAGAGGAAGGCCTTTCCGGCCTGGCCCGGTACGTGTGCGGCTACAGCCATCAAACCAGCCATGTAGTTGCCTTTTCCCAGGCACCCACCACCAGTTTAACCTACTGGGAAGACGACCTGGCCAATTACGGGGCGACGTACCTATTCATGCTCTACCTCAGCGAAAAGTATGAGGCGGCTACCATCAGAGCCATTGTGGCCAACAGCGGGACGGGAATCAGCGGAATCAATAACGCCCTTTACTCCCGGGGCTACCCTGTTACGGTGAATGACATTCTCAAGAACTGGGTGGTGGCCAACTACCTGAACGATTCCTCCATCTCCGACGGAAGATACGGCTACGCCGCCAGTTTCTCCGGCATCACCGATGCCCCGGGAAACATCACCGTTACCACTACGATCAGCAGCTATACCGCTTCGGGTAGCGGGACGGTCAATAAATATGCCGCCGATTATATCAAGTTTACTGACCTGGGGGATACCTACAACATCTTTGTCCTGATCCCCTACAGCCTGACGGAAAGCGGCATCCAAAATTATTCTTACACGGGAAGCCTCGGGTCTTTCATTCTTAGCCTGAGCGGCCTCGGCTCGAACCTGGAGGCCAATGGAGTCAAACAGGGAACCTCAAACCCAACACCGGTGGTGTTGTCCCGGGCGGCTTCTGGTAAAGACCTATTACACCCTCAGCCCCCCTGTGGCGGGTTTCATCGCCCGGCACGAATCCTTGAAGGCCTTGACCCGCGTGGCCCTCTGCCCGGTGGTGGGTCTCTCCCGCTCTGTCCTGAATGACCCGGTGGAGGTCGGCCTGGGAGCCATCGGCCTGTTTCTCCTGGTAGGGCTGCTGCTGGTGCGTCGAAAAGACGGATAGGACACGGAGCGAATTTTGGGTAAAAGCAACGGGAAAATTTAATGGGCCACGGATAAACACGGATTTAAATTGGCAAAAGACTTAAAGACTCAATGGGACACAGATGAACACAGATAAACACAGAAAGGGTAAAGGCAACGGCAAAGACTTAATGGGACGCGGATGAACACGGATGAACACGGATTCAACAAAAATTAAGCACCAGGAAATAACCGACAAAATAATAAAAATATCCTATAAAGTCTATAGTCAGCTGGGCTATGGGTTTTTAGAGAAAGTGTATGAGAATGCCATGATGATCGAGCTCAAAAAGGAGGAGCTTCTGGCTGCTTCTCAGTCTCCGATAAAGGTTTCTTATGAAGGGGAGGTTGTGGGGGAGTATTTTGCTGATATTTTGGTTGACAATAAAGTTATAATTGAAATCAAGGGTGCAAAGGGTTTAGCATCGGAGCATGAAGCCCAGCTGCTGAATTATCTCAAAGCGACCGACGTGGAAGTTGGGCTCCTCCTTAATTTTGGACCTAAGCCGGAAGTGAAACGTAAGCTTTTTGATAATTCAAGAAAATAAAATCCGTTTTGTTCAATAGCTATTTAGTCTTTCAGTCGCTGTTTTTACCCGAATTTTATTATCCGTGTTCATCCGTGTTCATCCGTGTCCCATTCGATCTTTTTTCTTTGATTTTTCTTTGGAAATGAAATCTGTGTTTATCTGTGTTCATCTGTGTCCAATATAAAAATTATGGATGCGGCGCAGGCGCGCCGCTTTTATCCGTGTCCCGGTAGAAATTTATGATGAAAGTGCTTTCCCGGCATTTCTGGGTCGTTCATGTGGTCTTCGTGGTTTGCGTGGCCTGGCTCGCGTCCCAGCTCTTTATCCTCCTCATCGAAGACCGGATCGTCAACCTCCCGCGGGCCAACGCGGCCAGGAAATCGTCTGTCCCCGTCGGTAGCGCTCCTGAACCATACGAAAGGTATTCTCCGGTCACGGAACGGAATATCTTCAGCCCCGGGGACCGGGAACAGAAATTGCTCCCCCTGGTGGATCGGGGATCTTCCGCCTCCACCGGAGGGGCCGCCGGGGGGGGCAAGAGGTCTTCACCCGGCAACTACATCCTGGTGGGAACCATAACCGGGCCGGCGGGGAATTCCTGGGCCATCCTGCAGGAAAAGGGGAGCCGCAAGCAGCAGATCTTCCGGGTACATGGAAAAATCGACGGCGGGAAGATCGTCAGGGTATCCCGGAATCAGATCCAGATCGAACGGGAAGGAAAGAGGGAAACCCTGAGACTGTCCGCAGAGCAGACCGGTTTCCGGCCCGCGGGCAAACTCCTTCCCCCCCGACGCCCGGGGCCCTCCAAAGGGGAACAGGTAAAGAGGCTTTCGGCCAACCGGTTCCTGGTAAACCGCGAGGACGTAACCGCGGCGGTGGGGAATATCAACCAGTTCATGACCCAGGCCCGGCTCAGGCCCTATTTCGAGAAGGGGAAACCGTCGGGCTATTCGGTCTCCGAAATCGTGCCCGGCAGCCTGATGGAAAAACTGGGTTTGAAGAACAACGACATCATAAAAAAAGTGAACGGCATGCTGGTCACCCGCCCGGAAGAGGTCATGCAGGCCTACGCCCAGCTTCAGCGGGATTCCAACATCGAGGTGGAGATCGAGCGGGGCGGGCGCGCCGAGGTTTTGCGCTACGAGATCCGGTAGTCTTTTCCATGCTCTGCGCCCTCCAGGCATGAAGAAAAAAATGAACCGCAGAGCACGCGGAGACCGCAGAGTTTTTTCTTGCTAAAGACAAAAAACAAAAGTTTTTTATGGATGTGGACTCCTCTCTTCCTTTCGATCTTCCGGGGATTATTATGGGTCTCATTATTGAATTGACACATCGGAAAGTTCCATTCCTGTTGGCGCGTCATGCCCGCATGTCTTAAGCGGGCATCCAGTGTCTTTCTGGATTCCCCGGTCAAGCCGGGGAATGACGGGGTTTGAGATGACGATGTAGTCATTATTATGAGACTTTTAATAAGACAAGATGATGACCGAAGAGGAGCCGGAGCACGCAGAGAACACCGGGAATTTTTTCAAGGATAAATAACTAACTTGAAACCTGAAACCCTGAAACCTTTTCTATTCTCTCCGTTCTCCGCGATCTCTGTAATTAAATTTTTTTAATTCCGTAAGGGCAGGCTTTAAACCCGCCCGGGGAGATGTGATTTAGCAGGGAGCGTCGTCATGAAAGAATTGATCAAACGTTTAATTTTGGCCTTCTTCGTTCTGGGCGTGATGACCCTGGCCCTGGGATGGGTCTGGCACGCGCAGGGCCAGGAGACGAAGGCGCCGGAAGTCCAGATCCCCAAGAAACCCCTTCCGGAAGACGCCCTGATCACCATGGACTTCCAGGATGCGGACCTGAACGTGGTCATCAAGTTCATGGGGGAACTCACCGGGAAGAATTTTCTGGTGAGCGACCAGGTGCGGGGCAAGGTGACCGTCATCTCCCCCCGGAAAATTACCGTCCGGGAGGCTTACAAGGTCTTCGAATCCGTGCTGGGGATGAATGGCTACACGGCCGTTCAGGCGGACGACGCGATCAAGATCATCCCTTCGGCCGTGGCCCGCCAGTCAGGGCTGGAGATCCGGGAGGGGAAAGAGGCCAAAGACGTTCCGCCGGAAGACCGGATGATCACCCAGGTGATCCCCCTGGAGCACGCCACGGCCGATGAGGTGCGCAACCTCTTTGCTTCCTCGGTCGCCAAGGAAGGAATGATTATCGCCCACAAACCCACCAACCACCTCATCATCACCGACCGGGCTTCCAACATCCACCGCCTCCTCAAGATCATCGAGCAGATCGACGTGCAAATCGTGGAGGAAAGGATTACCGTCTTCCCCCTGGAGTACGCTTCGGCCAAGAGCCTGGCGGACAAGATGAACCAGCTCATGGCCGTGGACCGGCCGCAGCCCGCCCCGCGGAGACCTCCCGTGCCGGTCGCCGAGCAGCGGGTGGTGAAGATCATCCCGGAGGAGCGGACCAACAGCCTGATCGTCCTGGCCAATGAACAGGACACCCAGGAAGTCCGTAAGCTCGTCTCCCTGCTGGATACGGAAGCTCCCAAGGGGAAGAGCCAGCTCCACGTCCGCTACCTGGAGCATGCCCGGGCCGAGGAGCTGGCCAAGGTCCTGAACTCCATCGTCACCGGGAAAGCTAAAGCGGCGGCGCCTCCGGGCCGGCAGCCGCAGGCCGGGGCGGCGCCGGAAGAGGTCTCCATCACCGCCGACAAGGCCACCAACTCCCTGGTCATCACCGCCTCGCCCCAGGAGTTCAAGGAGCTGGAGGAAGTCATTGCCAAGCTCGACATGATCCGTTCCCAGGTCCTGGTCGAATCCATGATCGCCGAAGTCTCCATGGAAAAGGCCCTGCAGATCGGGGTGGACTGGAGGATCATGGACCAGCCGGTGGAAAGCAGCGTTCGGGGGTTCGGGGGGAGTGATTTTGGGTTGATCAGCGGGTCCCAGAGCGGGGTTTACCCCAGTTCTACCGGCGACACGGGCCTGCTGCTGGGCGTGGCCAAGGGGTTCATTACCATAGGGGGGGTGCAGGTTCCCAACATCGGGGTGCTGATCCGGGCCTTTCAGAAGGACACGGATGCCAATGTCCTTTCGACGCCTCACATTCTGACCATGGACAACGAGAAAGCCAAGATCATCGTGGCGGACAACGTTCCCCTCCTGAAATCCGACCTCACCACCCCGCTGGCCACCTCGACCACGACGGTTTCCAATGTGGCCGTGTCCCGAACGTACGAGTATAAAGATATCGGGATTCAGCTGGAGATTACCCCCCACATCAGCAAGGGGAACATGGTCCGCCTGGAGATTTCCACCGAGGTGAGCAACATCCTGTTCCAAGACCCGGCCAACCCCGGTTACGTGACCACCCGGAAGCGCCAGGCCACGACCACGGTGGCGGTGGACAACGGGCAGATCATCGTCATCGGCGGCCTGATCCGGGACGAGAGCTCGGACACGACCAAAAAGGTGCCCTGCGTGGGGAATATTCCTGTCCTGGGCTGGTTGTTCAAGAATTTGGCCGGGACCAGCACCAAGACCAATCTCCTGATCTTCATCAGCCCCCAGATCATCCGCACGGCGGAAGACCTGGAAAAGGCCACGGCCAAGAAAAAGAAGGACTCCGAAGAGAACCTGCAGAAGCTGAAGAAGGAGCGAGAAAAAGAGGTGCAGGATACTCTTGATAAGCTGGTGAAATGATCAATAAGCATATTGGACACAGATGAACACGGATAAACACGGATAAACACAGATAAACACAGATAAACACAGGTTCTACTCACAACTCACACCTCACATTTTACGGCTTTTATTGGGACGCGGATGAACACGGAGAAGAGAAATAAGGATTCAGGAATCAGGAAAAAACAATGGGGAATCGTTATTCTTTATCAGTAGTGTCCCAACGTTGAGT
>LJUR01000150.1 GCA_001304105.1 Deltaproteobacteria bacterium SM23_61
CGGGAAAAAACCGAACCCAGGGGCTGGACAAAATAGCCGATGGGACTGAAAAGCGCTCCGATCAGGAGCAGCCCGACGTAAGAGACCGGCCCGGAAAAACCGAAAGTCCGGTAGAGGAGGGGCCAGGTCAATAATTGGGCGACAACGCAAAAGGCGATGAAGGACAGCACCTCCATGACCAGCAGCTGTTTCAGGACATGCTTTTTCTTCCAGTGTCCGATCTCGTGGGCCAGGACCGCCTCGATTTCGTCGGGGGTGTGGGACTGGAGGAGGGTGTCAAAAAGAACGATCCGTTTGCTCTTTCCCAGCCCGGTAAAGTAGGCGTTGGTGTGCCGGCTGCGTTTGCTGGCATCCATTTCGAATACCCCTTTGGATCGGAGACCCGCTTTCTCCATCAAGGCCTCAATCTTCCGGGTGAGCTCTAGGTTCTCCACGGGGACGAATTTGTTGAAAAGGGGGGCCAGGATCACCGGGTATAGCCAGAGCAGCAACAGCTCGAAAGCCCCCACCAGCATCCAGGCCCATACCCACCAGAGCCTGCCCCCCGTGTGGATAAGGGATAGAAGGAGCCATAAGAGGAAACCCCCGAGGACGGCGGATAGAGCCAGGCTTTTCATCAGGTCCACCACCCAGACCCGGAAGGTTTTGGTGTTGAACCCGTAACGGTTTTCAATGACGAAAGTGTCGTAAAGGTCGAAAGGGATCTGGAAGAGGTTGGTCAAGACTCCAAGGAAGGCAAAGAAAACCAGGCCGCTGAGGATCAATCCCCAATCTTGTTGGGGGATCCGGTTAAGCATCCAGGGGAAAAATCCAGACAGCAGGAGGCCTAGGAAAAAGATCTGCCCCGCCAAGGTGGAAAAAATGCCGAAGCGGGCAGAGTCGACCGTATAGGCGGAAATTTTTTTGAGTTTCTCCCGGTCGATCGTATCCCGGAAGACCTCCGGAACCGTGTCCCCATGGCGGCGGAGATGGGAGATGTTCAGACGATTCAAAAATACTTGAGTCAGCGAGCGGAGAAGATAAATGACCAGGTAGGTTAGAAGCAGAGAATTGAAATAAACCATTTCGCCCTATCGTTCCATCCCCGGCGCAAGCTTTACCGGCTGGCCTTGGGTGAAAACGGCCGGCTGATCGGGCCCATAAATAAAGACTTTTCCCATTCCAACCGCCTCCCAGGGAGGCCCCACCAAGGCGGTGGCCTCGTCGATCCCCACCAGCGTGACTTTCCCGGGGAGGGATGCGATCATATTCTTTGCCCCCCAGGCTTCCGTCAGCCGGGCATGGTGGGGAATGACGGCCAGCCGGGGAACAAGACCCAATCCCTTCCTCCATCCCTGCCCGGGAGCCCACATGCGCCCGCCCAACACCATGGCCCCCGCGCTGGAACCGGCCAGGCACCGTCCGCTTTTCCAGACTTCCAACGCAGCCTCCCAGGCTGCGGAATTACCCAGCGTCTCCAGAAGATAAACAGGGTCGCCGCCGGTCAAATAAACCAGGTCCGCATTTTGAATCATCCCCAGCAATTTTCCGTCGCGGGCGGTCGCCGGGTCGACGACCATGGCTGCTTCCCCCCGGGCCCCCAGACGCTGGAAATGGCGGATTCCGTTTTCCGCCGCCAAGGCTGGATTTTCGCGGGCGGCCGCCGTGGGAAGGATGATCACGCGGGGGTTCGTTCCGATTCTGGCCAGAAGGGATCGGTCCATGGCTTCGCATTCGGGCCGGAACTCGTTACCGCCCACAAGGGCAATCAGACCGGGCATTGAAAAACCGAGAGTTGGGAGTTGAGAGTTGAAAACTGAGAGTTGGGAGATGAGAGTTGGGAGATTGAACAAGCCTTAACAATTCCCAACTCCCACCTCTCAACTTACCTTCTATGGCGCTACCGATTGCCATCCGTATTGGCTTTTTTCCGAACTACATTGCTCCGAACTGCTTTCCCGTTTTTTCCGAGCTATGAGCTTCGAGCTACTTTGCTGCTTTATAAATTTCCATCACCTTTTCCACATCTTTTTTTGACCCGATAAAAAGGGGGACCCGCTGGTGAAGCTCCTGCGGGTCGATGTCCAGGATCCGTCGCTTCCCGTCTGTGGCCATCCCTCCGGCCTGTTCCACCACCATGGCCAAGGGGGCTGCCTCGCACATGAGCCGCAATTTTCCGCTGGGCTTCTTTGGGTCTCGCAAATCGGCGGGGTACATGAAAATTCCGCCGGCCAGCAGGTTGCGGTGGAAATCGGCCACCAGGGAACCGATGTAGCGCAGGTTGTAGGGCGATTTGTTTTCCGGATTCTTGAAGTAAGACACCGCCTTCCGGGTGGTTTCATCCCAGTAAGGCCAGTAGGATTCGTTGACCGAGTAGAATTTTCCCGCCGGGGGGATCTTGATTGCGGGGTGGGAGAGGAGGAATTCCCCTACGCTCGGGTCGAGCGTGAAGCCGTGGACCCCGTGGCCCGTGGTGTACACCATCATGGTGGAAGAGCCGTAGATGAAATACCCGGCGGCGACCTGCTCGGCTCCTTTCTGCAAAAGGTCGCCAAGGTTCACATTCCTTCCGGGAGGGCTTTTGCGGCGGTAGATGGAAAAAATGGTTCCGATGGAGACGTTGCTGTCCACGTTGGAAGACCCGTCCAGGGGGTCGAAGATCAGAACATAGTCTCCGCTGGGAAAGGCCGGGGGAATTTCGATGAGGTCCGCATTTTCCTCGGAAGCCATGGCGCATAAAACTCCGGCCCTTTCCATCCGGTGAATCAGGATCCGGTTGGCGAATTCGTCCAGCTTGACCACTTCTTCTCCCTGGACGTTGATTTCCCCGGTGAAACCCAGGATATCCACCAAACCGGCCTTGTTCACCTCCCGGGAGATGATCTTGGCCGCCAGGATCAGTTCATTGAGGAGATGGGTGAAACGCCCCGTGGCCATGGGAGATTCCTTCTGGAGAAAGAGGAGATGTTCGGTTACCGTGGTGATCCGCTGCATGGAAAACCTCCTCTCCAACCCTAACCCTCCCCCTCGACGGGGGAGGGCGGGGAGGGGGTGAAAAGGGTTCAGGCACGGGATTTTTTGTAAAACGCCGGCAGGGGTTTCCCGAGTTTCTTCCATTGCTTGATGACCGCTTCCGCTTTTCCCGCGCAATTCAGCACCTGAAGCTTGTGCTTGACCGTATTGACGATGGCTTCGCGGCCGGGCCCGAGGTAGTTGCGCGGGTCGAATTCGGAGGGCTTGGTGGCAAAGACTTCGCGGATCTTGGCGGTGAGAGCCAGGCGCAGGTCGGTGTCGATGTTGACTTTGCAGACGCCGTATCGGGTCACCGCCAGGTGGATCTGGTCCTCCGGCACTCCCCGGGCGTTGGGCATGTTTCCGCCGTATTTATTCACCAGGTCCACGTACTCCTGGGGCACGCTGGAGGAGCCGTGCATGACCAGGGGGAGTCCGGGGCAGGTCTTCATGATCTGCTCGATCCGGCCGATGGCCAGCTTGGCTTCGTGCTTGAATTTGTAGGCTCCATGGCTGGTCCCGATGGCGATGGCCAGGCTGTCCACGCCGGTCTGTTTCCAGAAATCGGTGGCCTGTTGGGGGTCGGTCAGGTATTTTTCCACGTTCTTTTCGTACTCTTCGGCGCTGGCCCCGACGACGTGCTCTTCGATTCCTCCCAGCATTCCCAGTTCAGCCTCCACCACTACGCCTTTCTTATGCCCCGCCTTGGCGGCCGCGGCGCTGAGTTTGACATTCTCTTCGAAGGGCGCGTGAGACCCGTCGATCATCACGCTGGTGAACCCGTCCTTGATGCATGCTTCCACCAGGTCCACCGTGTCCCCGTGGTCCAGATGAATGGCGATGGGGAGGTCCGGGTTTTCCTCCACCGCGGCGTCGATGATATGCTTTAGGAAACGCATGTTGGCGTATTTCCGGGCGCCTTTGGAGATCTGCAGGATCAGGGGAGCCTTTTCCGCCGCGCAGGCGGTGACGATCCCCTGGGTGATCTCCATGTTGTTCACGTTGAAGGCCCCCACGGCAAATCCCCCATCATAGGCCAGGTCAAACATGGGTTTGGTGGTCATGAGAGGCATGGCTTGACTCCTTCCAGGTGGAATGAAAAATACGAGTTCAGTATATTCCAATCGGTTCCCAAAAGTCAAAAGAGGTGATGGGTTTGCCCCTGCACTTTCTAGCAAATATGTGTAAGCTCTATTGAATTTCGGGCGTTGCCCGGCCCGGAAGCAAGGGCGTTCCGCGCAAAAACCATGAGGCACATCTCACTTCTTGGATCGGGCGGGCAAGCCAACCTTAGCGGAAGAGCAGGGTTATTTGGATGTAGGGGCGCCCCGCCGGGCGCCCGATAGGCCCGCCTCACCTTGCGGAAGCATTAAAGGATCTCTTTTGTGAATTCTTTTCCCGCCGATGCTTTTTGCGCGGAACGCCCTTCCTCCCGGGCCACAAGCTTGCTTTTTCGCAGAAAAGGAAACCGCAGAAGAGAAGGAGGCAAGAGGTGATGCGGGCAAGGGAAAAGACAGATGCGCAGAAAGAGGGAAAAGAAGGCCAGGGATTTTTAATTGATCCCGGGGAGAGGCTATGCTAGAAAAAGGTTTAGATTCTCCCCAAAAAGGAAGGTTCTTTATGGAAAGAGAGGATATGAAACCATCCGGCCCTCCCCCTTTGAAAGGGATCCGGGTCATTGACCTGACCAGGATCATCGCCGGTCCCTATTGCACCATGGTTATGGGCGACCTGGGGGCGGAAATCATAAAAGTCGAACAGCCGAAAATCGGCGATGAGACCCGCGCCTGGGGACCTCCCTGGGTGAGGGAAGTGAGCGCCTATTTCATCGCCATGAACCGGAACAAAAAAAGCCTCACCCTGAATTTCAAGCACCCCCAGGGGATTGAAATCTTCAGAAACCTGGCCCGGCACTCTGACGTGCTCCTGGAAAATTTTCGTCCCGGCACCATGGACGAATTGGGCGTCGGTTATGAGGCCCTCAAGGAAATTAACCCGAGGTTGATTTACTGCGACGTGACCGGGTACGGGACGCAAGGCCCCTATCGGGACAAGCCCGGGGTCGATGTGATCGTGTCGGCCATCGGTGGGCTGATGTCTATTACCGGACCTCCCGAGGGGGAACCGGTAAAAGTAGGGGTACCGCTGACGGATGTCCTGACGGCTTTGTATTCTTTCGGCGCCGTTTCTTCGGCTCTCTATCAGCGGGAGCAGACCGGCAAGGGCCAGAGGATCTCCCTCAACCTTCTGGCCATACAGCTGGCTACCCTCATTAACATCGGCTCCAACTACCTGGTAGGGGGAGTGATCCCCCGCCGCTGGGGGAGCGCACACCCCAACATCGTTCCCTACGAAGCCCACAAGGCGAAGGACGCGTTCCTGATCTTCGGGGTGATCAACGAGAGGATGTGGAAATCTTTCTGCACCCTCCTAAGCATGGAAGAGATGAAAGACGACCCCCGCTTTGCGGACAATGCCGCCCGGCTCAAGAACCGGAACGCCCTGATGGAGATCATCGACCGGAAGCTGGCCGAGAAGACGGTGGACGAGTGGATTCCTCTTTTCGACCAGGCCGGCATCCCCTGCGGTCCCATCAACACCTTCGACCGGGTCTTCAGCGACGCCCAGGTCCAGCATCTAGGCCTGGTGCAGGAGGTCGAGCATCCCCATTACGGAAAAGTAAGAGTCGTGGGCCCGCCGGCCACCTTTTCCGAAAGCGCCGTGGGCATCCAGTGCCCGCCGCCCTTACTCGGGGAACACAACCGGGAGATTTTGACCCGGCTCCTGGACTATTCGGAAGAGCAAGTTAAATCCTTCCAGGATCAAGGCGTCCTGTAAGTCTCTTCCTATATCCGGCAATCCCGCTTCGAGCGGGACAAGCGGCGGCTCCGGGCAACAGGGTTCGACTTTGTCACCTTATTTCCGGGACACGACAGCAAAGCCAATGAACCGAATAGGGTTCAGGGCGAAGCGCCCCTCTTAGCAATCCGCAATCCGCATTCCGCAATTTAGAAGATTCCCCCCAGCGGTCCCGCATACCCAGTGAGTTCCGCGTATCCTTCGCAGGTAACCTCGCGCCCCGCGGAAATTCCCTTTCCGGCGATCGCCCCCTCCCAGTAAGTGATTCCAGTCGATCCTTCGGTGTGGAGTTCCTGGTCTGCCAGCAGGGGATCGATGGTCAGATCGATTCTGGCGGAGGGAACCCGGATTCTCCAGCGGCCGGGGTATTCCCCCTTGCTGCGGGGGCTTTTCCATCGGTCCAAAACCGTAACCGAAAAGTCTGGAAGCTTGAGGTGGCGGGAGGACCCGTCGTTCGCAATCAGGGTCCCCGAAGAGGCCGGCTCCACCGAGCCGTCCTTTAGACGCAGGAAATAAACCATCAAATCCCGCCCGTCGGAGAGATGGAGGCTGAACCAGTCCCAGCCCTTCTGTTCCGGGGCGAGCTGGTTGGAGCCGAACTCCTGGTCAAACCAGCTCACCCCCCGCACTTCGATCGGAGAGGCCGAGCCGGGGAGCTTCAGAGACCCGCGGGTCTTAAGGTCGGTGAAAGAGACGTAATAGGAAGCCTGACCCGGGGCCGGCCCTTTCCGGCTGAACCCGTTCTGCCCGTGGATGACCGGGGGCTTCCGGGGGTTGAGCTCGAGGGCGAGCTCCTTCTCTGTGTCTCGGGCTTCGAGGCGGATGCCCGACCCCTTCATCCTGGCCGACCAGTTAAAAACCCAAACATGCATTCCCTCCAAACTTGCGCCGGCCAGTCCGGGCCCTGCCCGGGACAGGCGGTCCGAAGCCCGGAATTTGCCGTTGGAAACGTCGGTGACGGCAAAGTGGGCCAGGTAGATATCCCTGATGTCCCAGGCATTGGAGGGAGCGGGGAGCTGGGAGCGGATGCCCTGGCGGAAAAAAGTGAGCTGGAACCCATACTTTTTTTCGGCCGGGCCCTTCAGGTTTCCGGTGAAATACCACCACTCGGTCCGGTATTCGGGATGGGCCCCGAAGTCCCGGGGGAAGGACCACTTCCGGGGGCCGGTAACCCTCTTCCAACCTTCAGTAGCCCACACTGGGTACATGGAAGCATCCACCAGGATCAAAAAAATAAAAATGACCTTTGGAAGTCTCATTGCAAGCATGAATTAAATTCTAACCCCGTACGGGCACGCTGCAGCGTGCCCGTACTACAGAGTTGGAAGGTATCCTTTTCCCAATGGATTTTTTCTCCGAACTCCGAACTAAATTACGCCGAACTTTTTTCCCTACACCCTACACCCTACACCCAGCACCCAGCACCCTGCACCCTGCTTTTACTCTTCCCTTATCTGCATCTGCGGATAGGTCCGGTACACCTTCCAGATGGGATACAAAGCGGCCCCCAGGCTGGCCAGGACGGCAATAGCGGCGGCCATCAGGTAGGGAGAAGCGTCGAGGTAAAAGAAAATGGTCCAGTTGAAACTCTTCAGGTTGATGACCCGGATCAGGACCCAGGCCAAAGCGGTTCCCACTCCGATGCTCAGGAGGAAACTGGCCAAACCCATGCCGAACCCCTCCATGAGGGTCATTCCGGCCACCTGGGGGGTGGAAAACCCCAGGGCCCGGTAGATTCCGAACTCCCTCTGCCGCTCCATGAATAACGTCAGCAGGGCCCCGGCGATCCCGAAGAAGGCTACGATGATGGTCATGATCCGCATGGACCTTGTGACCGCGAAGGTAGAGTCGAATACGGCGAGGATATTTCCGTGGAGCTGGCGGCGAGAAAAGACCGGCAAGCCACGGCTCTGGGACCGCTTCCGCACCTCCTCGAGGAGTTCCTGGCGGCGGGGGTTGCCCGGATCGACGAAGATTCCCAGGCTATTGATGGTCGTATCGCCGTAAATTCGCAGATAAGTGGAGCGGGCCATCATGACCACTCCATGTTCCGAGGTGTAATCGTAAAAGACCGCGGCAACTTCCAGGTCCGCGGGACCCTTTGCTCCGTTCAGGGTGATCCGGTCGCCCGGGTTCACCCCGAACCGGCGGTGGAAACTTTCGGAGATGATGACCGCGCCCTTTTTCACCGGGTCCCAGTTTTCGTTTCCTCCCTTCAGCCAACCGAAGGTCGTGTACCGCTGCAGGACAGAGGGGTCCACGGCGGAGATAAAAATGGGGATTTCCCGGTAATTCACCTGGACATTCCGGTACGGGTCGACCCCGCCCAGGCCGGAAATGGATTTGACTTCTTCGTAGAAATCCTCGGGCACTTCCATCTCGTAAATCTTGCCGATGTAAAGATCGGCCTGAAGCTGCGTGCCCATCCACCAGATCAGCGACTGGCGGAAACTGCCGATCATAGAGCTGAGGCCGATGAACATGGATAGGGCGACCATGAAAGCGGCCACGGCCACTGCCGTCCGGCCCAGGTTCTGCCGGATGTTCCCCGCCGCGACTTTTCCCGAGAGTCCGGCCATCCGGCTGAGAATCCAGCGCAGGCCGGGGGCGAGCCGAAGCAGGATCAGCCCGGTGAGAAGGCTTGCTCCGATCAACAGGCCAAAGGAGCTGGCAAAGCCGTAATAGACATGGACGGTGGAGGCAGCGAGCAGAGGCAGGCTGATTCCCAGGATCCCCGCTCCGGCCCATGCGGCTTTGCGGGCCATTTTCCTCGCTCCGCCAGGGGGAAGAACCCCCCCAGCAGGCTTGCTCCGCAGCCCATCAGGGTTCCGACCAGGAGGACCCACCAGGACCAGTCGGGCGGAACGGGCCGAAGGAAAAAATAGAGATTGCTGATCGTGCCCGCCACCAGGTCGGTCAGGAAGCGGCTCAGAATAAAACCCAGGATTCCGCCCAGCGCGCCCCCCAGGGCTCCCAGGAAAAGGATCTCGGAAAGAAAGGCAAAGACAATCTCCCTCCGGCCCGCTCCCAGGCTCCGCAGGATTCCCGCATCCTTGCGGCGGCTCACAACCGCAAACATGGCGGTGTTGTAAACCAGGAAAATTCCCACGAAGAGAGCCAGGAGGGAGAGGGCCTGCAGGTTCAGGCGGAAAGCCCGGAGCATGTCGGTCAGCGTCTGCTGCCGCTGCCTGCCGGACTGAAGGCGAAACCCGTTCCCCCACCGGGAACGGAACCCCGATTCATCCGTGAGGATCAGGTCCACCCGGTCCACTTTTCCCTGGAGAAGAAACAACCGCTGCGCCTGGGCGATGTCCATTAGGATCAGGGGTTCACTGGAGGGGTTGGGGAATGTGCCGACCACCCAGAGGTCTCCCCGATGGGTCGCGAGAAGGTCGCCCGGACGGAGCTTCAGCTGGGCGGCCAGTTCGGAATCCAGCAGGACGGACCTTTCCTGGAGGAGGAAAGAAAGGCCTTCCTCCGTGCCGGCCCGGTTTTCGCCCAACCGGACGCGGGAGAGTTCCGGCCGCAGGGGCCGATCCAGAAAAGGATCGATCCCCAGGAGGCGGACGGTCTCCCCGACTTTGAGTTTGACGGTGCGGTCGATCACCGGGGAGAAGAAGGATACCGCCGGGTCCTTCATGAGATCCGCGAGCAGAGTCTCCTCCATGGGCCCGGCGGGGCGCTCGAACGAATGGGTAGCCTTTCCCTTCAGGAATTCCACCGCCTGGGTGAAACTCGATAGGGCCGCCCGGGCGGATAGGGCCATCCCCGCGGCGGCGGCCACTCCGCAGGCGATCCCCAGCAGTTGAAGGATGCTGAGTCCCCTCCTCCGGGGAAGGTAGCGGAGAAAGGCCTTGGTGACGATCCTCATGAAGGAAGCTCCACGCAGGAGCTCTCCTCGGTGATGAAGCCGTCCACCATGCGCAGGATTCGGTCGGAATATTTGCAGGTCAGGGGGCTGTGGGTGGCCATGAGGAGTGAAGTCCCGAATTCCCGGCACCGGCTGCAGAGGAGGTTCAGAATCTGGTTTCCGGTCTGCGTATCCAAGTTTCCGGTGGGTTCGTCCGCCAGGATGATGGCCGGCTCTTTTACCAGGGCCCGGGCGATGGCCACCCGCTGCTGCTCGCCGCCGGATAACTCGGAGGGAAAGCGGTTTTCCTTTCCTTCCAGGCCTACGGCCTGGAGGGCCTGGTGGGCGGGTTGGGGATCCAGCTTCCCGGCCAGTTCCAGGGAGAGAAAGACATTTTCCAGGACGGTCAAAGTGGGCAGGAGGTTGAAGAACTGGAAGATGAAGCCGATTCTCCGGCGGCGCAGTTGCGTCCGCCCCTCTTCGCCGAGGTTTTGCAGGTCTTTCCCGTCTACTTCCACCCTGCCCCGGTCAGGCCGGTCGATCCCGGCGAGGATATTCAACAGGGTACTCTTGCCCGACCCGCTCTTCCCATACAGGGCCACCACTTCCCCGGCCTTGATCTCCAGGTGAGTTCCCCGTAGGGCGGCCATGTTCTCCTGGCCAGACCGATTGTAGTTCTTCCAGAGGTCAATCACGCGGATGATGGAGTTCAAGGTACTTTCCTCCCAAGTCTAGCATGAAGCCCATGATCACTCTACCATTAGACCGAAAAACTGTCATCAGGGAGGAAGAAAAAGGATTTCGGAAAGGCTTTAGGTCAGGGTGACTGGCCCGTTTTCAAAAGGCCAGCCACCCGGTGGACGAGGGGGGGTTATGGCTTGGAGACTTTCAACTTCCACATTTTGATTTTTGGCCGCCCTATTTATTCTTTCCCCCTTTTTCTTTTTTATCGGGTACTAGAACGGTTATTGACTTATTCAATTCAGGGCCCGTGCCGTCGCTGCAGGTTACGGTGATGGTGTAGATACGATCGTTTCCTTTGACCTCATTCTCAGCGCGCAAGAGAAGATGGTGCTCGTCCAGGATCGAATAATCACCATCGATGGGTTCGTTGCTGGACACCCCAAGGCTGCAGGCCAAAGGACCCATGCTGCAATTGGTTTTTAGGTTGTAGCTGACCCAAACATCGACCATTTTCCCATTGGCCGGCCAGAGCACTTCAGGGCTCACCGATAGATCGGTTATCTCCGGAATTGTAGAGTCAATAACGGTGACTGTTTGGGTCGCTGTGGCAGTATTGCCTCCGGCATCGGTAGCCGTATAGGTAAGGGTAGTCGTCCCAAGCTGGAAGAGATGATCCGCAGGGACTCCCGTGCGAGTGATGGTTAATCCCCCGGGGCAGTTATCTTCGACCGTAGCCTGTCCCAGCTGATCATCACTGACGAACACCTCGCAGACCGTGCTTCCCGGCTCGAGGGAAAGGTTTAACCCCGCGGGGGAAACAAGAGAGGGTGGAGTTGTATCCACTACCGTAATGGTACCGTCGCACCGGCCGGCGAGACCTTTTGGATCTGTGGCCGTAAGGGTCGCCAGGGTCTCGCCCAGGGGGTAAGGCCCTTCCGGGGTTTGGGTGAGAATGATTGGATCTCCATCGGGATCAAAGGATCCGTTGTCGATCGAGGCGCTGGCGGTACAAAAGGGCCCGGCGGAAACAGTCACATCCTGGCAAATGGCATCGGGCGTAGGGCAAACCCCCGCTTCTCTGGCCCGGTAGATGGACCTGATTTCGTCCGCAGTCAGGGCGCGGTTATAGATCCTTACGTCATCAATGAGGCCATCGAAATATCTGTCCGGGTCGTTGGGATGACCCGGGTCTCGACCGATGTTTAAAGGATTATC
>LJUR01000151.1 GCA_001304105.1 Deltaproteobacteria bacterium SM23_61
GGGTGGACCGAACGCTGGCGATGCGTTTTCGAATGTCCCGCAAACTTTCTTTGGGCATGGCTGTTTACTCCGCCTGAAACTTTCCTTTGAACTCCTCCAAAAGGGTCTTCACCTTCCTCTCCAAATCTGCGTCGATGGTCCTCTTTTCTTGGATTTCCCTCAGTATCTCGGGAGACTTCTTTTCGGTGAATTCGTAGAGCTCCGTCTCGTAACGTTGGAGGGCGCTCTCCGGATACATCTCCAGGAATCCGTTCGTGCCGGCAAAGATGATCAGGATCTGCTTTTCCACCGGGAGAGGTTGATATTGAGGCTGTTTGAGAATCTCCACCAGCCGGCTTCCGCGGGCCAGCTGGGCCTGGGTGGCCTTATCCAGGTCACTGCCGAACTGGGCAAAGGCGGCCATCTCGCGATACTGGGCCAGATCCAGGCGGAGGCTTCCGGCCACCTGCTTCATGGCCTTGATCTGGGCGTTCCCCCCCACGCGGGAGACCGAGAGCCCTACGTTGATGGCCGGCCGGACCCCAGAATAGAAGAGTTCCGACTCCAGGTAAATTTGTCCATCGGTAATGGAGATGACATTCGTGGGGATGTAGGCGGAGACGTCTCCGGCTTGGGTCTCAATGATGGGCAGAGCAGTGAGCGACCCTCCACCCAGGTCATCGCGCATCTTCGCCGCTCTCTCCAGCAACCGGGAGTGGAGGTAGAAAATGTCCCCGGGATAGGCCTCCCGCCCCGGGGGCCGGCGCAGGAGGAGAGAGATCTGCCGGTATGCAGTGGCATGCTTGGAAAGGTCGTCATAAATGCAGAGGGCATGTCTTCCGGAATCCCGGAAATACTCTCCCATGGCGCAGCCGCAGTACGGAGCGATGTACTGCATGGGGGCCGGGTCCGAGGCTGTGGCGGCCACCACCGTGGTGTATTCCATGGCCCCGTATTTTCTAAGAACATCCACCACCCGGGCGACCGTGGAACGCTTCTGGCCGACGGCCACGTAGAAACAATACACCCCCGCCCCTTTTTGGTTGATGATCGCATCGATGGCCAGGGCCGTTTTCCCGGTCCCCCGGTCCCCGATGATCAATTCCCGCTGACCCCGGCCGATGGGGATCATGGAATCAACGGCTTTCAGGCCGGTCTGAAGGGGCTCTTTCACCGGCTGGCGAACCACGATTCCCGGGGCCTTCTGTTCAATGTTCCGGAAATTTTTGGCTTCCACCGGCGGGCCCTCATCGATGGGCTGGCCCAGGGAGTTCACCACCCGCCCGATGAGTTCATCTCCTACGGGGACCGAGGCGATGCGGTTCGTCCGCTTGACCGTATCGCCTTCCTTGATCAACTCCACCTCTCCGAAGAGGACCGCCCCCACGTTGTCTTGTTCCAGGTTCAAGGCCATGCCGAAGACGCCATGGGGAAATTCGAGAAGTTCCCCGGCCATGACCCGGTCCAGGCCGTAGATTCGCGCGATCCCGTCTCCCACGGACAGGATGACCCCGGTTTCGGCCACATCCAGTTTCCGGTCGAATCCTTGAATTTGACTGCGGATGATCTCGGTAATCTCGTCGGCTTTAATCTGCACGGCCATTTTGGCTCACTCCTTGTACAGGTTCTCTTTCGCCTTCAAAAGCTGGGTTTTGAGGCTCCCGTCATAAACGATATTTCCGATTTTGGTGATAACCCCCCCGATGAGCGAAGGGTTCTCCTGGGAGGAAAGAATTACCTCCTTACCAGTGGAGGATTCCAGTTGAGCTTTGATCTCCCCCACAAGCGGGGCGGGGAGCTCCAGCGCGGAAATCAGCGACGCCCGGAGGCGATTGGAAACCTCATCGCTGAGTCCTTCGTAGGACTTCACAATCGCGGGAAAATGGTCCACCCGGTCCCGTTCGATGAGCAGATCCAGAAAATCGAGGGTCACTCTGGATAAACCCAGAGATTCTCCCACGCCCCGGGCAATCGCTTTCCTCCGGGGAGCGGGGTAGAAAGGGCTGAAGAGGACCAGCCTCAGCTCCTTGTTTTCTTGGAAAAGACCGGCCAGCTTTTGCAGATCCCTTCCCAGGATTTCGTGATTCTTCTCCTGCAGGCCGATCTCCAGAAAGGCCTTGGCATATTTCCGCGCGACGGTTAAACTGATCACCGGATCTCCTTCATCTTCCCGATATACTCGCGGACCAGCCTTTCCTGGTCCTGGGGTTGAATGGCTTCTTTCAGGAGCTTTTCCGCCAGCTCGAGGGAAAGATCCACCATTTCCTTTTTCAGCGCCATTTGGGCTTTCTTCACTTCATGTTCGGCGATGATCCGAGCCTGTTTCCTGACCCGCTCTCCTTCTTCCTCCGCCCGATCCACGATCTTCTTCCGTTCTTCTTCGCCTTCCTGGCGAATGGTCTCATGGAGGTCCTGGATTTCACGGCTGAGAGATTCGAGTTTCTTCTCCCACTCGCCCAGGAGCCTTTGCGCCTCGCTCTCCTTCTGGGAGGCCTGTTCCAGAGAGCTGCGGATCTCTTCTTGCCTTTTCACCAGGAAAGAACCCAGGGGCTTCTTCAGCATCTTGGCCAGGAGAAACAGGAGAACGGCGAAAGCGATGATCTGCCAGACCACGTCGATGGAGAACCCCCCCCCGTCCCCGCCGCCGGAGGCCCAAAGCTTTTCGGTAATCCATATTTGAACGCCTACGCTCCAACCCACCCAGCGGGCAAATTTTTTCACTGAATATTCCTCCCCAGCATTTTGGCCGCGATCTCACGGGACAGATTCTGGGCCTGAATCCTCAGACCGGCTCGGGCGGCCCGGCTTTCTTGCTGGATCCTGCCCTTCATCTCGTCCATGAAGCGATTGGCCTCCTTCTGGGCTTTCTGCAGGATCTCCGTTTCTCGGGCCAATCCCTCCTTACGGATCTCATCCCGGACCGAGGCTCCCTGGGCCTGAGCCGCGTTCATGGAATCCCTGTGTTGCTCCATCAATTCCTCGGTTCGCCGGTGGAGTTCTCGGGCTTTCTTCTCAGCTCCCTCGACCCAGTCTCTTCTTGCCTGAAGAACGCCCAGAAAGGGCTTGAAGACCAGGCCGCTCAGGGCAACCATGAGGATTAACACGATGACCAGTTGGAAAATTAACGTGAAGTTGAGTTCGATCATCTAAGCAACTCCCAGGATCAATTTCCGAATTTCAACGTGCGATTCGCGAGGGGATTCGAAGTCTGAATCACGTCGGCCAAGACGAACCCGACGGAATTCTGCTTTGGGGCCGAGGAAAATCTTTTCCTACGGGGGAATCGCGGTCTTAACCCTGTCTCCCTTTTCAGGGTCGCCGGTCATATGCGAGGTTCCCTCAAAGATCACCCCTTCGCCGAAGACCAGCACGGGGGCATGAAGGTGTCCAAAAATTCGAGCCGGGGCATAGGCCTCGATGCGGGTTCTGGCTTTGATGATGCCGCGGATTTCTCCTCTGACCATCACCATTCCCGCTTCGATTTCGGCTTCCACTTTCGCCTTTTCTCCCACGATAATCGTTCCCTCGCCGCGGATTTGGCCGGTGAATGATCCATCGATCCGGACCTTTCCCCCGAAGGACAATTTCCCTTCGAATTCCGTCCCCTCGCCCAGGAGGGCATTGATCTCTTCGCTGGGGTTCTGCGGCATCTTTTTCAGGTCGATCCCTTTTTTCCTTTTTTATCTCCGGAGAAGCTCAATGATTCGGTCCAATTCATCGGGGGAAAAGAAATGGATTTCGATCTTCCCCCGTCTTCGATCTCCCAAGATCCTGATCTTCGTGCCCAGGATCCGCTGGATTTCTTCGATCAACGCGCTCCATTCCGGATGGGACCGGCGGGGAGTGGGGGAACTTCGGGTGCGGAGCCTCTTGACCAGGCTTTCGGTCTGGCGGACGGACAGGCCAGCCGAGAGCAGCTTCTTCCATAAGAGCCTTTGCTTATCGACTCCGTCGAGGCTGAGGAAGGCTCTCGCATGGCCCATGGTGATCTTCCCTTCGGCCAGGCTTAGCTTGATTTCCGGCGGGAGTTTCAGCAGGCGGACGGTGTTGGCAATCGTACTCCGGTCCTTCCCCACTTTCTTGGAAATCTCTTCCTGGGTGAGATGGAATTGTTCCATCAATCGTTTATAGGCTTCGGCCTCCTCGATGGGGTTCAGGTCTTCTCGCTGGATATTCTCGATGAGGGAGAGCTCCAGCATCTCCGAGTCAGAAACGTCCCTCACCAGGATGGGGATTTCTCTCAGGCCCGCCCGCTGGGCTGCCCTCCACCTTCTTTCCCCGGCGATCAACTCGTAACCGTCGCTCCTGCGCCGGACGAGCAGGGGCTGGAGAATCCCCTTTTCGCGGATGGAATCAACCAACTCTTGGAGTTGTTCTTCAGAGAAGGCTTTCCGGGGTTGAAAAGGGTTGGGGTGAACTTCTTCGATCCCGCACTGCTGAAGGGGTCTTTTCCCTTCCCCCTCGGGGGCTCCTTTTTCCGGGATCAAAGCCCCGAGACCTTTTCCCAATGCTTGCCGTGCAGTCAAATTTACCGATCCTTGCTGATGCCTTGCCGGGAATCTTTCCCAAAAAATGAATGACGATTCACTTTAGAATAAACAAAAGAAAAATGTCAAAGGAAAAATACAGATTTTTAGCCCTTTGCTCGTTGAGCGATGATCTCCTGAGCCAATTCGAGGTAGCTCTCCGCCCCGCGGGAGTTGGCATCATACAGGATGATGGGTTTCCCAAAGCTTGGACACTCGCTCAGGCGAACGTTCCGGGGGATCGTGGTTTTAAAAACTAGGTCAGGAAAATGTTCTCGAACCTCTTCGATAACCTGGTGAGAGAGGTTGTTTCGCCTGTCCACCATGGTCAGCAAAATGCCATCAATGTTCAGGTCCGGATTCAGGTTTTCTTTAATTAACCTAATAGTTTTAATAAGTTGGGATAATCCTTCCATCGGATAGTACTCGCACTGGAGGGGAATCAGGACGGAATCCGAGGCAGTCAGGGAATTCACGGTGATAAGTCCTAACGAAGGGGGACAATCGATAATGAGATAATCGAAGTCCTCCTTCACCCCTTGGAGGGCCCTTTTTAACCGTACTTCGCGGTCCGGGAAGGGAACCAGCTCGATTTCAGCACCGATCAGATCTATGTCCGAGGGGATGATCTTGAGAAAATCAAGCTCCGTGTCCAGAATCAGGTCTTTTAAATCGGCCTGATCAATCAGGGCATGGTAGATGGACTTGCCCGATCTTTTCTCCCGGGTGAGCCCCAGACCGCTGGTGGCGTTTCCCTGGGGGTCGATATCAATAAGAAGGGTTTTCTTCTCGGCCACCGCCATCGATGCCGAGAGATTAACCGAAGTGGTGGTCTTTCCCACTCCCCCTTTTTGGTTGGCCACGCTGATGATTCGCCCCATGAAGGTTTTTCTCCAGTCCGAATTACTTATCCCATTCAGCCCACAAATTTCAAGAGAAAAGTTAAAAGGGCGGAAGCAAAAATATCCCTGTTCCACGTGGAACATTCAGCTATTTTCTGGTTCTTCTCCCAATCGCATGGGTGGAAAGAGTACCGAAATATTCTCCGCCCGGGGGGTGTGTCCCGCCCCTGGCGGGGCAGAATCGGCGGGAAAAACCGGGATTCGGGAGCGGTTCCTTGGGTTCCGCGAGGCACCTGTCCCCGATCCCCTTTCGGAAAACCGAATCCCTGCTCCGATCCGGCCGACAAAATCATGATCAGACTCGAACCGATGAAAGAACCACTGCCTCATTATGTCCCGCCAGGGGCGGGATGCACCCCTTGGGCCCCTTCCGAATCCCTCCGCCTTGGCAGGGGGCATACCGTCTGATGGAAAAAGGACCGAAATCAGCCACTCGATTGGGAGAAGACCCTTATTTCTTTTTCAAGCCTATGAGGCTTCGTTCATGGCGGAGGTAAGGAAGCTGGACCGCCTCGAGAAAATTCAGTTCCAGACCCATATCTTTAAGGGAAGCGAGGCTCTCCTCCAGCTCCTCCGGTCCTCTCTTCCCTTTCATGGCCAGCAGGATTCCCCCTTCTTTTAGGAAACTGACTCCTTCAGAGGAGAAGGCCAAAAGGGAGCCGAAAGCCCGGGATACGACAAAATCAAAGCTCGCGAATAAATCCGCAACCCCGCGATCCTCGCCGGTCCAACGAGCTTCGACCCCGCTTAATCTCAAAATTCTTAAAACCTCTCTCAAGAAAAAAAACTTTTTCCGGGTCCCTTCCAGCAATACAACTCTCAGGTCGGGACGCGCAATCTTCAGAGGAATCCCCGGGAAACCGGCGCCCGACCCCAAGTCCATGATGAATGTCCCCTGGGGAAGGTGCTTTGGCAGAGTCAAAGAATCCAAAAAATCTTTCAGGATGATTTCCCGGTCATCCTTCCGGCTCGTCAGGTTGATTTTTTTCCGCCACTGGTTCAATTCCTTCAGGAAGAGTTCAAAGGCTTTCCTTTGGTCATGGGTCAATGAAATTCCCATGGCGGCAGCCCCCTGAACAAGCAGATTCCCTGGTTCCTTGGCCCTCATGATTTACCCCTTGGAAATCAATTCAGGGCCTCCGGCTGAGCCGGAGCCTTGAAAACGTGAGCCGCTCGAAGCGGATAAAAAGACCGCAAGGGACGAGGCGTAGGAGGGAAAATGCCTTTAACGGCTTGCGCCCTCACGACTCGCGAATTGGGGGCCTTATTCCGGCTGATGCTTTCTGCGGGAAACACCCTGGCCCCCCACGCTACAACTCAAGCATCCCGGAAGGATCTTCACATGTGGGTTCCTTCCTTCATTTCCGACTCTTTCTTTAAGTAGACCATCAGGATCGAGAGGGCGGCGGGGGTAATTCCGGATATTCTTGATGCCTGCCCGATGGAAAGGGGCCTGACCCGGTTCAATTTTTCCTTCACCTCCGTCGAAAGCCCCGGGATACGCCAATAGTCCATCCCCGGCGGGAGCCTCATTTCTTCCAGCTTTCTAAGCCGTGTAACTTCTTCTCCCTGCCTCTGGATATAACCCGCGTATTTGACCTGAATCTCCACCTGCTCGGCCACTTCTTCCCCCGGAGAGGCGCTTTCCGGATCAACCCTTGCCAAGTCCCTGAAGGAGATTTCCGGCCGGCGGAGAAGCTCCGTCAAGGTCATAGGGTTCTTAATCGGGGCAGTCCCCAGGACTTTTATCCGGTCATTCTGCCCGGGAGTCGGGTAGAGGATTATTTTTTCCAGTCTCTCCAGGGCTGCTTTGATGCTCTCTTTCTTTTTGGTAAATCCTTGATAATCCTGGTCATTTACCAGTCCAAGAGATCTTCCCTTATCTCTTAAACGCAAGTCGGCATTGTCTTCCCGTAACAGCAGACGGTATTCCGCGCGGGAGGTAAACATCCGATAGGGTTCTTTCGTCCCCTTGGTTACCAGGTCATCGATGAGAACCCCTATGTAAGCCTCATCCCTCCTCAGGATAAAGGGCTCTTCCCCCCGAATTTTCAGGACCGCGTTAATGCCGGCCATCAAGCCCTGAGCCGCCGCTTCTTCGTACCCGGAGGTGCCGTTGATCTGCCCGGCGAAGAAGAGATTCTCCACAAGTTTGGTCTCCAGGGAGGGCTTCAACTGGACCGGATCGGCATAGTCATATTCGATGCCATACCCGGGGCGGATAACCTCAACCTTCTCCAGGCCGGAGATGGAACGGAGCATTCGGACCTGAATGTCCATGGGAAGACTGGTGGCCAACCCGTTGGGATAGATCTCCAGGGTATCCAGCCCCACGGGTTCCAGAAAAATCTGGTGCTGATCCTTCTCCGCAAAACGGACGATCTTATCTTCGATGGAGGGACAGTATCTGGCCCCAGTCCCCTTGATCACCCCGGAATATAGGGGCGAACGGTCCAGACCGGAGCGGATGATTTCATGCGTTTCGGGGGTGGTATAAACGAGGTGGCAGGGAACCTGCCGCAAGGGAACTGTCTGGTTGCTGAAGGAGAAAGGTCTGGGAGGATGGTCCCCCCATTGCTTCTGGAGCCCGGAAAAGTCTATGCTCCTTCCGTCCAAGCGGGGGCAGGTTCCGGTCTTGAGGCGTCCCAGGATAAAGCCTAAATTCAGAAGACTTTCGGACAAACGGATCGAAGGGAGATCCCCCAGTCTTCCTGCGGGGAAATTCTTTAAACCGATATGGACAAGCCCGCGGAGAAAGGTCCCGGTAGTGATGATTACCGTTCTGGACAGAAACCGCTCTCCCACATTGGTAACGACTCCTTTAATTTTTCCATGCTCAACCAGGAGATCATCCACCAGGGCCTGCCGAAGGAAAAGATTCTTCTGGCGCTCCAGTACCCTCGCCATTCGGAGATGGTAGAGATACATATCCGACTGGGCCCTTGAAGACTGCACTGCCGGTCCTTTCTTGGTATTCAAGCGGCGGAACTGGATTCCGGTCTCATCCGTATTTTTCCCCATCTCCCCACCCAGAGCATCGATCTCCTTCACCAGCTGCCCTTTGGCCAATCCCCCCACCGCCGGGTTGCAGGACATCCGCGCCACCGCCTCCAGGCTGATGGTCATTAGCAGGGTGGAATGGCCCATCCGGGAACAGGCCAGCGCTGCTTCGCACCCGGCATGGCCGGC
>LJUR01000152.1 GCA_001304105.1 Deltaproteobacteria bacterium SM23_61
GAGGGTTAGGGAGGGGGCAAATCCGCAATCCGCAATCCGCATTCCGCATTCGGGTTATCCCCACAAAATCAGTCCCAAAGAATAGGGGTTGGAAAGCAGGGGATGGGAAGGGAGGATCCGGACGCGGAACCCGAAACGGCCCACTCTCTGGCAGGGAATTTCTCCGCGGAAGACGGTTTTGTTGTCCTGCTGGATGACATCGCAGAGGGAAAGGGTCTCCCGGTCCAGGAAATCGGCCTTGGAATCCACCCGGCCGTAATAAATATTAACGGCCAGGTCCTTGGGGGACAGGCGTCCCAGCTGCAGAAAAACTTCCACTTTCAGGGTCTGGCCGAACTGGATAAGTCCCCGGGTTTCGGCCTTCTTTTCCAGGATCCGCAGCTGCGGCCAATTCTGCCGCACATGCTGGGCCCAGGCGGTGAATTCGCGGGCTCCCCGAAACCCGTCTGCTTCCATCTTTCTCCAGTTCAGAGCCGAAGGGAGATAAAATCGTTTCACGTAATCCTGGAGCATGCGGTGGGAGTTGAACTGGCCCGCCAGGCTCAGCATGGAATTCTTCATCTGGCTGATCCATCCCCGGGGCAGGTTGTCCTTTCCCCGGTCGTAGAAGAGGGGAACGGCATACCTTTCGAGGAGATCGTAGATGGAATGGCTCTCCACAAAGTCCTGATAGGCCGCATCCTGGTATTCTTCCCCGGACCCGATGGCCCAGCCCAGGTCTTGCTGGTATCCCTCGGCCCACCAGCCGTCCAGGACACTCATGTTGATCGCCCCGTTGGCCGCCGCCTTCATCCCGCTCGTACCGCAGGCCTCCAGGGGCCGGCGGGGGTTGTTCAGCCAGATGTCCGCACCCTGGACCATGTACCGGGCCACGGATAACTCGTAGTTTTCGATGAAAACGATCCGGTCCCGGAATTCCGGAAGCCGTGCCAGGTGGACGATGTTCTTGATCACCTCTTTGCCGGCGGCATCCTGGGGATGGGCCTTGCCGGCAAAGATGATCTGCACCGGGTGCTGGGGGTGATTCAGGATCTTGGCCAGGCGGGCCGGGTCTTTCAGGATCAGATCTCCCCTCTTATAGGTGGCGAATCTTTTGGCGAACCCGATGGTCAGGGCCTCGGGATGGAGAACCTGCCCGGCGGCCAGGATCTCTTCCTTCTGCCCGCCGCGCCGCCGAAGCTGTTCCTGCAGCCTCTGCCGGGTAAAGGCGATGAGCCTCTCCCGCCTTCGCTCGTGCGTCCGCCAGAGCTCGGCATCGGGAATCTTGTTGACCCGCTTCCACACGGAGACGTTGTCCGGATCTTCGGCCCACCGCCTTCCGAGGTACCGGTCCAGGAGCCGGCCCATGTCGTCGGAGATGAAGGAGGGAATGTGAGTTCCGTTGGTCACGCTGTCGATGGGAATGTCGACTTCGGGAAGAGAAGGCCAGATCTCCTGCCACATGCGGCGCGAGACGGTCCGGTGAAGCCGGCTCACGGCGTTGGCCTTGGAAGAACTCTTCAGCGCCAGGATGGCCATGTTGAATGAATTCCGCGGGCCGGTTTCATTGGGCGAACCCAGGGCCATGAAAGCGTCCAGGGAGAGGCCCATGGAGCGCAGGTAATTCCCCAGCAGGGAGCCCACCAGGTAAGAATCAAAAATGTCGATCCCCGCCGGGACCGGAGTGTGGGTGGTGAAAACACTGCCGGCGTAAGCGGCTTCCTTGGCCTCGGCAAAACTGAGGCGGTTTTCTTCCATGAGGAGCCGGATTCTCTCGATGTTGGCCAGGGCCGAGTGCCCCTCGTTCATGTGATAGATGGCCGGCCGGATGCCCAGCCGCTTCAGGGCGCGAATTCCGCCGATGCCCAGGACGATCTCCTGTTTCAGGCGCGCCTCCCGGTCGCCTCCGTAGAGCGCACAGGTAATGTCCCGGTCATCCTCGTGGTTTTCCACGGTGTTGGTGTCGAGCATGTAGAGGGGAACGCGGCCCACCTGGATCCGCCAGACCCGGATCTTCACCTGGCGGTCCCGGATGGGCACTTCCACGGTTACGGGGTTATTGTTTTCGTCCCTCTCCAGGATGACGGGGAGGTTGTGGAAATCGTTATCCGGGTAGGTTTCCTGCTGCCAGCCGTCGGCGTTCAAGTACTGCTGGAAATAACCTTTTTGATAGAGGAGCCCCACCCCCACCACGGGGAGACGGAGGTCGCTGGCGGACTTCAAGAAATCTCCGGCCAGAACCCCCAGCCCGCCGGAGTAGATGGGCAGGCAATCGGTCAGCCCGAACTCGGCGGAAAAATAGACCACGGTGAAATCGACGGGCGTCTCCAGGCCGAATTCGTATTTCCGGTGATCTTCCCGGTAGCGGCGGAAATCTTCGTGGATCCGGTCCATCTCCAGGAGGAAGCCTTCATCCTGGAAGAGCTCGTGGACCCGTTCATGACTCAGCTGCCCCAGCATGGCCATGGGGTTGTGTCCGGTCTCCTCCCAAAGGTTCGGGTCGATGGAGCGGAAGAGGTCGATGACCGGCAAGTTCCAGCTGAACCAGATATTTCTGGCCAGATCCAGGAGCGGGCGCAATCGAGAGGGGAGCTCGGGAACGACGGTGTAAAGAATGATGTCTTTCATTTTCAATCCCCCATGAAGGATCACCCATTTGGCCCAAGCATGATGGGCCGGGAACCGAAAGCAGCGAGTCCGTCAAAATTATCTTGTTTTTACCCGAAGTGTCAAGAAATTTGGCCGTCCGGGCTCGCCCCGGTCTCCTCACTCAGTCCTTTTTGTTTTTCAATCTTTCGCAGGGAAAAAATGATCCGGGTCAAGCTGCCCCGAATGTTGAGAAAGCCGCAGTTCACCCGGGAAGATATTAACTTTTTCGGAAAAAATCTTAAAAATCTTCACAGTTTTCATAAAGGTCAGGGCGATTTCCTGGCCTTCTTCATGTTTTTCCTTGACTGGCGTAACCCCTCAAAAATATAATTTTTTTGCCGTCGTCCGGGTTCATCCGCGTCTCGATAAAGGCGGTGAAAAGTGAGAGGTAAGAGGTAAGAGGAAAAAGACATTGCCCTTTACCGCGCCTGTTTTTTTTGTCTGTTTTCATCCGTGTCCCATTGTCGTATAGTCGTTTGGTCGTTGGTTTTCTTTTTATCCTGGGCATAATCCGGTTTTATCCGTGTTCATCCGCGTCCCATTCGGTCTTTTTTCTTTGCTTTTTTTACGAGTAAAATCTGTACTACTGTTTTGCAAAGTCTTTAAATTTTGTTAGGCAAAAAGCATCCCCCCCCCCCTACCCCTCCCCCTCGAGGGGGGAGGGAAGGGAGGGGGTGGCTCCTTGGGTTACAAGTTAAAAGTTAATCGTTTCTTTTGGTTGCGGCTTTGCCGCTCTGTGTTCATCCGTGTCCCATTGGTTTTTAGGCCCCGTGGAAAGGTAGACCAGGACATGCAAGCCCATACCATTTGCCTTCGCTGCCACCAGAAGTGCCATCTCATCGCCGAAGTGGCCGATGGAAAAGTCGTGGCCGTGGTGGACGCGACCCCCCTTAACCGAACCCCTCCCTGCCGGGAAGTCTGCCCCATCGGAATGGATGTGCCTGGCTATGTTGTCGCCGCCTCCCAGGGGAGGTTCGATAGAGCCATGGAGATCATCCGCGAGACGAACCCCTTCCCCGGAGTCTGCGGCCGGATCTGTCACCACCCCTGCGAAAAGGAGTGCCTCCGGGGGGTGGTGGACGAACCCGTGGCCATAGCCTGGATCAAGCGGCTGGTGGCTGACCAGGCCAGGAAGAAAGAAAAGAAACCGGTCCCCGCACCCCGGACGGAGAAGGAAACCATCGGGATTGTGGGCTCCGGGCCTGCTGGCCTCACCGCCGCCCATGACCTGGTGAAGGCGGGCTACGGGGTTACGGTCTATGAGGCCGCTTCAGAGCCCGGGGGCATGCTGACCCGGGTCATCCCTGAATTCAAGCTCCCCAAGGCCAGCGTGCTGGCGGATATCGACTCTATCAAGGGTCTGGGGGTGGAGATCAAGACCAATAGGCCCGTGGGCCGGAGGCTTAAGATAGAAGGACTGCTGAAAAAACACCAGGCCATGCTGCTGGCCGCGGGGAGCTGGACCCCGATGGCGTTGAAGGTTCCCGGGTCGGACCTCCAGGGGGTCCATTATGCCCTGCCCCTGCTGGAGAAGATCAGGCAGGGAAAAGCAAAATCCCTGAAAGGACAGGTTTTGATCATCGGCGGCGGAAACACCGCCATGGACATGGCCCGGGCCGCCGTACGTCTGGGGGCCGCGAACGTTCGCGTGTCCTGCCTGGAGACGCTCGATAAAATGCCGGCCCACCCCTGGGAGATCGAGAGCGCTCTCCGGGAAGGCGTCCAGATCCATCCCGCCCTGGCGCCGCAGAAATTCAGGAAGGGTGTGGGAAAGCGGGTGGCCGGCGCTGATTTTCGGAAGGTGGCGTCGCTCCGGGCGGATAAAGAAGGAAACCTCTCCTGGACCCTCCAGGAAGGAGCGGGAAGCGAGCTTTCCCTGGATGCGGATGCGGTGATCATCGCCATCGGACAGGCCCCGGCGGTTTCTTCCCTGGGAAGCAGACTGAAAATGAGCCACCGGGGAACCCTGGCCGTAGATCCTGAAACCATGTCCACGGAAATCCCGGGGCTCTTTGCCGCAGGGGACATCGTGGCCGGCGCGGGCACGGTGGTAGAGAGTATGGCCGCGGGAAGGAAGGCGGCCGCTTCCATCATCAAATACCTGGCGGGGTCTGCACCGAGAGAGAAAGAAACCTCCCTGGCCGAGACCCTCCGACGCGCGGGAGAAACGGTCAACGTCGATTTTCCGGCCCGGCGGGAACGCCAGCCCATGCCCACATTGCCGCTGAGGGAAACCCTTTTGTCCTTCGATGAGGTGGAGCTTGGTTATCGCAAAAAGAAGGGGATGGAGGAGGCCGGGCGGTGCCTCAACTGCGCCACCGTGTGCATCAAGGGGGCGACCATTCCCGATGTCCTGTACCATCCCGACCGCCTGCTGTATCCCCTTAAGAGAGCGGGAGCGCGGGGAGAGGGGAAGTGGAAGCGCATTTCCTGGGATGAAGCGCTCAACACCATTGCCGGCAAGTTGAAGGAGATCAAGGAGAAATACGGGCCGGAGGCCATCCATGTCTCCTGCGGGTCCGGCCAGAAACACATCGGCATCCAGGCCACGAAGATGGCCGAGAGGCTCTGGCCCACACCCAACACCCACCTGGGGCGCTACACCTGCATCCATCCGGACGTGATGGCCAACAGCGTCACCTTCGGGGACACGATCACCTACGAGTTCGGCCCGGACTACGGCGAGGCCCGGTGCATCGTCTTCTGGGGGTCGGAGCCGGACGTGGCCACCCCGGCCCAGGCGCGGGTGGTTCACCGGGCTCTGCGCCAGGGGGCCAAGCTGATGGTGATCGACCCGCGGCCCATTCCTATGGCCAAGCGGGCCGACCTGTGGCTGAGGCTTCGCCCGGGAACCGACATGGCCCTTGCTCTGTCCATGGCCCAGGTGATCATCAACGAGGGCCTGTATGACAGAAATTTCGTGGAAGAATATTGCCACGGCTTCGACCGGCTGAAGGCCCACGTGCAGCAATACCCTCCGGAGTGGGGGGCGGATGTCACCGGACTGACCCGGGAGGAAATCATTCAGGCTGCTCACTTGTATGCCGAAAACCGGCCGGGCTGCGTTTACATCCGCCTGGGGTCGGGGGCGCAGCAGGTGACCTCCACCCAGACCTGCCGGGCCATTTCGATCCTGATCGCCATCACCGCCAACGTGGATGCCCGGGGAGGAAACCTCCTGTACTACAAGACCTTCCGGGAGGCTCTCATGTGGCATCCTTACCTCATGTTCTGGGGGGTGAAGCCGCCGGCGGCCATCAATGAAAAGCGGCTGGGAGCCAGGGAGTACCCCCTCATGCACAAACGCGGCCTCTGCCACATCCCCACTACCATCAAAGCCATGGAGGAGGGGAAAGTGCGGGCCATGTGGTGCATCGCCGACAACCTCATCGTGGCGGAGATGGACAATCGGCGCATTTGGGACATCCTCAAGAACAAGCTGGATTTCCTCTTCGTCTCCGACCTCTTCATGAACCCTACGGCCGAGCTGGCGGACATCGTGCTCCCGGCGGCCTTTTACCCGGAGATTGACCACCTGGTGGAGGCCTTCGGCCATCCCTCCAGCACGGTCACGGCCTTCCGCAAGGCGGTTGAACCGCAAGGAGAGTGCAAGGACGACCGGGAGGTGGCCATCGAAATCGGCAAACGGATGGACATGGATGTTTCCCCCTGGGACACCCTTAAAGACTACCTGAACTGGATGCTGAAATACCAGGGCATGACCTTCGATGACCTTCTCCAGAAGCCCAATGCCACCCTGACCTTTCCGCGCAAGTACGAACGGTATCGTCAGAGCACACCGCCTTTCGCCACCCCCACGGGAAAGGTGGAACTGTACTCGACCATTTTCGAAGCCATGGGCGTGGACCCCATACCTGTTTTCCAGGAGCCGCCGGAAAGTCCGCGGCGGACGCCCGGACTATTCAAGGAGTTTCCCTTCATCTACACCCACTACCGGATTCACGGGTATATGCACAGCGAGGGACGGCAGGTCCGGCGTCAGCGCCAGCTGGCTCCCGAACCCTTGCTGCAGATGAACCCGCGAAGGGCCGGGGCCCTGGGGATCCGCGAGGGCGAATGGGTTTACCTGGAGACGCCCAAGTCGGCGGGAGAGTCAAAATTGAAATACCGGGTGCAGCTCATTCCGGAGATGCATCCCGACGTGGTCGCCGGCCCCCATGGCTGGTGGTTTCCCGAGAGACCCGAGCCCGAGCATGGCTGCTTCGAATCGAACATCAACGCCCTGGTCACCCTCGATCCCCCCTTTGACCCGGTGGTGGGGGTCCCCCAGGTTAGGGCGATTCTGTGCCGGGTGTGGAAGGCGGATCTGGAGGGGTAAGACATTTTCACCACAGAGACACAGAGGGCCCAGAGAGATTTATGAATGACTGATTTCTTTTCCCCATATTCTGCGATTGTGCCGTAATTGGAATAAAGAGCAGTCATTCCCGCGGAAGCGGGAATCCAGTCTCGTTATTATTGAGAATTTATGCCTGGATGCCCGCTTTCGCGGGCATGACGAATTATGATACCGTTTCTCTGCGGAGAGATAAGCTATGTAGGGGCGACCCCCCGTGGTCGCCCGGTTTCCCTATCCCCAATGAAGCGGAAGACGATGACCAAAGAGGCGATGAAAAAGTTCATAGAAAATCTAATGGCCCTGCGGGCTGAAGGTTTTAAAGCTGCCCTCCCCGGGGCCTTCAATGAAATCCAGGGATATGGGATTGGGAACCTGCTGCGGGAATACCCGGATTTTCTTGCCCGACTCTTGAAAAAACTGAGAGAGTCGGATGCGGCCGGGCTTTTTAACCAGCTGCCCGATACGCCAGATCAGTTGATGGACCTCCTTTGGGAGGGGGTAGCTTCCCGGGCTGAACAGATAGAGGAGATAAAAGCCCTGCTGGAGAAGGCGGAAAGGCCCATGCATGTCAACATCGAAGCCTCGGACAGCCCCTTCCGGGGACATTTCATCGTTCGGGAAGGAAAAATCACCGGCCGCTCGGGATTGCTGCACTTCAAGGATGAAGACTTCCGGTTCATGGGTCCCACGGAGACATTGATGGACCTTCTGACCGGAGATCTCCCCATGGGATTCAGCAATCTCAGGCTGCAGACCGCCGGGCATTCCGGCTGGGTGAGCCGGATCGCGCCGGTGGTCCGAGAGATCGCAAAGCTGCTCAAAGGAACGCAGGAACCTGCGGATAAGATCGGATCGGGAATATAATCCAAAAGAAGGGGGCAGGGTGCAGGGTAGGGTGTAGGGTGTAGGGTGTGGGGTGTAGGGTGTAGAAAATAGCTTGGATTTTCAATCTCCAAATCTCAATATTGATTGCGGAGGGAACATGTTAATCGTCGGCGAAAGGATCAACACCAGCCGGAAAGCGGTGAATGAAGCGGTGGAGAAACGGGATGCCGCATACATAACCGGGGATGTTCAGAAACAGGCCAAGGCGGGAGCCCATTATATCGATGTGAACGCCGGCTCGCGCATCGGCACTGAAATGAAGGATCTGACCTGGCTAGTGGAAATCGCCGAAGCGGCCGTGGAGGTTCCCCTGTCTCTGGACAGCCCGGACCCTAAAGTCCTGCAGGCCTTGATCAAGAAGGTAAAAAAGAAACCCATGATCAATTCCACCACGGCGGAGAAGGACCGCTTCGAAGCCATGAAAGCGGTGGTGAAGGAACGGGATTGCGAGATCGTGGCCCTGTGCATGGACGATCGGGGGATTCCCAGCGCTGTAGACCGGGCCCTGGAGAACGCCCATTTTCTGGCAAATAACCTGACTAAGGCCGGAGTCCCGATCCAGAGCATCCACCTCGACCCCATGATCCAGCCGGTCAGCGTAAACGATAAGAATGGGCTGCTGGCCCTGGAGACGATCCGCCGCATCCACCAGGAATTTCCGGGAGTGAAGACGGTCTGCGGTCTTTCCAATGTCTCCTACGGGCTGCCCAAGCGCTTTCTGGTTGACCGGGGCCATCGTGGACCCCCTGGACCAGAAGATGATGACCCACATCCTGGTGGCCGAGACCCTGGCTGGCCGGGATGAATACTGCATGAAATACCTGAAGGCCAACAGGGCGGGAACACTAACTGAATAAAACGCATAGCGCAGAGAGCATAGCGCATAGCACAAAAGGAATAAGAGCGCATAGCGCAGAGAGCATGGCGAATAGCACGAAAGGCAAAAGATAACGGGCGGGGAGCATAGAATAAAGAAAAAGAACAATGAGCAATGATCAACGGGCAACGGTCAATTAGCAATGGTCAATTCCGTTCCCCTTGAGAGACGGTGTCCTAATTCGTCATGCCCGCGGAGGGGGCATCCAGTTTAATGATCATTCAAACGGCAAGGCAAGGCAAGGCCGAATTCCTTCTTGACAAAAGAATATTCTTTGATCAGAATGGTTTTTTCAAGAAACCCTGTACGCGCAGTTTCAAATTTCAAAAGTAATTTCAAGCCTTAAACCCGATTACCTTTGAATTTTTCGCTGGCGCAGGCCCGCCTCCGCGGGCATAAAGAATTGTGACCCACTCCCGAAGGGAGGAAAGGAAAAAGTTGGGTAGCAGAAATCAAGACCCCGAGGGTCTTGCGGAACCTGACGGCAGTCAGGCATGTTCTACGGAAAGGAGGCGCAATACAATACGATCCAAGCTCAAAAGGAGGGTGCTATGAAAGGAAGCAAAAGCAAAATGAACTGGAAGATGTTGGCCTGGGGACTCGTGTGCCTGCTTGCTTTCCCGGCGGCCCAGGCGACGGCCGCCGATCTGCCCAAGATGATGACCTGGACGGCTTACGACGTCGGGTCATCGGGTTACATGATGGCAGGATTCATCAGCGAGTCTTTGTTTGAAAAGTACAAGATTAAGGTCCGGATTATTCCGGCCGGAACCGACCTGCCCCGCGTCTTCCCCTTGCGTCTGCGCGATGCGGACTTCGCCTTCCACGGGGTCGGCTCCTATTTCATGCAGGAAGGGCTCCATGATTACGCAACGATGGAATGGGGACCCCAGCCGGTTCGGGCTCTCCATTTCGCCCAGCATGCGGGGCTTGCCCTCGGCATTCGCGGGGATTCGCCCATCAAAACGATGGCGGACGTGAAAGGGAAAAGAGTCGCCTTTTATCCAAGCATGGCTCTGACGCTGATCTGCGAGGCCCACCTCGCCTTTGCAGGTCTTGGCTGGAAAGACGTGCAGAAGGTGGAAGTTCCCTCCTACGTGACGGCCATGCGAATGGTCATGGAAGGAAAAATCGACACGGCCCATATCAATCCAACGGCCTCTCTGGCCTATGAGTTCGAAGCGATGCCCCAGGGCCTTCGGTTCATTCCTGTCCCCCGGGCGGACAAGGAAGGATGGGCGCGGATCAAGAAGCTGGCGCCCATGTATTCGCCCATGAACTGCAAGATCGGAGCGGGCCTGCCCAAAGATAAGCCCCTCCAGACCATCACCCAGGCTTATCCCATTGTTATTGCCTATGACTTTATGGCAGCGGATAAAGCTTATGTCATGACGAAGCTGCTCCATGACGCGTATTCTGTCTATTCGAAGAAACATAAATCCCTGGCCGCCTACTGGCCCATCGAAACCTGCCTGGAGCTTTACGACGAGTATCCCCTGCCGATGCACGAAGGCGCCATCCGTTACTTGAAGGAGCTCGGCAAGTGGACTCCGGAGCGGGAGGCGAAAAACCAGAAGTATCTCAAGCGGCAAGCCGAATTAAAGAAAGTCTTCGAAGCGGCCAAGGCTGAAGCCATTGAGAAGAAAATGGGATCGAAAAAATTCCCCAAGTTCTGGCTGGAGAAAAGAGCGGCCGCCGGATTCTGACCCAAACGCGTTAAATCTTGATCCACTCAACCTAATTTCCCTCATCCCTTCCCTCTACCCAGCGGGGAGAGGGAAGGATGAGAGGAAAAGATGCGTTTGCAGGAATAAAAAATACGAAGGAGATGTTCAGGGGGCCGGGAACAGGAAGACCTTTTCCCGGCCCTTGCCTGAATATCCCAAGGGAGTCGATTTTCATGGACCAGGAACCTACGCCCAAGGCGGAACCTCTCATCGAGAAGCGATACCGGACCCTCCCAATCCCCCTGCGATGGATCATGACGGCATTTTCCTTTGTCGGTATTCTTCTGGCCGTCTACCAGATTTTTCACTTCCGTTTTTACGGAATGATGGTGATGGACAACTCTTTCCTCTATCTGCTGCTGGCCCTGTACCTTCCCCAGGCGTTTCTGCTTTTTTCCGCCAAAAAAAATTCCGCCGGCCGGGGGGTCTTTTTCCTGGACGCTTCTCTAGCCGTTTTGGCTTTCGGGATTCCCGTAATTTATGCCTGTCAAGGATATACGATCATCGAAAGGGGATGGGGCTATGTTGCTCCTCTGGACCTGACGGTCATGGCCGTCATTCTCTGGATTCTGGTCATCGAGGCCGTCCGGCGGACCACCGGCATTGCTCTAGCCCTGGTCATCGTGTTCTTTTCTTTTTATCCTCTATTTGCCCCCTATATGCCGGCCTTCCTGGAAGGGCA
>LJUR01000153.1 GCA_001304105.1 Deltaproteobacteria bacterium SM23_61
GGTCAAGCCCGGAATGACAAAGACGATAAAATACATGCGGCTATGGATAGAAAACCTGCTCTCAAGGCTCTAAGCTCTGCGCGTTTCGCTTTCCTGATGGATGTTCACGGGGACCGCTTCCGCCATGGCCTTGAGAAGTGTAAGCGTTCCTCCCTGGGAGAGAATGTCCAGGATATCTTTGGCCAGCGGCTGGCCTTGAAGAACCCGGTTGGAGGACAGGTTTGTCACCTTGGCCCCGGAAATATCCAGCTCTGCCTCTTCGCCTTCACGGAACGCCCCGGAGATCCCCGGGCAGGGAAGCACGGGAAGGCCTATGCTTATGGCATTGCGGAAAAAGATGCGGGCGAAGGATTCGGCGATCACCGCCCCGACCCCCAGGGCCTTGATGGCGTCGGGGGCCGTCTCCCGGCTGGACCCGCAGCCAAAATTTTTTCCGGCCACGATGATATCCCCGGCTCTCACTTCCTTCGGGAATCGAGGGTCCAGAGCCTCCAAAACATGCTTCTTCATCTCCTCCATGGGGACATCCACGAAGATCCCGGGGGTGATCACGTCCGTGTCCACATTGTCGCCGAACTTCCACACTCGACCCCGGATCATTTCCATTCTATTTCCTTTCATTTCGCCACAGAGATCACAGCGCGGCAAAGCCGCAACCAAAACCATTCACCCCCTCCCTCCCCTCCCCCCTCGAGCGGGAGGGTTAGGGTGGGGGGGGGATGCTTTTTGCCTAAAAAAATTTGAAGACTTTGCAAAACAGTAGTACAGAGAACACAGGGGATTTTGGTAAAAGCAATAATTAAGGGTTCAAAAAGGGAAATTTGAAACGTTTTTTCTCTGAGTTCTCTGTGCCCTCTGTGGCTAAAGATAATTCCTTGGATCGGTGATCTTTCCTTCCAGCGCCGAAGCGGCCACCGTCGCCGGAGAGGCCAGGAATACCTGGGCTTTCTGGCTTCCCATTCGGCCTTTAAAATTCCGGTTGATGGCGGCGATGCAGTTTTCATCCGACCCCAGAAGCCCCATGTGAGCCCCGAAGCAGGGGCCGCAGGAGGAATTCCCGATGACCGCCCCCGCCTCGATGAGCGTGTCCAGGGTCCCGTCTTTCATGGCCTGGCGGTAAATCTCCCAAGAGGCGGGAATCACCAGGAGGCGGACTTCAGGATGGACCTTCTCTCCCCGGAGAATCCATGCCGCCGTATGAAGATCCTCCAGCCGCCCGTTGGTGCAGGAGCCGATGAGGGCTTGATGAATCTTAATATCTTTCGCCTCGGAAACGGGGCGGACGTTGTCAACGGAAAAAGGGAAGGCAATCTGGGGTTCCAGGGAGGAGACATCGATCTCATGAATCGCCTCATACCGCGCGTCGGGATCCGGAGCGACCGGGGAAAAAGGCTTCTGCGCCCGTCCCTTCAAAAAATCGAAAACCTTCTGGTCCGGCACGAAAAAGCCGAACTTAGCCCCGATCTCCACCGCCATATTACTCATGGTCATGCGGCTCGCCAGGGTCATATCCCCGGCCAGAGGTCCTACGAACTCCACCGATTTGTATTGAGCCGCTTCGGCGGAATATTTTCCGGCGATAAAAAGGAGGATATCCTTGGACATGACTCTTTCGGGAAGTTTTCCCTTCAGCAAAAAGCGGATTGTCTCCGGCACCTTGAACCACAGTCTGCCCGTGGCGAAGACGTAGGCCATGTCGGTAAAGCCGATCCCGGTGCCGGCGGCCCCGAACGCTCCGTAGGTAGTGGTGTGAGAGTCGGTTCCCACGATGAGCATGCCGGGAAGGACATGTCCCTTCTCCGGCAGGACCTGATGGCAGATCCCCGCCCGCTCGCCGTAGAAATGTTGAATTTTCCACTGCTTGACCGCCGTGCGGACCATCTTGTGAACCTCGGCCGAGCGTTCCGTGGGCGCGGGCACGTAGTGGTCCAGGAGAGATACGATGCGGGAGGGATCCCAGACCCTGCTCCATCCGGCCCGGGCCAGGTTCCTGAACACGGCGGCCAGGCCTTCATGGGCCATGCAGAGGTCGATCTCCGCGGTCACATACTGTCCGGGGAAAACCTCTTTTTGCCCGGAAGCTCGGGCCAGGATCTTTTCCGCCAGGGTCATTCCCATAAGCCCCCCAAAAAGACGCATAGAGCAGAGGGCATAGAGCATAGAGTTAAAAAAATCCTTCTCTCTTCGCTCTCTGCTCTATGCTCTTCGCTTTCTTATTTGATGGCCTTCAGCACGGCTTCGGCGAATTGCCTGGTAGTGGCCTTTCCCCCCTGATCCGGGGTTAGATATTTCTTTTCCTGGTAAACCCTGGCCACGGCTGCTTCCAGACCGAGAGCCTCTTCCTTCATCCCCAGGTAATCCAGCATCATCTTCGCCGAGAGGATCATGGCCGTGGGGTTCACGATCCCTTGGCCGGCGATATCCGGCGCCGAGCCGTGCACCGGCTCGAAATAGGGCTTGCGCCCTCCCAGGCAGGCGCTGGGGGCGATGCCCAGACCCCCGACCATTTCTCCAGCCTCGTCCGCCAGGATATCGCCGAACATGTTGGAGGTTACGATCACGTCGAAATCACGGGGGAATCGGATGAGACGGCGGGCGGCGTCATCCACATGGAAATGCTCGTAGGCAATTTCGGTGGATTTCTTCACCGCCTCCTCCACGGTCTTCTGGAAAAAACCGCAGGACTGGCGGAGCACGTTGGACTTGGTGATGCAGGTCACCTTACCGGCAAAGCCCTGTGACTTCCTCTCCCGGGCCAAATCGACGGCATATTTGGCGATGCGATCCGTTCCTTTCCGGGTGATAAGGCGGATGGCGAATTTCCCCTCCCCGTAAAAATCCAGGGTTCGGCCGAAGGGATCTTTGTAGTCGGACATTTTCTGGGCCAGCCAGGGAATATCTCCCTCTCTGCCCGGGTACATGCCCTCACTGTTCTCCCGGATCAGCAGGAAATCGATTCCCTCCGGGTTCTTCAGGGGCGAAAGGGCACCGGGATAATATTTCACCGGGCGGAGGTTGATATAGTTGTCCATGGACCAGCGGAGATAAACCAGGATGGCCACGGAAGGACCTTCGGCTGCCCCGAACAGGATGGCGTCGGACTCTTCACACAGTTTTTTGGCTTCATCAGGGAAGGCATTACCCCGGGCTTGGAAGGCCTCGCTTCCGCAAAGAGGCTTTAAGATATCCAGGGCATATCCGGCTTTCTCGAGGATGTAACAGGCGACCTCCATTACTTCCGGACCGACTCCATCCCCTCCCAGAGCGATGATTTTCTTCCTGGGCATCATTCCTCCTTTCTTTAAATCTCCCTTGCCGTGTCCCTATCCTCCGATAGGAAGGAAAGCGAAATGGTTGGGGGCTTAACAGAAGGAATTCATGGGGCGAATGAGTCTCTTCAACGGCAACAGAATAAAGGACGCCGCTCCGAATGATTGATTCAGCGCGATGGCAGAAAGGAATCATCCCTTACCCTGGGCAACCCAGGGCGGCTCGGAAAGACAGCCTTCAAACGATTCAGGATATTTTGGTGCCTATATAGAACAACGGAAAGACGGTGTCAAGGGAAAAAGAAAAAAAGGGGTCTTCTCCCAATCGAGTCGGTGGAAAGGTACCGAAATATTCTCCGCCCAGGGGCGGGATGCACCCCCTGGGCTCCCCTCGAATCGTCCTCGCCTTGTCAGCGGGCATACCGGGCGATGGAAAATCGACCGAAATTACCCACTCGATTGGGAGAAGAGCCAAAAAGAAAAGAAAAAATAGTTCAGTCGTAAATGGGCTCACAGTCCAGGAGGGCGACGGGCAGGCCCGCCGCTCTTTCGATTGCGGTGAAGACTCTGCCTTCCAGGTCTCTTCTCCACTGACCCAGGGAAAACGGGGAGGAGGGGATGACCACCAGGTCGGGAGGGGAATTCTTCCGGAGATAATCCCGGATCGCCTCAATGAAGTCCTGGGCTACAAGCAGGTCTCCCATGCAGATGTTTCCCCCGAAATAGCGGTTCTCCGGGACCTCGACCCGAATCTGAATCCCGCCGAAGAGGGAAGACCCCCGCAGAATCTGGAGGAAAACGGGTTTCACCAGGGGAGAGGAAAGGAGAAGAACATTTCGCGCTTGGTGATTCGTAATCAGGGTTTTCAGGTCCTCCAGGAGGCTGGGCCGGAACCCGGCCCCCATGAAGATCATCCCCAGGTGATGGTCGGTTTCCGGGGCATAAGGGTAGCCGTGCTGCCCGGTGAGAAGATCCAAGTCTAGAATTTTTTTGCCTCGCTGAATGGAAAGAGAAAGGGCAGGAGTACGGTTTTGATGGTGGAGATGGAGCAGGTCCCGGGCCTGGGGACGGGAGGAGACTTTCAGCCCTCCGATGGAGAGGATCAGATCCCCTTTTTGAATCCCGCCGTGGGCCGCCGGCGAGTTCTTCACCATTCCCACCACGGCCGGAAGGTTGAACTTTTCTTCATGGAGAGTCTCTTCGTACAGGCTGGGCTTGACCAGGAGTGGACACTGGACCTCCCGCCGCAGCACCCGGACCTCCGAGACGACCGATGACCAGACATCTTCCCGGTCAAAAAGCGGTTCCGGGGAGAAATAGCGACTGTACCCGGGAAGGCTCACCTCCACCAGGTGGACGTTGTGCCGGTCCGCATAGGCCACCGTTTCCCTTAAATCGGAAAGCATTTCTTCCTTGGATGGAAAAGGCCAGGGGACGATGATGACGGCGAAAGGGATGCCCCGTTCTCCGAGGAGCGGAAGCGAGTGAATCGCCGTCTCCGGGTTCACGGCTCCCATGATTTCCGCGCGGCGTTTCGGAGAAGAGGAGTTCAGGGAGAGGTATAGGTAAACCGGTTTCAACTTGGCCAAAGCTCCGATAAAATTCGGGGTTAACCGATTTCCATTGGTGGACAGGCGGAAGGGGCGGTCCGTCTTTTCCCGGAGCTCCCGGAGCAGGTCAAGAGCCCGGGGATGGGAGAGAACTTCGTAAGGGCTTCCCAGAGTGGGGAAAAGGGCCCTCTTCCCCGGGGGGGAAAAATAATTCAACCGGGTCCGCGCTTCCTCCCATTCTTCTTCACTCTTCCTTTGAGGCTGCTCTAAAGCGAGAGAAGGGGGATTTCCCCGGAGGTAGCAGAAGCTGCAGTCGCAGTCGCAGCGGGTAGCCAGGTGGTCGAAGACTTCCGCCGGGTCTCCCGCGGATGGAACCAGCCAATGGTTCAAGTCTTTCAGACGGAAGCCGTCGATTTTCACCGGTTTCCCATCCGACTCCAGAGTGATCACCGATAGGAGGCTCTCCAGGACCCCCTGGATGTGAGGAATTCGCGGCTCATATAAGTCGGCGTTGCGGAGCCTTTGGAAGGATGTAAAAGGCTGAGGTTCAGGCCAAGGTTGAGGCTGAGGTTCAAGCTTAGGTTCACCCTCTGCCTTGACCTTAACCTCAACCTTAACCTTAGCCTTCGCCTGGACCTCAACCTCAACCTTAGCCTTGTTGCTGTCCTTGTCGATTTGAGGAAGGAAGATCGGATGGATGCTTTCGGCTTCATTCATCAGTCGGAACCCGTCCACTTTCACCTCTTCCCCCCCTTGATACAAAGAAAGCAGGCCGAGCAGGCTCTCCAGCTGAATCCGGATCATCTCCAACAGAGAATCCCGGCGGCTCCCGGATTCGGGTGCTTTTACCGGATAACGAAAGGTGTATTCAGGTTTCTCGCTGCTCATATTTTTAATCTACCGCAAAAAAGAGATGCGATTCAATATTTTAAAATCTCCCCAGCTGAGGCAGCATCCGGAAAGGTCCATCTTCCGGATGGACGAAGGAGAAGGGAGCGATGCGCCGCATCCGCCTGGGGGATCTGGCCCAGGTCCTCGGCCATGAGTGGGTCGCTCAGGAGATCTGACGAAAGACGGAAGACCGGGCCGAGGGCATGAAATCGCTCGTGGAGAAAAGGGAACCCATGTTCAAGGGAAAATAAATCTTTTGGGAAAAGATAAAGTTCACAAAAATCTCCCCAGACCCTTCCCCCAGATCCACAGGAAAGCCCAAGCCAGGAGGCCGGCGGCGGTCAGAAGGATTCCCCATTCCAGGGAATCGGGAAAGAAATAGATTTTCAACAGGTGGGAGCCCTCGGGTATGAGGGTCGCCTGGAGGACATAATTGGCCGGGACGAGGGGAATCGCGTTCATACCATCGAGGGATGCCTTCCAGCGTGGATCGAAGGAATTGGCCACCACCAGAAATCGCGGCTGGGAAACCTGGACCCGCAAATGAATCTCGTTCGGCGCATGTTTCAAGAGCTTAAACTCCGCTCCCGCCGCGCCGTAGTCAATCGTCTCCCCTTGCCGGACCCTGTCTTCCAAGAGGGTCAACTGCCGGGGATCGAACCCCCCTTGAGCGGCCAGATTCAGTGCCGTCGCGGGTGAATCAATGAAGCGGACCCTTTGGGGGAAATAGATTCGGGGGACAAAAAGCCTGTTTTGGTAAATGGTCAGATCCCCGGAGGAAAAGAGGCGATGAAAATCGGGGGTCCCCAACCGGACCCGGGAGGGGAGGATAATATACTTGATATTGAGCAAATGGAAAGCGGGGGAATATCGGGTGACTTGAACAACGTTCTGGAGCAGATCTTCTGGTTTTCCCTGGGATCGATTGAGGAATCGATTGTATCTCTCCAGGATGTTTCCGGCGTATCCCCCGATCGATTCAATCGGCGAGAGCATGAAGCTATTGTGCGGCAGGGAAGGGGCTAGGACCCGGAATAATCCCTTGTCCTTCGAAAGAAAGTCCGCCACCTCCCGGGGAGGCTGCAAGTCTTTCACCGGGAAAGAATCGTAATATTTCCACCCGAAAAAGAAGAGATCGCCGACGATTCCCAAGAAAAGAAACGTCTTCAACCCCGGCAGGGCTTTCCATCTTTTCCCGCTAAGGATTCCAAAATAGAGCGTGGCCGCCAGGGCGAACAGAAGAGTTATAGCGATAGATCTTTTGGCCGTCGCCTGGGCCCGTCGCATCTCATTCTGGTCGTCCAGAATGGGTTTTTCGTATATCTCCCCCTTGGTGTATCTCCATTTCACCGTTTCTTTCCATGCGTCCGCACCGGAGACGATCGCGAAGAGGAGGCCGGAGATGAGAACGAGCCCGAGAGACAGGAGCACCGTGGTTTTCAGGATTTTTTTCAGGGGCCGCTTGAGTTTTTCCTTCTGACCGGAAAGAAGGCCTTCGAGTCCCAGTGCGGCCAGGATGCTCAGGCTCAGGACCACCAAGGTTATGAATTTAGAATTCCCCCGGAATTTGTCGAAGAAAGGGACGAAGTGATAGAGAACATAGAATAAGGGAGTATGTCTTCCCAGGGCCAGGAGAGAGAAAACACCCGCGGCGATGACCCAAAATAACCGGCGGGGGTGGGTCGAGGATCGGGCACCGAGGAAGGCCAGGAGGAGAGGAAAAATCCCCAGGTAGGCGGTCATCTCCCAGAGATAGTTTCTTCCCCAGTAGGCCGAAACGACCCGGTCCCCGAAGAAGGAAGGATACAGGAGGGTGAGAAAATTTTCCGGGGCGAAGGAAAACCGGGAGCAAAATTCATAGCTCATTTGCTGGCGGAAGGAATTCCGGGCAAAATCCGCAGCGGGGAGCAAATGGGCCGAAGACAGAAGAACGCCCAACAGAAGGGACAGGCAGAAGGCGATGGCCATGATCCCTTTTCCCTTTCGCCCCACTTCGGGGGCGGTCCAAATCGTCCATCCGGCATAGAAGAGGAAGAAGATGGAAAAATAGAGGAGAAATTGAGCATGCCCGGAAAAAATAAGACCGGCATAAATCAGGCTCAGGAAGAGCAGGCTTCGCCGACCCCGCTTCTTCAGGTACCTTTCCCAGAATAGAAGAAAAAGGGGAGCGAGGGCCAGGGCGGGGTAATTCGGAAGATGGCCCGGATAGATCCTGAGCACCGGCACCGAGGAGAAGACAAAGATCAAGCCGCCGAAAAAAGCGGATTCCCTCCCGAGCCCCAACTCTCGGAGATAATAATAGAGGGAGGCAGCCAGCAACCAGGAGTGCAGAAGAAAATGAAGGTTGATGGCCGTCGCCGGGCTGAAGAGCGCTAAGATCCAAGTGGTAGGATAGAATAGAGCGGGCTGGCCTTCTCCGAGGAAGTCGGTGCCGCTCATCAGGTAGGGGTTCCACAGAGGAAGCCGCCCGCGGCCGATTTCCTCATGCAGAAAATGTTTGTAGGCGTAAAACTGACCGGCAATATCCGTATGCCCGTTGCTCAGAACCTTTTCCCCGCCGGACCAGAGGACCGGTAAAAAAGGAACCAGGACGAGTAAAAGAAGAAAGATGAGGACCAGCAGTCCCGCCTTCGGGGATGGAGAAAGATCTTTTTTCACAAGCCCTCCTGGCGACGGCCCGAAGGCCTCTTTCGTCTATAAAACTCCCCTTGGCCCGCCGGTCTTCAAGCCATCACTTTGACCTTGGCCAGGTCTTCCAGGCTGGAAAAAATGGCCGTGTGGTCCGTCTTTTTGTCCCCGTGCGCCAGGGAGTACCCGTAGAGCTCCTGCACCAGGTTGGCCAGGAGCATGGGAACCTTGTACTCCCGGGCCATGCGG